>PMYN01000096.1 GCA_003171215.1 Gemmatimonadota bacterium | reverse complement strand
GATGTAATTGTGAATAATTTCACATACTGCGTATTCGCTCTGCGCTCAGCATGTCAACCATTCATTGTGTTCGGTTCTGGAGGCCTCAAGTAATGCGGTTCCTCGGTGTAGCGCTTGTCTCGAGTGCGGTTGTTCTCGGCGCGTGCGGTGGTGGTGCCAAGCAGGATGCAACGCCTGCTGCGGCGTCGACGCCGGTAGCGGCGGCTCCCGCTGCGGCTCCGGCCGCGGCTGGTACGGCGCTCCCCATCACGGGCAAGACGTGGGAAGTGAAGATGGTAGGCGAAGGCAACGCCTATAAGTTCGTTCCCGCCGATCTCACGATCAGAACCGGCGACGGAATCAAGTTCACGGTCGTCTCGATCCCGCCGCACAACGTTGCCTTCGATCCGGCCTTGGTTCCCGCCGACGTGAAGGGCCAGCTCGACGCGAACATGGGTGCGAACAAGCTCGGCGAGCTCTCGAGCGCGCTGCTGCTCAACATCGGCGATGCCGTCACGATCTCGTTCGCCGGTATCAAGCCCGGCAAGTACGATTTCCATTGCACGCCGCATCTCGCGATGAACATGAAGGGAACGGTCACGGTCACGCCGTAAGCACACGCAACTGTTCAATGCGACGGGCGCCCGGGTCATCGGGCGCCCGTTTGCGCTTCACCGCTGCAGCACCAAGCGCGTTACTTTCGTCATCTCCATGCCCGCTTCATCAGCGCCTCCAGCCGCATCCCGCCCTGAATGGCTTGGCGCGCGCGCCGCGCTCGCGGGACGCCGGAGCGGACGATTCGCCGTCGGCACCGTCGCGACCTTCGTTGTGGTGCTGGTCGTGCTGTTCTTCGTGCCGAAGGGCGGTGGAGGTTCGCGTATCGCCGCGGGACCAGTCGAACGCGAGGACACCACCTCGCTACTGCTGCGCGCCGACAGCGCGCACCGCGCGTCGGCGCACGCGGACTCGGAGCACACGGCGACTGTGCTGGCCTCGGAGTATCTCGCCAGCGAGCCGGCAGGCCTCACGGCGGTGCAGCGCACCAAGCGCGATTCACTGCAGCTCCTCGCGACGGAACTCGACGCGCTGAGCGCGCGCGCGGCGAACGCGCCGCTTCCGGCGTCGTACCGCGCGCTCGCCGCGGCGAAAGCGCTGCATGGAGATACGCGGACGGCGAGGCTCACCGACTCGCTCGACGCGCTCGAGAAGCGCCGCGCCGCGCTCGCGCCGACAGGCGGCGCCGACCTGCCATATGCAGATCTCACCGCGAGCATGAACGACGTGGGCATTGCGATCCGCGATGCCGCGGTGCGCCGCCGCGGATCGCTCGCGCGCAGCATGTCGGATCTCGACGCGGCCGCGAATGGAAACGCCGTGCCCATCGACACGGCCGGGCCGCGCCTCGTGCGCGACAACGCGCGCGCCGCCGCATCGACGATCGATTCCGCGCTGAGCGCAGCCCGCAGGCGAAATGCAGCCGCCGACCAGAGCGCCCTTGCGGCGAAAGAACAGGCGAACCGGCGCGTGCCGCCCATCGCGATGCTCTTCGCCGCGATGGTGCTCGCCGTAATCGCGGGATTCTCGTTCAATCTTTCCGCGGAGCTCAACCGGCCCACGCTCGCCACGCCGCGTGAAGCCGAACGCGTCGCGCGCGCGCCGATCCTCGCCGTCGTGCGCGAGGCGGATCGCGCGCCGCGCGTCGGCGGCATCGATCCGTTCCGCATGCTCTATCTCGGACTCACGGCGACGGGAACTCGCACCAGGACGGTGGTCGTGAGCGGCGACGACCGCGCGGTCGTCGCGACGGTTGCCGGCCGTCTCGCGCTCGCCGCGGCCGCCGATGCGCGCGCGACCCTGGTGGCGGACGTCGACGCGGAGGGAAGTTCCGTCGCGGGATACTACGGCGAGCGTCCCGAGCCCGGACTCTCCGACGCGCTCGCCGGCGTGCGACTCTGGCGGGAAGTCACGCGGCCGATCGGAGCGAGCGACGGCTTGTCCATCGACGTCATTCCCGGCGGAGCGATCAGGGCGGACGAGCCTGATCGCGCCACGAAGGAATCCGCGCGCGAAGAATTCGCGCGATTCCGCGCGGAGTACGACTTCTGCGTCATCGTCGCGCCGTCGGAACCGTCGCTGGCGCTGGTCTGCTCGCTCGTCGAGAAGCCGGTGACCGTACTCTGTGCTGAAGTCGGACGCACTGGACTCTCGTGGCTGCAGGCCGCCGCCGCGCGCCTTCGCGAGTCGGGAGCCGTGCTGCACGGACTCGCAGTCTGGGACGCGGAGTTGCCACATGTGGCGCCGCGCAACGAGCTTATGACGAAGGCCATGGCAGCGCGCGTGCGTCGCCCGACTCCGGAGGGGCAGTGACGGGCTATTCCGACCGCATCAATCACGCATTCGCGTTCGCGGCGAAACATCATGATCGCCAGGTGCGAAAGGGCACCGCCCTGCCCTACCTCACCCACCCCGCGAACGTCGCGATCATCCTGACGCGTTACGACCGCGATGACGACACCGTGATCGCCGGGATTCTTCACGACGTCATCGAAGATTGCGTGCGCGAGGGATGGACGCAGGAGACGCTCGAGGAGCGCATCGGCGAAAAATTTGGAGCCGGCGTGCTCCACTCCGTGCTCGCGGTGACGCATCGCCGCGTGGACGAGTTCGGCAACGAGCTCGACAAGGACGAGCAAAAAGCCGATTACCTGCGCCGCCTCGAGAGCGCGAGCGAGTCCGCGCGCTGGGTGTGCGCGGCCGACAAGGTGCACAACGGCAGCTCGATTCTCGCCGACTTGCGCCGTACGCTGGATCCGGACACGGTGTGGAGTCGCTTCTCGGTTGGACGCGAGGGAACGATCCGCTGGTATCGCGCCGTACACGAACGCCTCAGGGAGGTCGGCTTCAACGGGCCAATCCTGGAGGAACTGGGAGACGTGGCGGAAGCCCTGGAGCACTACTCGACCTGAACCGCGCCACCGCCACGCCCAAGCTATCTGGACGTGCTACTCGCCAGCCGGATACCGTGTCTCGACGTACTCGTTCAGGATGGCCAGGAACTCCGGCACGATCTCCTCGCCTTTGAGAGTGACCCTCAGGGCGCCATCCACATAGACCGGCGCCTTCGGATCCTCGGCCGTTCCGGGCAGCGAAATCCCGATGTTCGCGTGCTTCGATTCGCCCGGACCGTTCACAATGCATCCCATCACCGCGACTGTCATCTCCTCCACGCCGGGATGATGCTCGCGCCAGGCAGGCATCTGCTCGCGCAAATATCCCTGGATGTCCTCCGCCATCTTCTGGAAGAACGTGCTCGTCGTGCGTCCGCACCCGGGACACGCCGTGACTTGCGGCGTGAAGCTCCGAAGGCCCAGCGACTGAAGCACCTGCTGCGCCACGAGCACTTCTTCCGTACGATCGCCCCCGGGACTCGGCGTGAGCGACGCGCGAATCGTATCTCCGATTCCCTCCTCCAGCACGAGTGAAAGCGCGGCCGTCGTCGCGACGATTCCCTTCATGCCAAGCCCGGCCTCGGTGAGTCCGAGATGAAGCGGGTAGTCACAGCGCACGGCGAGCCGCCGATAACACTCGAGCAGGTCCTGCACCTGCGAGATCTTCGCCGAGATGATGATGCGGTCATGGCCGAGTCCCGTCTCCTCGGCGAGCGCGGCGGAGCGCAGCGCGCTCTCGATCATCGCTTCCATATAGACGTCCTTCGCGTCCCGCGGAGTCGCGTCCTTCGCGTTCGCGTCCATCAACGACGTCAGAAGATCCTGGTCAAGCGATCCCCAATTCACGCCGATGCGCACCGGCTTGCCGTGATCGATGGCCACCTGCACGATCGTCCGGAAGTTCTCGTCGCGATGCTTGCTGCCGACGTTGCCCGGATTGATGCGGTACTTGGCGAGCGCCGCGGCGCACGCCGGATACTTCGTGAGGAGCAGGTGTCCGTTGTAATGGAAGTCGCCGATGACCGGGACGATCACGCCGAGGTCGGCGACCCGCTGGATGAGTTCCGGCACAGCCGCGGCCGCCGCGTCGTTGTTGACGGTCACGCGAACGAGCGTCGATCCGGCGCGCGCCAGCGCCGCCACCTGCTCGGCCGTCGACTTCGGGTCCGCGGTGTCCGTGTTGGTCATCGACTGCACCATGATCGGATGGCCCGACCCGATCGGGACTCCGCCAACGAGGCAGGTTACGGTGTTGCGTCGGTCCTTGAAGCCCACTTGGTTCCTCTGGTGAGTCGCGCTTTGGGATAATAATAGCGAGCTTCCCTGCTCTGCCCTCACGAACTCAGGACATCCGCATGACGAGCCCCGAGACTGTACCTCACGTTGCCGCTCCCACTCCTGGTTTCGCGCGACGGAACTGGGGGAAACTCACGCTCATGGCGCTGGTGGCGGTGCCCGCACTGCTGTTCACCATCTGGGCGGGAGTGACGCTCACGTACACCTATTCGAGCGGCCAACGGGTGGGATTCGTGCAGAAGTTCTCTCGCAAGGGATGGATCTGCAACACGTGGGAGGGCGAGCTCGCCATGGTAAACCTGCCCGGCTCGCTTGCGCAGATCTTCGTCTTCTCCGTGCGGAGTGACTCGATCGCGCACGCAATCAACGACGCGATGGCGAAGGGACGCCTCGAGCTGCAGTACGAGGAGCACCGGGGCGTCCCGACGAGCTGTTTCGGTGAAACCAATTACTACGTGACCGGGGTCCGGAGCATCCCCAACTAGGCGCCTGGGACCATTGGCCATGCGGCTATTGCTCTTTTTCCAAGGCGTTTGTACTTTCTCCGCGTTCGTGGATTCAGGCTCGGTTCACCGCCAGGCCGGTCCCTCGAACGGTCCAGCGCGGGGGACCTCATCGGACCCGGGCAGAACGGATTGTCAGGGTCGGCGTGTTTCCGCTCCCTGCATCAATCACCACACAGGAGTATGGGAATGCGCACGACCGGAAAGGTGAAGTGGTTCAACGACGCGAAGGGGTTCGGTTTCATCACGCCCGACAACGGGCAGAAGGACTGCTTCGTGCATTACAGCGCCATCCAGGGCAGTGGCTTCAAGTCGCTTGCCGAGGGTGACATGGTCGAATTCGACATCGTGCAGGGCCAGAAGGGTCCGGCGGCGGAGAACGTCACCAAGGTTGGCGGCTGATCTGGTTCGCTGAACCAAGACACACGGCGGGGCGCCTCGAAAGAGACGCCCCGCTTCATTTCAGGATCTCGGTGGTCGGCCCCTGATCCGCTCTGCGACGCCCTCAAGGGTCTCGTCGATCGAGCGCTCGAGCGCCTTGCGAAGACGCGGCAGGTCGAACGTAAGCGTGCTCAGCGATCCGACGTTCACCTGAGAAGAAGGCGAGTCGACGACCTTCTCGGCGAGTGCAAGTCCCTTCGCGATGCTGACGCCCAAGTCTCGATTGAGGATCAGCGCGACCGCGATTCGCTCGAGCATATCGATCGAGATTCGCCGGCTTCGGCCTCGGCTTCCCGCGCCGATGAGCGACCGACCTTCCCGCGCAAGCACGTTGTCTAGTGTCTTGCGGTCAACTCCGAGCGCTGTCGCAGATGCGTTGGTCGAGAGCGTTTTCATAATATCCTCAATTAAGAGGATATTATAATATCAACGCACTAACGTCAATAACTTGAAGTTGTTTGATTGCGTATGCAATCAAATGTTTGCACGTAATGCTGCTCTCGCTGCAGAGAGCTGCCGATTCACGGCATTCGGCCCTGTGCCCCCTTCGATCTCGCGATGGCCGAGCGAGGTGAGCGGGGAGAGTTCCAACATCGCGTCGGTGTCGAACTCGCTGTGGGCAGCGCGGAACGACGCGAATGGGAGCGCGCTGAGTTCGCAGCGCTTCTCCTCTGCCTCGCGCACGAGTTGGCCTACGGCGCCGTGAGCCTCGCGAAACATGACTCGCTTGCGCACGAGGTAATCCGCGAGGTCGGTCGCCATCATCGTGCTCGTCACCGCGGCTTTCATGCGATCCGCGTCGAAGGTGAGTGCTTCGAGTGACCCCGCTACGGCCGGCAGCAGGAGCGTCATGCCGTCCGCGGCGTCGAACAGCGTGCGCTTGTCTTCCTGCAGGTCCTTGTTGTATCCGCTTGGCAGGCCCTTGATCGTCGCCAGGAGCGCGACCAGGTCGCCGAGCATGCGGGCACTCGACCCGCGCGCGAGCTCGAGCGCGTCGGGGTTCCGCTTCTGCGGCATCATCGACGATCCGGTCGAGAATCCGTCGCCATATCGTACGAACGCGAACTCGCTCGAGCCGAACAGGATCAGGTCCTCGGCGAGTCGCGAGAGATGCGCACCGACCAGCGCGAGCGTGAAAAGCACCTCGGCGATGAAGTCACGATCTCCGACGGCATCGATGCTGTTCTGTGAGATTGTGGAAAAGCCGAGCGATTTCGCGAGGCGTGCGCGCGCGATCGGGAATGCCGAGCCCGCGATCGCACCCGAACCGAGGGGCAGCGATGCCGTGCGTGCACGCGCCGCAGCAAGGCGTTCGCGATCGCGCTGCAACGGCCAGAAATGCGAAAGCATCCAGTGCGCGCCGCTCACCGGCTGCGCGCGCTGCAAGTGTGTGTATGCCGGCATGACCGCGCGCTTCAGGCGCGAGGCCTGCGCGACCATCGCGCGCTGCAGCGAGACGATCAGCACGTCCAGCGAATCGCACGCTTCCATCGTCCAGAGGCGCGTGGCCGTGGCGACTTGATCGTTGCGGCTACGGCCGGTGTGCAGGCGTGATGCGACGACGCCGGCCTCTTCGTGCAGCAGCCGGTCGATCATCGTGTGCACGTCTTCGTCGGTCGCGACCGGCTTCTCGCCGTGTGCTATCCGTGCGGCGACGGCGTCGAGTCCCTTCGCGATCTGGGCGCCCTCACGCGCCGTGAGCACGCCCGCGTGCGCGAGCGCCGCCGCCCATGCCTTGGAGAGGCGCACGTCGTGCGGCCAGAGACGAAAGTCGACGGCGATCGAGCGATTCACGGCGTCGAGGGCGGGGTGGGGACCGCCGGAAAAACGGCCTCCCCAGAGCTTGTGCGAGCCTGCCTCGTGTTTCTTTCCGCGCGCGGGTGTCATACCCCCGCGACGATCTCGTCCGGCTTCGTCGACGCGACGCTGCGCGCCATTGCGGCCTTGGCATCGCCGGCGGCCTCAAGGTCTTTCAGGGCGCGCACGCGCTGCGCGAGGCCGAACAGACGGATGAAGCCGGCCGCGTCGCTCTGCTCGTACACATCGTCCTCGCCGAACGTCACGAAGCGCTCGTCGTACAGCGCTTCCTTGCTCGCGCGTCCGGCGATCGTGACGGTGCCGCGGCAAAGCCGCAGGGTGATCGTGCCGGTGACGCGGCCCTGCGTGACGTTCACGAACGCGTCGTATGCTTCGCGTTCGGTGGTCCACCAGCGTCCCTCGTACACGAGATCCGCGTACCGCGGCGCTATGAGGTCCTTCGCGGCAAGCGTGCGGCGGTCGAGCACGAGCATCTCGAGCTCGCTGTGAGCGGTGTAGAGCAGGGTGCCGCCCGGCGTTTCGTACACGCCGCGCGACTTCATGCCGACGAGGCGATCCTCGACGATGTCCGCACGCCCGATGCCGTGCTTGCCGCCGATCTGGTTGAGCTTCGTGAGCAGCGCGACGGCGTCGAGCCGCTCGCCGTTCACGGTCGTCGGCGTGCCCTGCTCGAATCCGATCGTGACGTCTTCCGGTGTCGCGGGCGCATCGGCCGGATCCGTCGTGAGCATGAAGAGGTCCTTCGGCGGAACGCTGTTCGGATCCTCGAGGATTCCGCCCTCGTGCGAAATGTGCCAGATGTTGCGGTCACGCGAGTAGATCTTCGCGGTCGTCGCCGACACCGGCACGTTGTGGGCGGCTGCGTAGGCGAGCGCGTCTTCACGGCTCTTGATGTCCCACATGCGCCACGGCGCGATGACGGGAAGATCCGGCGCGAATGACATGTATGTGAGCTCGAAGCGCACCTGGTCGTTTCCCTTGCCGGTGCAGCCGTGCGAGAGGGCGTCGGCGCCGACCTTCCGGGCGACCTCGACCTGCTTCCTCGCGATGAGCGGGCGCGCCATCGCGGTGCCGAGCAGGTACTTCCTGTTGTACACGGCGCCGGCGCGCAGCGTGGGCCAGATGAAGTCGCGAACGTATTCGAGGCGCAGGTCCTCGACGTAGCACTCCTCGGCACCCGACGCGATCGCCTTTTCGCGCACGCCCTTCAGCTCGTCCTCGCCCTGGCCGATGTCGGCGGCGACGCAGATGACCTTGGCGTCGTAGTGCTCGCGCAGCCAGGGAACGATGATCGAGGTGTCGAGGCCGCCCGAGTAGGCGAGGGCGATGGTGCGCATACGAAAGCTCCCTGGATTCAATGAATAAGCAGGCGGAATAACCGCATACTAATCACATAAATATGCGTAGGCAAGAGGAGGCCGCCGGCTTACTTGCGCGCGAGAGCAAGAAGTCGCTTTGCCACGCGCTCGCGCGCAGCGTCGGACCGACAGATGATGAGGATGGTGTTCTCACCGGCGATCGTGCCGAGCACGTCCGGGCTGCCTTCGGAATCGATTGCCTCGGAAATCGGCTGCGCACCCGCGACGACGGTCTTCACCACGATGAGTTCGCGCACGAAGTCGAGCCGCTGGAACAGCTGCGGCACGAGCGAAGCAAGCGTCGCGCGATTCTCCGCCGCCGCAGACGTGTCGGCAGTGGTGTAGCGGACGCCGCCGGGAGTCGGCACGCGCGCCACGCGAAGGTCGTGCATGTCGCGCGAAAGCGTGGACTGCGTGACCTCCCAACCGCGTTCGGCGAGCAGCTGCCGGAGCTCTTCCTGGCTGCCGACGGTGCGTGTCCCAACGAGCTCCCGAACCACCTGCTGGCGTTCCCGTTTCTGGCTCATCGCATCTCTCCGGGGTACCCGCACAGCATAGCGCCACCCGGACGCGAACGTAAGGCGAGGTTGACAGAATTCGAATGCAATATTATGCATTGTATAATGCATAGAATCCCGATCGGTGTGCTCGGGGCGAGTGGATATGCGGGCCGCGAACTGTGCGCGCTGGTGGAGCGCCATCCGCGGCTTTCTCTCGCCTTTGCCACTGCCAACGAACAACGTGGAAAATCCGCCGAGCTGCCAGGCGGTGGACGAGTCACGTTCATCGCCACGGAAGACGCGCCGCTTGCAAGCGCGCAACTCGTATTCAGCGCGATGCCGCATGGTGCATCGAAGGTGTGGGTTGAACGTGCGCGTGCCGCAGGAGCGAAGGCCGTCGATCTCTCCGCGGATTTGCGAATCGGAAACGATAGCAATGCCGTGCCGTACGGGCTCACGGAGGCGCGGCGCGACACGATTCGCGGCGCGGATCTCGTCGCGAACCCGGGATGCTATCCCACCGCGATCCTCCTGGGGCTGTTGCCGCTCCTCGAGCAGGACCTCGTCGCGAGGGGTGCGACCATCGGTGTGAGCGCGGCGAGCGGCGTGACCGGCGCGGGATTCAGCGCGCGCACGGACCTGTTGTTCGGCGAAGTCACGGAGAACTTTCGCGCGTACGGAACGGGAAATACGCATCGCCATCTCAACGAGATGCGCGCTATGGTTTCCGAGCTGGGCGTCGACGTGGACCTGCTCTTCACGCCGCATTTGCTGCCCGCAGCGCGCGGAATCCTCGCGACCATGACCGTTCCGCTCGCGCGCGAGTTGCCGCGGGCCCTCGAGCCGTGGATCAAGCGGTATGCCAACGAGCCGTTCATCGAACTCGTGGAGGAACCACCGGAACTGCGTCACGTGGCGCATCGCAACGTCGCGCGCATCGCGGTGATGCCGGTGGCGCACGTGCGCACGCCGACGCTGCTCGTGTTCTCCGCGATCGACAACCTCATGAAGGGCGCGGCGGGACAGGCCGTGCAGAACGCGAACCTGATGCTCGGCCTCGATGAAACGATGGGGCTTCCCGCGTGAAGCAGCCATGAGGCCCACATGATGCGCGTGGTGAAGATCGGCGGGCGCGCGCAGGGCGACGCGCGCCTCGGCCCCGCGCTCGCAGCGGCGGCGCGCGCCGCAGGCAGTTCGGCGGCGTCGCTCTGCGTGGTGCACGGCGGCGGCGACGAAGTGTCGGCGCTGCAGCGCAGGCTTGGACTCGAACCGGCCTTCCGCGGAGGCCGCCGCGTCACGAGTGAGGCGGACCTGGAAATCGTTCGCATGGTCCTGTCCGGCACGATCAACAAGCGCCTCGTCGCCATGCTGCTCTCGCACGGCGTGCGCGCCGCGGGGATCAGCGGCGAGGACGCGATGCTTTTTCGCGCACACGCGACCGACCCGGCGGCGATGGGACGCGTCGGCGGAACCGTGACGGTGGATCCGTCGATCGTGCTTCAACTGATCGCCGGCGGATTCGTTCCCGTCATTTCACCGCTTGCGCGCGACGCCGATGACGACGGCATCGCAGGCAGCGGCCTCAACGTGAACGGCGATGACGCCGCTGCCGCACTGGCGGGCGCACTCGCAGCCGACGAGCTCGTGCTCGTCGCGGACGTTCCCGGCGTGCTCGACGACGGAGCCGTGATTCCCTCGCTCGACCTCGAGCAGGCGGAATCACTCGTCGCGAGCGGCGTCGCCACCGGCGGTATGGCCGCGAAACTCGAGGCCGCGGCGGCGGCGCTGCACGGTGGCGTCGCGCGCGTGCGGATCGCCGGACTCGATGGAATCGGAAATCCCGATGCCGGGACCCGCGTTGTGCTCTCTCCCTCTCCCGTATGAGACCCGCGATGACGACTGCACTCTCCGCTGTCCCGGCTACCGATGCGCTGCTCGGTGTGTATCGCCAACCACCGATGGAGATCGTACGCGGCGCCGGCGTCGAATTGTTCGACGCGGACGGCAAGGCGTATCTCGATTTCGTCGCCGGCATCGCGGTGAACGCGCTCGGCTACGCCGACGAGGGACTCGAGCGCGCGATGCGAGAGGCGATCGAAGGAAGCCTCGTGCACGTCTCGAATCTCTATCGCACGGGCCCGGGCGAACGGCTCGCCGAGAAGCTGGTCGGGCGCACCTTCGCCGACCGCGTGTTCTTCTGCAACTCGGGAGCCGAGGCGAACGAGGGCGCGTTCAAGATCGCGCGGCGCTGGGGCCGCGCCACCGGCGGCGCGGCGAAGCACGAAATAATTTCCCTCCGCGGCGCGTTTCATGGGCGACTGTTCGGGACACTCGCGGCGACGGACCGTCCGGCGTATCGCGCGCCCTTCCGCCCGCTCGCGGGCGGAATCTCGATCGTCGAGCGCGACATGGAGGAACTCGACGCGGCCCTCAATCCGCAAACGGTCGCCGCGGTGATCGCGGAGCCGGTGCAGGGCGAGGGCGGCGTTCGGGTGCTCGAGCACGAGTTCCTGCAGGCGCTGCGTGATTTGACGCGGTCGCGGGGTATCGCGCTGATCCTGGATGAGATCCAGTGCGGCTACGGGCGGACGGGAACGTTCCTCGCGCACGAACAGGCGGGCATCGAGCCGGATCTCCTGACCGTCGCGAAACCCATGGCCGGCGGCCTGCCGATGGGCGCGATCCTCGCGACGAAGGACGTCGCGGACACCATGCAGCCGGGGGATCACGGCACGACGTTCGGGGGCGGACCGTTCCTCTCGCACGTGGCTCTGCATGTCTTCGACCGATTGAGCGATCCCGTAATGCTCGCGCACGTGAAGAGCAACGGCGCGTGGATGCGAAAGGCGCTGCAGAAGATCGCGGACCGTTCGGCGAAGGTGCGCGCCGTGCGCGGCATAGGCTACATGTGGGGCATCGACATCGTGGATCCCGCGAAGGACGTGGTCGCGCGCGCACTCGACGCGGGCCTGCTCATTTGTTCGGCCGGCGAACACACGCTGAGGCTTCTGCCGCCGCTGGTGATGACGCGTGCGGATCTCGAACGCGGACTCGGCATTCTCGCGACGGTGATCGGCTGACTTGGTCCAGGGCTAATTCCCGGCCTTCTGACAGTCTCCCGCGAATTCCTTCTGGAGGCCGCGGGGATCGTCGGTCCGCTTCCAGAAGTCGTCGAAGAACCGCTTCATCGACTTCGCGCGGTCGGGCGCGAGCTGCGGCAGCTGAGTGAACACCGCATCGATCGCCGCGCGTTTCGAGCGGAACCGGTCGATCACGCTCTTGAACTGGTCCGGCGTCATGCAATTGCCGCGGTAGAGCCGTTCCGTGACGCTGTGGATCGGCAGGGTCTTGTCAGGAAACGCATAGCGCGCGTCGACCGCGCCGGTCCAGTCGAAATCGAACGCGACGGGTATCGCTTCGGCCGTGCTGTCCTGCAGCAGCGCGATGTTGTGCAGGCCGGAGATCGACCAGTCGGTGTTTCCGATGAAATACTCGAACACGCTGAGCAGTGAGAGTGGTTCGGGCTGCAGGTCGGCGAATTTCGCACCCTTCGCCGGCAGCACTTTCCGCTGGAGGTGGTTCGCGACGTCCTCGGCAACCTCGGTGAAGAATCCCCATGTCGTGATCGGGGCGACCTTGCCTGCCGTGTCGCGATACGTGATGCGCAGCAGTCGCGTGCGGAAGCTGGCGTCGGTGAGCGCGGCGTAGGCGCGATAGACGGCGTATTCCTGCAGGATGTACTGCTCGTACTCGGCGGACTTCGGCCTGCAGCTGGTGGTGATCTTCAGCTTGTTCAGCCCCGACAGCACCGTCTGTTTTGCGTCGGACGACTTCACGTCGAGCCAGAGCGGCGGGAAGTCGCAGTTGTGCGCCTGTCGCCGGAAATGGCCGCGCGCGCGCAGCCTGACGCGCACACTCACCGGTTTTCCGTCGGCATCGTACGAGAACACCGCCGGGTGCTTCACCAACTCGAGGCTGTCGCGCTGCTTCAACAGGGGGCCGAGGTCGGTCGTGATCGTCACCGTGAGCGTCGAATCGGTGCGGAAGAGGCGCTGCGCGTGAGCGCGCGGCGCGACAATCGTGATCGCGGCGATCGTGGTGATCACGACTTGGCGATGACGAGAGTTCATCGGAGCTCCAGTCGCACGAGGTGATTCGCGGCCACGCCGCGGAGCGTATCGCTCACGACGCCCGGAGTGACCGTGCTGCCGAGTTCGACCGCGTATTCGACGGTGTGCAGTCCGTCGTCTTCATGCAGGACGTCGCCGAACCGCCAGCGCTTGAAGAGGTTCGCGAATTCCGGTTCGACCGCGTCGCGCAGCTTGTCGGGTGAGGCGGTGCGAATTCGCAGCAGCGACGTGTAGTCCTCGTGTGTCACGCTGCGGTCTTCGTCGGCGAGGTCGGGCGCGTTGCGCTTGCGCCGCCGCCATGCGCGGTCGGCGATCGCCTCGAGCTGGTCGGGGGCGAGCGACTTGAAGACTTCGTCGTCCATGCGCGCGACGAATGTGCCGGTCCGGCTCGCGTGTTCGAGCGCGCGCTCGAGCGTCGCTTCCGCAAGCTTGCCCTCGAGCGCGGCCGGAGCCCGGCCGAAGTCCGCGTACCACATCCCGACGACGACGGCGCTGAACACGAACGAGAGCACGCCGGCGATTTCCGGCACGACGCCCGCAGATAGCCCCATGCCGATTCCACAGAGCATGAAGGCCGAGTCCCTGGTGTCGTTCAGCGCGCTCTTGAACCGCACGGCGGCGACGATCGCCGCCATGCCGAAGGCGAGGGCGAGGCTGTACTTGAGGAGCACCACGATGCCGGCGATCACCACGGGAAGAATCACCAGGCTCTGCACCGTCCCCTGTTTCCACCCTTTCTTCTTGTGGGTCAGCGTGTAGATCCACGCGACCGGAATGGAGAACAGGAGGGCACTCGTCATCGCGATCAAGACGTGCAGCGAAGCGGAACCGGTTTCCACCGGCAACCCCCTCGCCGCGGCCTTCTTGCCCACTCCGGTAATCATTGAAGCCGTGTCGTCATCGAGCGGGAGTCCGCCGACGGAGAGTCCCTTCAGCCAATAGAGCAGGACCCCCAAAATGGCGTAGTAGAGCACCGTCCTGAGGAGGATGTTCGACCAGATTGGCACGGGGGCTGATCGGCGGGCCATCAACGACCTCCTCATCGAAGTCCTCGCGCCGGGGCTGGCGCCGAGAGAGAACTTGCAGGCCGGTCACGGGGGGGTCAACCGAGAGAGACCACTGGCGGGTCCCATAGCCCACCCGCATCCTACAGCGGCCCCGGCACAGCCGACTCCCATCGCACCGCCCATCCCGCCCACCTCATGCGATTCCGCACGTTCCTGATCTCACTGCCGTTTTCGCTGGTTGCGGCATGTGCCCCGGCGCAACGGCCGGCGGCGACTCCACGCCCGACGCTCATCGTGTTCATCACGGTGGACCAGATGCGCTCCGACTACTTCCAGCGTTTCGACAAACAGCTGACCGGGGGCCTGCGGACGCTGTTCGACGGCAGTGCGTTCTTTGTCGACGGATATCAGGATCACGCGATCACGGAAACCGCGCCGGGACATTCGGTGACCCTGTCGGGCCGGTTCCCGGTCCACACGGGGATCACGATGAACTCTGCCGGAGTGAACGGTGTCCCCGACGCCGCGATCATCGGCAGCTCGGATCGTTCCGACCTTCCCGCTGCACCGGTCCGTTTTCAGGGCACGACGCTCATCGACTGGCTCAAGGCGGCGAATCCGGAGACGCGGTTCCTCTCGGTGTCGAGAAAGGACCGCGGCGCAATTCTTCCCATCGGGCGCAGCAAGGGCGACGTGTACTGGTGGACGATCTCGAACGGGACGTTCAGCACCAGCCATTACTACCGCGACACGCTCCCCACGTGGGTGCAGCGGTTCAACGCGCGCAAACCCGGGCAGCAGTATGCCGGCAAGGCGTGGACGCTGCTGCTGCCGGAGAGCGCCTATCCCGAGCCGGACAGCGTGCCGGCCGAAAACCGCGGCGCGAACTACACCTTTCCGCATTTCGTGTCCGAGGACTCGCTTACGGCCGCGAGGTCGACGGCGGCGTATCCATGGATGGACGAGATCACGCTGCAGTTCGCGCTCGCCGGCCTGAAGGAGCTCGGCCTCGGAGGTTCGCAGAACCGCACCGACGTTCTGGCGATTTCGCTCTCGACGACCGACGCGGTGGGGCACGCGTTCGGGCCGGACTCGCGCGAGATGCACGATCATATCCTGCGCCTCGATCGCTACCTCGGTGTGTTCCTCGATTCGCTCTTCAAGATGCGCGACCGTCAGCGCGTGGTGATCGCACTCACGGCCGATCACGGGATGTCGCCGCTGCCCGCGATGAAGTCGACGATCTATCCGAACCACGACGCGAAGGTCGTGTCGATCGCGCCCGCGTGGAAGGCGTTCCGTGCGCGGCTCGCCGCGGCGGGCGTGGATTCGGCGGCCGTGTCGCTCGAGGACGCCGCGGTGGTCGTGGTCGAGAAGCCGGAGGCCTTCGCGAAGGCCCATGTGCGCGCCGATTCGGCGATCGAGAGTTTCGCGAAGGACGTGAGACGCGTCGACGGTGTGCTCCGCGCGGATCTCGTCACGTCTCTCGCGAAGGACGACACGACGACAGACACGATCGCGCGGCGCTGGCTGCACATGTTCGCGCCCGACGGCATGGCGCGGCTCATGATAACCCTCACGCCGTACAGCTACTGGGCGCCCGCGTCTTATCCGACGCACGGATCGCCGCACGACAGCGACGCGCACGTGCCGGTGCTGTTCTACGGCGACGGTGTGAAGGTGGGCAGGGTCGCAGGCTTCGTTCGCGTGGTGGACATGGCTCCCACGCTGGCGGAACTCGCGGGTGTGAAGCCATTGGAGAAACTCGACGGCCACGTGCTTCGGCAGGCGATCAAGTGAAGCGAGCCGCCGGATGACCCGCACGGCGCACATCAGGCTGCACCGCGCCTTCGACGAGGCCCGCTTCGGCCCCGCGCGAACGCTCGACCTGCGCGCTTCCATGCCGAGTGCGGCTGAGGCGGCCCGGCGCGCCGAGCCCTGGCTCCGCGAGCGCCAGATGGCGCGCGCGGGCGACGTGCTGGTGATCACGGGGCGAGGGAAGGGAAGTCCCGGCGGCGTCGCTGTGGTGCGCGAGGCGATCCGCAAGCTGTTCGGAACGCTGAAGCGGAAGGGCGTGATCGCGGCTGTGGCGGAGCACACGGCCGGGTCGTTTGTGGTGACGCTGGCGCCGGTGCGCGCCCTGTTCGAGACCGTGCCGCGATCGCGCTCGAACGATGCGCGCGTGAAGCCGGGCGATCCGAAGGAACTGCGGGCGCTCGGCGCGCCGACGCGCGCGTTGCTTCGCTCGCTCGCGGAGCGCTCGCTCGAGGTGCTGGGTGCACCGCGAACGGAAGGGCTCGTGCACGACGAAATGGTCCGGCAGTTCTCGATCCTTTCGAGCGCGGTCGCGCCCGACGAAACGGATCGTGAAGGGCGCCTGCAGTTCCTGGTCGAGGCCGCCCGCGACGCCTTTGACGACGATTGAGAACCATCGCAGTTCACTTCGACCCGAATCAGAAAACTCCGATGCCGAAGAAAGAGCTTCCCACTTTGGAGCAACGCCCGCTGGGCCGCACCGGGCGTCCGACCTCGATTCTCGCCCTCGGCACTTCGCGACTTGCGAGGGCAGGGCAAAAAGAGGCGATAAGGATCGTCCGCGAGGCGATCGACCACGGCATCAACGTGATCGAGACGGGATGGGAATACGGTGACGGACGCACGGAGCGCTGGCTCGGGCTCGCGCTCAAGGACGGCTATCGCGAGCGCATCACGCTCGTGTGGCAGTGCTGCGCGCACCTGCGCGACTACAAGACTGCCATGCACCAAGTGGACGAATCGCTGGGCAGGATGAAGACGGATGCCGTCGATCTCTGGTCCTTCCACGAGATGATCTACGACAACGACCCCGACTGGCTGTACGATCATGGCGGGCTCGACGCCGCGCAGGAAGCACGTGAACAGGGCAAGACACGCTGGATCGCGTTCGGCGGCCACAAGTCGCCGCACATCCACTTGAAGCTGCTGAACCGCGGATTCAACTGGGACGCCGTCATGATGCCGCTGAATCCGCTCGACTCCTCGTTCCGCTCGTTCGAGAAGCAGGTCCTTCCGGAGGTGGTCCGGCGCGGCATCGCGGTCATGGCGAACAAGCCGCTGGCTGGAGGCGCTATCGCAGGATCGCGCACGATAAAGTCCGAAGAAGCGCTTCGGTACTGCTTCTCGTTGCCGGTGAACTCCGTGATCTGCGGCATGGAATCGAGCGCCATCCTGCGGAAGAACCTGAAGCTCGCGCTGACCTTCAAGCCGTTTCACGCCGGTG
>PMYN01000053.1 GCA_003171215.1 Gemmatimonadota bacterium | reverse complement strand
GATGAGCGCCGGGAGCAGTTCGCTCTTGAGAAGCCGCTTGTTCCCGATGAGGTTGTCGTCCACGAAGAACACGGAGCCGCGCCAGCCGAGCTCGTGGAGCCGGTCGAGCTCCGCGATCATCTGCGCCGTCGTCTTCGTCCGCGGATTGTGGCCGAGCATCGCCGTGACGTTGCAGAACTCGCAGTCGTACGGACAGCCGCGGCCGAACTGCACGCCCATCGACGCGTAGTGCTTGAAGTTCACGAGCTCCCAGAGCGGGACCGGCGTCTGGTGCAAGTCGGCATGGTCGCCGCTGGAGTACAGCCGTCGGGGGTGTCCATTCCCGAGGTCGGCGAGGAAGGACGGGAGGGTGAGCTCGGCCTCGTTGAGCACGAAGTGATCTACTTCAGGAAACGACTCGTGCTCCACGCTGAAGAGCGGCCCCCCGGCGACGACGGGCACGCCGGCGGCCTTGCAGCGCGCGATCACCTCGCGTGCCGACTTGCGCTGCACGACCATCCCGCCAACGAAGGCATAATCGGCCCATGCGAGGTCCGCGTCGGTGAGCCTCGTGACGTTCAGGTCCACCAGCCGTTTCTGCCATTCCGCCGGGACCATCGCCGCCACCGTGAGAAGCCCGAGTGGCGGCGTCGATGCGCGCCGCCGGATGAACTTCAGCGCGTGCTTGAAGCTCCAGAACGTGTCCGGAAACTCCGGGGCGAGGAGAAGGATGTTCATCGAATTGAATTCTATAGGTCGCCGATGCCATCATCTGCGGGTCGATCCCCGACATGTATGAAGGGATTCCCTTACAGACCGTTAGCGGCGTCCTGATACCGCGGCAAGCGCGGCGAATACAACCTTCGTGGTTACGAACCACGTCGGGCGTTGAACGCGCCGGGAGAATGGAAGAATGCGGCATCGCAGCTGGGCCGAGCCCTGGAAGATCAAGGTCGTCGAGCCGATTCACATGACCACGCGCGCGGAGCGCGAGCGCCACATCCGCGAGGCCGGTTTCAACACGTTCCTCATCAAGTCCGAGGACGTCTACATCGACCTGCTCACCGACTCGGGCACGAGCGCGATGAGCGATCGTCAGTGGGCCGGAATGATGATGGGCGACGAGGCGTATGCCGGCTCCCGAAACTTCTACAACCTGGAGAAGGCCGTCCGCGACGTCTACGGCTATCCGGAGCTGATCCCCACGCACCAGGGGCGCGGCGCCGAGAACATTCTCTCGCAGATCCTCATCAAGCCGGGGGACCACATTCCCGGCAACATGTATTTCACGACGACGCGGCTGCACCAGGAGCTGGCGGGCGGCGCGTTTCACGACGTGATCATCGATGAGGCGCACGACCCGGCGTCGGAGCACCCGTTCAAGGGGAACGTGGACCTCGCCAAGCTCGACGCGCTCGTGCGCGAGGTGGGAGCGGAGCGCGTCCCGTACATCTGCGTGGCGCTGACGGTGAACCTCGCGGGCGGGCAGCCCGTGAGCGTCGCGAACCTCCGCGCCGTGAACGAATACTGCCACGCGCGCGGCATCAAGGTGATCCTCGACGCGACGCGCGCCGTGGAGAACGCGTGGTTCGTCCAGCAGCGTGAGCCGGAAATGCGCGACCGCACGGTCGCCGAAATCCTGCGCCTGATGTGCGACCTCTCCGACGGCGCGACGATGAGCGGCAAGAAGGATTCGCTCGTGAACATCGGCGGCTGGCTCGGGCTCCGCGATCCGTCGCTCGGCGAGCGCGCGCGCAACCTCGTGGTCGTCTACGAAGGACTCCACACCTACGGCGGGCTCGCCGGGCGCGACCTCGAGGCGATGGCCATCGGCATCCGCGAATCCGTCGAGGAGGACTACATCCGCAGCCGTATCGGGCAGGTGTACTACCTCGGCGAACAGCTACGCGAGGGCGGCGTGCCGATCGTCATGCCGATCGGCGGCCATGCCGTGTTCATCGATGCGGCCGCGATGCTTCCCCATCTGCCGCGCGACCAGTTCCCGGCGCAGGCGCTCGCGGCGGCGCTGTACGTCGAGGGCGGCGTGCGGGCGATGGAGCGCGNNCTCGAGCTCGTGCGGCTCACGATTCCGCGCCGCGTGTACACCCAGGCCCACATGGACGTCGTGGCCGAAAGCGTCCTGGCGCTGTACGCCGCGCGTGACCGTGTGCACGGCCTGCACTTCACCTACGAGCCGGAGTACCTGCGCTTCTTCCAGGCGCGGTTC
Organism: Gemmatimonadota bacterium; assembly: GCA_003171215.1. Lineage (GTDB taxonomy): Bacteria > Gemmatimonadota > Gemmatimonadetes > Gemmatimonadales > Gemmatimonadaceae > Fen-1231. Next base: position 14,235 of record PMYN01000053.1, on the reverse strand, counting down.
GAGCCGGTGGGATCGTTGAAGGTGCTCGACAGCGCGGTCGTCGGCGCGGATCGCGAAGATCCGCACTTCGTGCTTCACGCGGACAGCTGACGACCGCGACGGGACTCGCAACCACCGCAACCACTGCAACCACCTCTCTCTCCGGAGCCACATCGATGACGTCCATCGACGGCGCAGCTGACGCCCTGGGCGGGAACCTCTCCGTTCCCCGTCCGCCGGCCTCCGCGCCCGCCGCGCCATCCGCACTCGACTCGTTCTCGTACGACGACGACATCGTACGAAAGTTCATGGTCGCCACGTTCGTGTGGGGACTCGTCGGGATGCTCGTCGGCCTGGTCATCGCGCTGCAGCTCGTTGAACCCTCGCTGAACCTCGCGTCGTGGTTCTCGTTCGGGCGGCTGCGGCCGCTCCACACGAACGCCGTGATCTTCGCCTTCGCGGGCAACGCGTTCTTCACCGGCTGCTACTACTCCACGCAGCGGCTCTGCAAGGCGCGGATGTTTTCCGACGGACTCGGCCGCTTCCATTTCTGGGGATGGCAACTGATCATCGTTGCCGCCGCGATCACGCTCCCGCTCGGGTACACGCAGGCGAAGGAATACGCGGAGCTCGAGTGGCCGATCGACATCGCGATCGCAGTGGTGTGGGTGGCGTTCGCGGTGAACTTCTTCGGTACGCTGAAGAAGCGGCGCGAGCGGCACCTCTATGTGGCGCTCTGGTTCTACATCGCCAGCATCATCACCGTCGCGGTGCTGCACATCTTCAACAACCTCGCCATCCCGGCGGGGCCGCTGAAGAGCTACTCGGTGTACGCGGGCGCGCAGGACGCGTTCATGCAATGGTGGTACGGACACAACGCCGTCGCGTTCTTCCTGACCACGCCCTTCCTCGGCATGATGTACTACTTCCTGCCGAAGGCGGCCGAGCGGCCGGTCTACTCGTACAAGCTGTCGATCCTGCATTTCTGGTCGCTGATCTTCCTCTACATCTGGGCGGGTCCGCACCACCTCCACTACACCGCGCTACCCGAGTGGGCATCGACGCTCGGCATGGTCTTCTCGGTGATGCTCTGGATGCCGTCGTGGGGCGGCATGATCAACGGCCTGCTGACGCTGCGCGGCGCGTGGCACAAGGTCGTCGACGAGCCGGTGCTGAAGTTCTTCGTCGTCGCGGTCACGGCATACGGCATGTCGACGTTCGAAGGGCCGATGCTCGCGATCAAGAGCGTGAACGCGCTTGCGCATTACACCGACTGGGTCATCGCGCACGTCCACACCGGCACGCTGGGGTGGAACGGATTCATGACGTTCGGCATGGCCTACTGGCTGCTGCCGCGCCTGTTCCAGACCAAGCTGTACAGCAAGAAGCTCGCGGAGGCGCACTTCTGGATCGCGAGCTTCGGCATCCTGCTGTACGTGGTCGCGATCTACAGCGCGGGCGTGACGCAGGGGCTGATGTGGCGCGCGTTCGACGAGACCGGCCGCCTCGCGTATCCCGATTTCATCGAGACGGTGGTCAAGCTCTTCCCGATGTGGTGGATGCGCGCCGCGGGCGGCGGACTGTACATCGTCGGCATGCTGCTGTTCGGGTGGAACATCCTGATGACGTGGCGCCGCCGCCCGGCGGTGTACGACGTGCCGGTCATCCAGGCGGCGCCGCTCGCGCGCGGGCCGGCGGAGCGGGCGTACGCGCCGCCAGCCGGTGAAGGCGCGTTCGCGCGCTTCGTCGGCCTGGGCTGGCATCGCATGTGGGAAGGACGCTGGCTGCTGTTCAGCGTGTGGGTGCTGGTGGCGATCGCGGTCGCGTCGCTGTTCGAGGTCATCCCGACCTTCCTGATCAAGTCCAACATCCCGACCATCGCGTCGGTGAGGCCGTACACGCCGCTGGAGCTCGCGGGCCGCGACCTCTACATCCGCGAGGGGTGCTTCAACTGCCACTCGCAGATGATCCGTCCGTTCCGCTGGGAGACCGAGCGGTTCGGCGAGTATTCGAAGCCCGGCGAGTCGGTATACGACCATCCGTTCCTGTGGGGCTCGCGGCGCATCGGCCCGGATCTCGCGCGCGAAGGAGCGAAGTATCCCGACCTGTGGCACGTGCGCCACATGCAGGACCCGCGATCGATCACGGCGAGGTCGATCATGCCGGCGTACCCGCGCCTGCTGACGAACGACCTCGACTTCGCGGGGATCCAGAAGCGCGTGGACGTCATGGCGATGCTCGGCGTCCCGTACGGCGATGCGGTCATCGAGGGGAACGCGCCCAAGATGGCGCACGCGCAGGCGGCGATGGTGGCCGACACGATCGCGCAGCAGGGCGGTCCCGCCGGACTGCAGAACAAGGAGATCGTCGCGCTGATCGCGTACCTCCAGCGGCTCGGCCGCGACGCGACGCAGGTCGCGCCGGCCGTCGCGGGCGTGAGGGCGCCATGAACCCCATCGCCGACATCGTGGGCGCATCCGGCCTGCACGTGTTCGCCGAGATCGCGCTCGTCCTCTTCCTGATCGCATTCGCGACGATCGTCACGCAGCTGCTGTCGGCGCGCCAGTCCACGCTGGACCGCGCGGCGCACCTTCCGCTCGAAGACGACGTCGTTCCGCCGACCTCATTTCCGGAGCGCGAATCCTGACATGACCACGCCAACCTCGGAACAGGGCCGCCTGCTCGATCACAGTTACGACGGCATCCAGGAGTTCGACAATCCGTTGCCGCGCTGGTGGGTATGGATCTTCTGGGCGACGATCGCCTTCTCGGCGGCATACACGCTCATCCCGGGCAACGCGATGCGCGGACCGGGGCGCATCGCCGAGTACAACGCGGCGATGGCGGAAGCGGCGCGCCTCCATCCGCCGGCGGCGGAGGCGAGCGAGGCGTCGCTGATGGCGCTGACAAACGACCGGCAGGCACTGGCCGCGGGGAAGCAGGTGTTCGTCACGACCTGCTCCCCGTGCCATCGTCCCGACGGGGGCGGCCTGATCGGGCCGAACCTGACGGATGACTACTGGCTCCACGGCGGCACGATCACGGAGATCCATCACACGATCACGAACGGCGTGCTCGACAAGGGGATGCCGAACTGGGGCAAGATCCTGAAGCCGGAGCAGGTCACGGACGTGGCCGCGTACGTGTACACCCTGCACGGTTCGAATCCGCCGAACCCGAAGCTGCCGCAGGGCGTGCTGGCGCCGCGCGAAAAATGACGGCGCCGGTCGCGGTCGGCCGCGTGCTCCCGACGCTGAACGAGGACGGATCGCGCCGGTGGCTCCGCCCGAAGCTCTCGCCCGGAAAGTTCTGGGTGCGCCGGCGTGCCGTCGCGTACGTGCTGATGGTGATCTTCTTCATCATCCCGTACCTGCGCATGAACGGGATGCCGCTCGTCCTGCTTGACCTGCCGCTACGCCGTTTCACGATCCTCGGCTCGACGTTCTTCCCGACCGACACGCTGCTGCTGATGCTCCTCGTGCTCAGCATCCTCATCGGCATCTTCCTGATGACGGCGCTGGCGGGGCGCGTCTGGTGCGGATGGGCCTGCCCGCAGACGGTGTACATGGAGTTCGTCTTCCGGCCGATCGAGCGCCTGTTCGAGGGGGGCCGGAGCGGTTCGATGCAGTTCGACCGCGAGCACGCGCGGGGGCAGCTGCACCCGCGGCGGCTCGCGAAGTACGCCGTGTACCTGCTGCTCTCGCTCTTCCTCGCGCACACGTTCCTGGCGTACTTCGTCGGCATCGACCGTCTCGTGATGTGGGTGCGCCGCTCGCCGGTCGAGCATCCGACGTCGTTCCTGGTGATGGCGTTCACGACCGCGGCGATCATGACGGACTTCACCTGGTTCCGCGAACAGACGTGTGTCGTGGCCTGCCCGTACGGACGGTGGCAGTCGGTGCTGCTCGACCGGCAGTCGCTGATCGTCGCCTACGACGGGAATCGCGGCGAGCCGCGCGGACGCGGCAAGGAGCGCGTGGAAGGCGCCGGCGACTGCATCGACTGCGGCGCGTGCGTCCTCACCTGTCCCACCGGCATCGACATCCGCGACGGCCTGCAGATGGAGTGCATCCACTGCACGCAGTGCGCGGACGCGTGCGATGCGATCATGGCCCGTGTGGGCAAGCCGCCGGGATTGATCCGCTATTCGTCGCGCGCAGCGCTCGAAGGCGAGCACGTGCGCCGGCTGCGCCCGCGCGTCGTGCTCTACCCGGCCGCGCTCGGGCTCGCGTTCGGCGGCTTCCTCGTTGCGCTCGTCCTCAGGACGCCGGCCGACATCACCGTGATGCGGGGACTGGGCGCGCCGTTCGCGGTGGAGGCCGACGGACGCGTGGCGAACCAGCTGCGCATCAAGATCACCAACCGCGATGCGCAGTCGCACGAATACGCGGTCTCGCTCGAGGGCGTCGAGCCGGGCGCGATGATCGCGCCGCAGAATCCGATCCCGGTCGCGCCGGGCCGGACGGCGATCATGGACGTGTTCGTGATGCTTCCGGCGGTGGAGTTCCACGACGGCGAGCGCCGGGTCACGGTTCACATCGCCGACGGTGCCGGTTACACGGACACCGTCACGTACCGCCTCGTCGGGCCGGAGCACCCGGACGCCGCGGAACCGCCGCACGAATCGAAGAAGGAGCCGCACTCGTGAAGCGCGGCGCATGGTGGCCCATCGCGATCGTGGCGATACTCACGCTCACCGTCGGCGCGAACTTCGCGATCTACTACGTCGCGAACGCCGATCAGGGGATCGCGATCGAGCCCGATTACTACCGCAAGGCGGTCGCATGGGACAGCACCATGGCGCAGGCGCGCGAGAACCGCGCGCTGGGCTGGCGCGTCACGCCGTCGCTCGCGGCCTTCACCGGGCGCGATGGCGCCGAGCTGCGCGTCACGCTCACCGACTCCACGGGCGCGGCGATCTCCGGTGCGACGGTGAAGGTGGTTGCGTTCTACAACGCGCGTGCCGGCGAGACGTCGGACACGACGCTCGTGCCCGAGCGAGGGGGGTACGGCGGGAGGCTGCCCGTGCATCACGGCGGCGTATGGGAACTTCGCTTCGATGTGACGCGCGGCGGCGTCCGGTTCACGTCGACCTCGCGCGTCGAGGCGGTTCCGGCCGCGGGTTCGTGATCCTGTTCGCCGGAGTGCTCGTCGCCAGCCTGGTGGGAAGCATCCACTGTGCGGCGATGTGCGGCGGGTTCGTCTGCGCCTACGCCGGACCCGGTGCGCGGCGCGGACTCCCGAATCTTCCGGCGCACCTCGCGTACAACGGCGGGCGCCTCATCTCGTACGTGACCCTCGGTCTCGTGGCCGGTGCGATCGGCGCGCGCGTCGACGACCTGGGACGGCTCGCGGGAATCGGGCGCGGCGCCGCGGTGCTCGCGGGCATCCTGATGGTGGTGTGGGCGCTCGGGATGATCGGCGCGACGCTTGGCGTACGTGTGAGCGGCGCGCTCGTGCCCGAATGGCTGCAGAAGCGGCTCGGCTCCGCGCTGGTCGCGATGCGCGACGAACCGCCGGTCGCGCGCGCGGCACTCACCGGACTGCTCACCACGCTCCTGCCGTGCGGCTGGCTTTACACGTTCGTCGTGACGGCGGGCGGAACCGGGAGCGCGATCGCCGGCGCGGGAGTGATGATCGCCTTCTGGATCGGCACCGTGCCGATGCTCCTCGGCGTGGGATTCGGTGCGCAGCGGTTGCTCGGGCCGTTCGCGCGAAGACTGCCGCTCGCCGCCGCCGCGCTCGTGCTCGTGCTGGGGCTGCTCTCGATCGCGGGACGCGTGCACGCGCCGGCGATGCATATGGCGGCGCCGATGCACGTGAACGCGACGCCGTGACGAGCGTGGGCTGCGTGCGTTGCGTGCACTGCGGGCTCGACGTGCCGGCCGGTTTCGTCGAGCCTGGTGCGGCCTCGCAGTTCTGCTGCGCGGGATGCCGTGTGGCGTACGGGATCATCCACGAGCATGGGCTGGACCAGTACTACCGGCTCGGCGAGAAGCGCGAAGCGGCCGTGCGCTCCACGCAGCGCACGTACGAGGAGTTCGACCACCCGTCGTTCGAGGAGCTGTACGTGCGCGACGCGGGGAACGGGCTCAGCGAGGTCGAGCTGTACATCGAGGGCGTGCACTGCGCGTCGTGCGTCTGGCTCGTCGAGCGGGTGCCGTTCCTCCTCGAGGGCGTCGCTCGCGCGGAGCTCGAGGTGCGCCGCTCGCTGGCGCGAATCACGTGGGACGCGAACGCCGTGACGTTGTCGAGTGTCGCGCGGATGCTGGACTCGCTCGGGTACGCGCCGCATCCGTATCGCGGCGTTCGGCGGGACGCGATGCGTCGCAAGGAAGATCGCGCGATGCTCGTGCGCATCGGCGTGTCCGGCGCGATCGCCGGCAACCTGATGCTCGCGGCTGCCGCACTCTACGCCGGGTGGGCCGGCGGGATGGAGCACGAGTGGCAGTTGTTCTTCCGGTGGGTGAGCTTCGCGCTCGTCACGCCCACGATTCTCTGGCCGGGCCGCGTGTTTTTCGCCGGCGCGTGGTCGGCGCTCCGGGCGCGCACTCTTCATATGGATGTGCCGATCGCGCTCGGTCTCGCGGCCGGGTACGTGCAAGGCGCGGTGAACACCGTTCGCGACTCGGGCCCGATCTATTTCGACGGGCTCGCCGTGCTCGTGTTCCTTCTGCTCGTCGGCCGCTACGTGCAGCAGCGCGGGCAGCGTGCCGCGGCGGACGGCGCAGAGCTGCTGTTCTCGCTGACGCCGACGACGGCGCGCGTCATCGATGGCGCCGGTGCGGCGCACGAGGTTCCGGCGCAGGCGCTGCTGCCCGGCACGATCATCGAGGTGCGCCCGGGCGAGACGCTCGCCGCCGATGGGGTGGTCGCGGACGGAAGGTCGCAGCTCGACATGGCGTTGCTCACGGGCGAGTCGCGGCCGGAGTCGGTGGGAGCGGGCATGAAGGTGTACGCCGGGACCGTGAACGTCACGTCACCGATTCGCGTGCGCGTCGAGCGCTCGGGCGAGTCGAGCCGTGTCGCGAAGATTCTTCGCCAGGTGGAGGAGAGCGGGCGCCGCCGCGCGCCCGTCGTGCAGGCGGCGAATCGGATGGCACCGTGGTTCGTCGGCGGCGTGCTGGCGCTCGCGGTGGTGACGTTCGTGGTGTGGCGGTCGCGCGATCCGGCACGCGCGATGGACAACGCGATCGCGCTGCTCATCGTGACCTGTCCGTGCGCGCTGGCGCTGTCGACGCCGCTCGCGGTTTCCGCGGCGATCGCTCGCGCGGCGCGGCGCGGGATCTTCGTGAAGGGCGGTGACGCGCTCGAGTCGCTCGCGAGGCCGGGCCGCCTCTTTCTCGACAAAACCGGCACGATCACCGAGTCGCGCACCGCGCTGGTTCAGTGGTGCGGACCGGAGTGGGCGCAGCCGCTGGTGCTCGCGCTCGAGGCGGAATCGACCCATCCGCTCGCCGCGGGATTCCGCGCGGCGTGGCCGGAGGCAGAAGTGCCATGCGCCTGCGAGACGACCCATGTCGCCGGCGGCGGCATCGCCGGCAACGTCGCCGGGCATCGCGTGATCGTCGGCTCGCCGGCGTTCGTCAAGGCGCGCGCGCTCGGGAGCGTCGGCGCCATGACATCAAGCATGGATCCGTCGCTCACGCCGGTCCTCGTCGCGGTGGACGGCAGGATCGTTGCGGCGGCGGGACTCGGCGATCCGATTCGCGGCGACGCCGCGAAGTCCGTCGCGCAACTGCGCTCGCGCGGCTGGCACGTGTCGGTGCTCTCGGGCGACGCGGGGGCGGTGGTCGCGGAGATCGGCCGCGAGCTCGACCTGCCCGCGCGCGATTGCGAGGGCGGCATGTCGCCGGAGGACAAGCTGCACCGGATCGAGTCGGTGAGGGGTGAGGAGGACGGAACAGTCGTGATGGTCGGCGACGGCGTGAACGACGCCGCGGCGATCGCGGCCGCTTCGGTCGGGATCGGCGTGCACGGCGGGGCGGAAGCCTGTCTCTCGGCCGCGGATATCTACCTGACGAGGCCGGGGCTCGCGCCGCTCGTGGAGCTGGTACGCGGCGCGGAGCGCACCATGCGCGTGATCAAGCGCAACCTCGCGTTCTCGCTCGCGTACAATCTTGCCGGCGCGGCGCTCGCGATGACGGGGTCGATCAATCCGCTCGTGGCGGCGATTCTCATGCCGGCGAGTTCGCTGACCGTAGTGCTGAGTTCGTGGCACGCGCGGACGTTCGCGGAGAGTCCCGCATGAGCGTGCTCTACATCGTGGTGCCGGTCGCGCTCCTCATCGTCGCGGTGGCCGTCGGAGCATTCGTGTGGGCGGCGAATCGTGGTCAGTTCGACGACCTCGAGACCCCGGCGCTGCGGATGCTGCACGACGACGAGGAACGAACTCTTCCCGCGAACGATCGGGGGCCGGCCCCGCCACTGTAGGGAAAACCCCCACGGGGTTCACCTGACAGAAAATCAAGGATTATCCGACGGACGCGAACCGTTGCGTGCGAGATACTCATATGCAGATGAGAAACTCGCAAATGACCTTCGGAGGCTGAAGTGGTATCGCTCACCGCCGACTACGCGCTCCGCGCCATGCTCCTGATTGCCAGACCGGAGACTGCCCGCGCGCTCCGCGCCGATGAAATAGCGGACGCCACCGGTGCGCCGCGCAACTACATGGCGAAGGTGCTCAACGCGGTGGCGAAGGCGGGACTCATCACGAGCGCGCGCGGCCCGACGGGCGGGTTCACCCTCGCTGTGCCCGCCAGGCAGATCACGCTTGGCCGCGTCATCGACTTGTTCGATACCGTGCCGCTCAATTCGCGCTGCATGCTCGGCAACGGACCGTGCGATCCCTCCCGTCCGTGCCGCGCGCACGCCGCGTGGCAGGCAGTCACCAGCGCGCGACGTCTGCCGTTCCTCAACACCACGATCGCGGACCTGCTCGAAGGCCGCGTCGCTCCACATGCCATCCACAACGCTCCGGAGTCCCTCAATGTCGCCTGAACCCGTTTCATTCAAGTCTCGCCGGCCCGGCTGGCGCGCTGCTCTCGTCGGCGCCGCGCTCCTCATCGGAGTCCCGCTCGCCGTCCAGGCGTGCAACCAGGCATCGGCCCGCGAAGAAGAAGGGCGCAGGATCATCCAGCTTCGCCATCCGAGTGACGACCTCAGCGGACAGGAGGTCGCGGTGCTCACGCACGCGCCCAATGTGCCGCCGCCGATCACTCGCACGCATCCGACCAGGGTGATCGTGAATCTCGAGGTCGTCGAGAAGACGCTTCGGCTCGCGGACAGCGTACAGTACGCGGCATGGACGTTCGGCGGCGCGGTGCCGGGCTCGTTCATCCGCGTGCGCGAAGGCGATCTCGTCGAGCTTCATCTCAAGAACGACGCGTCGAGCACGATGCCGCACAACATCGACCTGCATGCAGTGACGGGGCCGGGCGGTGGCGCCAAGGCCTCACTCACGCTCCCGGGTCACGAGTCGGTGTTCACCTTCTCGGCGATGAATCCCGGCCTCTTCATGTATCACTGCGCCATGTCGCCGGTGCCGATGCACATCGCCAACGGCATGTACGGCNNGAGCACGGCGTGCAGACACTCGACATGGAGAAAGGCATCGATGAGCGGCCCACCTACGTCGTGTTCAACGGCGGCGTCGGTGCGGTGACGGGAGACGGCGCGCTCCAGGCCAAGGTCGGTGACCGCGTGCGGATGTTCGTCGGGAACGCGGGTCCGAACCTCACGTCGAGCTTTCACGTGATCGGCCAGATCTTCGAGAACGTGTACGGCGAGGGCGGCAGCACGAACGCGGAACACAACGTCCAGACCACCCTGATTCCCGCCGGCGGCTCCGCGGTGGTCGAGTTCGGGGCCACGGTGCCGGGTGATTTCGTCCTCGTCGATCACGCGATCTTCCGCGCGTTCAACAAGGGCACGCTCGGGATTCTGACCGTCTCGGGGCCCGAGAACAAGAAGATCATCGCCGCGGTGCAGTCCGGCCTCACGGGAACTCCTGCGAAATGATCGCCGCGCAGGCGGTTCGGGTGCTCGTCGCGACGGCCGCGTTGTCGGCCGGGATGGTGCATGTCCCGGCGGGCGACTACCTGCCGCTTCGCGGCATGGGCGGCCAGCGGATGCACGTCGCGGCGTTCGACATCGACGCTCACGCCGTGACGCGCGCGGACTATCTCGTGTTCGTGCGCGCACACCCGGAGTGGCAGCGCGGCAAGGTGGACGCAAAGCGGGCCGACGCGTCGTATCTCGTCGATTGGCGCGGCGTGCTCGATCCCGGCGACGTCACCGACCTGCAAAGGCCGGTCACCTCCGTCTCGTGGTACGCGGCCTCCGCGTACTGCGAGGCGCAGGGCAAGCGGCTCCCGACGACGGACGAGTGGGAGTACGTCGCGGCGGCGAGCGACGTGCGCCGCGACGCGTCGCAAGACCGGGCATTCATGAGCCGGCTGCTGGAGATGTATGCCTCGCGCCCGGCGAGCGCACCGCCGCCGGTTGGACACGGATTCCGGAACGTCTACGGAATCGAGGGTCTCCACGGATCGGCGTGGGAATGGACCCGGGACCTCAAGCCCGATGAGATGTCGAGCTGCGCCGGCGCCGCCATGGGCGCATCCGATCCGTCGAACTATCCGGCGCTGCTACGCGAGTCGTTCCGCTCGGCACTCACCGAGCGCTCGACCGCCCGCACACTGGGCTTTCGCTGCGCGGCGACTGGGCCGGCGTAGCCGTACACACACGACTCGAACCTCACCATGACTTCATTGCGGAAATTATTCGCACCACTCGCGCTCGCGATCACGCTTGGCGGAGCCACGACACCGTGCGCGGTGCGCGCGCAAACGGCGACGACCACGATTCCGATCACCGTCTTCGGCGAGATCCGGTCGCGTTCGGAGGGAGACTGGCCGGGGGGTGCGCTCGCGACCGATTTCTACTCCTACCTTCGCTCCCGGCTTGGCATTCGCGCCGAACCGACGCACGGAGTTCGAATCGTCGCGCAGGTGCAGGACAGCCGGGTGTTCGGAGCCGAAGGGAATATCTCGGCGACCAATCCGGACATGATCGAGCTCCATCAGGGCTACCTCGAGCTCGGCGGCGGCTGGGGTCCGCGCGATTTCCTCGTGCGCGTCGGGAGGCAGGAAGTCATCTTCGGAAACGAGCGCCTCGTCGGCGCGTCGGACTGGTCGAACACCGCGCGCTCGTTCGATGGCGCGCGAGTGCTGCTCACGCCTCGTGGGAGCACGCCGGGGGCGGAGCAGTGGACCGCAACCCTGTTCGCCGCGACGGTCGAAGAACGCGGACGCAAGTTCGGCGCGACGACGACCGGCGCGACGACGTCCGGCGCGACATCGGCTCCGCTGCCCGACCACGCCGTCGCCGGGCTGTTCGCGTCGCGCATCTTCGCGAGCGGGTCGCTCGACGCGACGGCGCTCTACGATGCAGGCTCGCATTATCGAACGTATTCGCAGTCGAATCGGGCGACGTTCGACTCGCGGCTGCGGCAGGGAACGAATCATGCCGTCGGCTTCGAGCTCGAAGCGGCGTGGCAGACCGGCAGCCAGCAATATCAGGCGGCGAGCACGTCGCCCGTCGTGAACCAGGATGTGAGCGCATGGCTGCTGGGCGCGAAGCTCATGCGGCCGGAGGCCGCCGGGCGCCGGGTGACCGGAGCGATCGGCGTCGACGTGCTTTCCGGCGACGCGAACGCGACCGACGGCACGTATGGCGCGTTCAACACGATGTTCGCGACGAACCATCAATACTACGGACTCATGGATCTCCTTTTCGATCCCGCCCAGCGCACCGACGACCGCGGCCTCGTCGACGCGCTCGCGAGAATGGCCATCGCGCTTCCGCCGAGGACGACGCTCAAGTTCGAGTTGCATCGTTTCTCACCGCAGGCCGGCGACCACGCCGAGATCGGGTGGGAGGGCGATGCGATCGTCCCGGTTCGGATTTCTGCCGCGGCTACAGTCGAACTCGGCTACACCACGTTTCGGGCGGGACCGGCGGCCCAGGCGTTGGCGCTCGGCGTGAACGGCGCGTGGCGACACTGGGCCTACCTGCAGTTGAAAGCCTCATTCTGATTCACCAACGAGGAACACACGATGGACTGGTTCGTCAAGGCGTTCGTCAAGGCGAGCGTCGCCTGGCTCGCGGTGGGCGTCATCCTCGGCATGTCGATGGCGATCGTGCCGGCGTGGACGGTGTATCGCGCCATGCACGTGCATGTGATGCTGCTCGGATTCGTGACGATGTTCATCAACGGCGTCGCCTATCACGTCGTGCCGCGACTCTCCGGCCGGCCGCTCTGGAGCATCCCCGCGGCGCGCTGGCACTGGTGGCTGGCGAACGCGGGGCTGTGCGTGATGGTGGCGGGGTTCTGGCTGCGCGCCTCGGGACTCGCATCCGGCACCATCGTGCTGAGCACTGGTGGGACGATCACGACGATCGGGGCGCTCGTCTTTGTGCTTCAGGTGTGGCGCACCGTCGACGCGCCGCTTTCGGTGAGAGCCGCGGCGCCGCTCGTGCCCCTGCAGTCGCTCCGCCGAAGCGGCTGATGTCTGTCAAAAACGCTCGCCGCGCGACTCACGGGCCTGGCTGCCGAGCGCCCTGATGCGCGACCACATCGTGTAGAAGTAGACGGCGAGCGCGACGATCTGCATGAAACCGCTGACGACGATCATCACGCGGAGCCAGAGCGCGTTTGAATCGTGCCGGATCAGTTCGCCTGCGATTCGCGTCGACGTTCCGATGACGAGCAGCCAGTAGGCTGTCTCCGCGAGCGCGGGACGATAGCGATTGTCGGTCTTGTCGGGTCTCGGAAAGAGCCAGAGCGCCACACCGAGGATCATCATCATCACGAAGCCGACGAAGATCGCGTGCGTGTGCGCGCTGACCTCATAGGATGTTGCACCGCCCTGCAGAAGCTCTCGACGGACGATCATCCAGCCGCCGATCGCCAGTCCGACGAACAGGAATGCGATCGCCGTCTTGATGTACCTGCGGACGAGCGAATGCATCGGTCAACCTCCTCGAGCCAGTCGAACGGCGGCCGCGACCAGCAGCACGCCGACGATCGCGTTCAGGCGGGCGAGCAGGGCGGCGCGACGGCGGAGTTGCATCGCCTCGGGCGACCCCGGCGCAGCTCGTGCGGCGCGGGGTCCCTGGATGAAGTCGTGCACGGCGGCGACAACGATCATGATCGTGACCGCGGAAAGTTTCGCGGCGAGCGATATCCCGGCGCCGGTCTGCCAGAACGGCACCGATCCGAGAACCCCGTCCCAGTGCAGCCAGCCGCGGTAGTGCAGGTTGACGACTCCGGTGAAGAGGAGCACGCCCATCGCCAACCATCCGACGGCCCGAAAACGCTCCCCGATCGCCTGGAAGAGACGCTGCCTGAGTTCGGGTGGCTCGATCGCTCGCAGCAAAGGCGCGCCGACGATGCCAAGGAAGAACATCCCGCCAAGCCATACCATGGCGGCGAGAACGTGTATCGTGACGTTGGCGTAGTACAGGTTTGGCATGGCGCAGGTGTTCGTTATCGATACGGTGTGTGCGGCTATTCAAGCTATCAGCATGCTGCCGGCATACGGTAATCCCTGACACACGGCAGATGCCTGACCGGTTAAAGTTATGAATGACTTTCTCCACCCTTCCCCGGATAATCCAGGGCGGCATGGGCGTCGCCGTATCCGACTGGCGGCTCGCCAACGCGGTCGCCCGCGCCGGCCAGCTCGGCGTCGTCTCGGGAACGCTGCTCGACACCGTCATGGTCCGGCGGCTGCAGGACGGAGATCCCGGCGGACACCTGCGCCGGGCGTTCGCGAAGTTTCCGATACCGGGAGTCGCTGACGAGATCTTGCGGCGCTATTTCATTCCAGCCGGGCGCGCACCCGGCGTGGCTTACAAACTGCTCCCGATGTACAAGCAGTCGGTGAGTGTCGCGCGCCAGCGCGTGACCGTGCTCGCAAACTTCGCCGAGATTTGGCTCGCGAAGGAAGGGCACGCTTCTCCGGTCGGCTTGAATCTCCTGACGAAGATTCAGATTCCCAACATGCCATCGCTTTATGGTGCGATGCTGGCCGGAGTCGACGTCGTCATCATGGGAGCCGGCATTCCGCGCGAGATCCCCGGCGTGCTCGATGCGTTGGCCGAACATCGGCCGGCGCGCATGCGCTTCGACGTGGAAGGACTCGCGCGCGACGAAGCGGAGTACCTCGAGTTCGATCCATCGACGCT
>PMYN01000084.1 GCA_003171215.1 Gemmatimonadota bacterium | reverse complement strand
CTGACCTGGATTGTGATAGGACTCGCGATCGGCGCTGCGCTCGAACTCTTCTGGCCGCGAAGCTTCGAAGGGCGCGCAAGCGTTCTGCTGCGCACGGGCAACGACGGCGGCACGTCGTTCCTCTCGCGTATCGGCGTCCCCTCCGAGGTCACCACGGGACTCCTCGGCACCGCGGTGAAGTCCCCTCTCGAAACGGAGCTGCAGCTCCTCCAGAGCCGCTCGCTCATCGAGGAGGCCTCGGACTCCATCGGCCTCCAGGTGCGCGTCGTTTCGCCACGCGGGGTGCCCTCAGCGCGCCTGGTGATGCCTCAGGGGCACGCGGGCTCGTTCAAGAAGGAGCGATACACTTTCACTCGCACGTCGCCAGGCGAATATCGAGTCGAGAGCGGCAGCTTCAATGCCACCGCTGCGCCGGGAAAAACGGTGCAACTTCCGGTTGCGACGATCACCCTGCGGGACTCGCTCCCAGTTGCCTTCGAGGTCGAGATCCTCGATCACGAAGACATGCTCAAGCGATCCATCAAGCGTCTCGCCGTGCAGAAGTCGGGCGGGGAAGTCGCCGCGATCGTATTCCAGGAAGCCGACTCCATCACCTCCGCCGCCGTTCCCAATCTCCTGGTCAAGCTCTACCTGCGCGAGCGCCGTACGGTCGACAAGGGAATGAACCAGCGGCGCTTCGAGTTCCTCTCGGTGCAGGGAGACTCGCTCAACCGCCAGCTGCTCGCCGCGCAGCATCTGTTGCGCAAACAACAGGAAGAGAGCGGTGTCCTCGATCCCGAGGCGAGCGGCAAGGCGATTCTCGAAGCCGACTTCAAGCTGCGCGAACAGCTCGAATCCGTCATCGTCGAACAGGTCGCGCTGAACGATCTCATTCCACAGGTCGCATCCGGAAAGGTCGACGCGCGGCGGCTCGCCGCTTATCCGTCGTTTCTCAAGAGCCCGGGCATCAACGACCTGCTCGCGCAGCTCGGCAAGCTGGAGGCCGAACGCGTTGGGCTCATGCAGCAGCGCACGGAGAACGAGCCGAACGTCGCCGCCCGCGCCGCGGGCATCAAGATCATCGAGGCGCAGTTACTCCCGCTCGCGAACACCTACTCGGCCGCGCTCGGCAAGCAGCGCGCCGAGCTCGAACGCGTTCGCGACTCGCTCGACAAGCGGCTGGAGTCGCTGCCGGGCACGGCCGAGTCGGCGCTCACGCTCCAGCGCGACGTGAAACGCCTGACGTCCACGGAACTCGCGGTACAGGCCCAGCGCCTCGAGGCACGGCTGGCGGCGATCGGCGAAGGCGGCGACGCGCGGCAGGTGGACGTCGCCGAGCCTAGCAAGAAGCCGGCGTTTCCGACGCCTGCGATTTCCTATGGTGTGGGCGGCGGCGCGGGACTGGTGCTCGGCGTGATCGCCGCTCTGATGGCGGCCTTCATGGGGCGGCTGATCAAGACGCCGGACGAAGCCGAGCGCGCCGCGGGCGTGCCCGCGAGCTGGGCGCGCGAGCGTTCGGCCCTGCTCATTGCGCACTCCGAAGGCATCAAGAGCGTGCTCGTCGCGCCGCTCGGTCGCGACGCAAACGTCGCGGCTGTTGCGCGCATTGTGGGTGACACGGAAAGCCGTCGCGAGCACGCGTTGCCTGTGACGGCGGTCGGGCCGCTCGATACCGTGGAGGCCGCCGCGGCGCTCGTTCCGTATCGCGCGGTGCTTTTCGCTGCACGAGCCGGCAAACTGGAGCGGCGCACGCTCATCGACGCGGTCAATGCGTTGCGGCGCGCGGGCGTGCCGTGCGCCGGCGTGGCGCTGCATCACGATCTGACATAGGGCCGCCGTGACGGCGCGCGCGCTCCAGCTTGCGCTCCTCCTCCTCGTGGTCGGCAACCTCGGCCGCATTCCGATCGCCGACTCCGCGGGAAAGCAGGCGCCGTTCCTCGTGAACGATTTCGCGGTGCTGGCGATCCTGGTGATTGCGAGCGTGGAGGCCATGCGGCGGCGCGCGTTCAAGCTCGACTGGCCGGGTGGGCTCGCGGTGCTCTTCGCGATCGTCGGCGCGGTGGCCGCGGTGCTCGCGGTGCCGCGTTACGGACTCTCCGGTTTCGAGCTCGCGTTCTCGCTCGCATATCTCTTGCGTTGGCTCGCGTACTTCGGGCTGTACGTTGCCGCGATCAACCTGCTGCGCCGCGACGATGTGCTCGGCCTGCTGAGCGCGTTCGACGCGGCGGTTCTCCTGTTCGCGATTTTCGGAATAGTCCAGGCCGCCTTCCTTCCAGGCTTCGCGCAGCTCGTGTACCCGGAATCCGTGCTCTACGCCGACTGGGATCCGCAGGGACACCGGCTCGTTTCGACGTTCCTCGATCCGAACTATGCCGGCGCACTGCTCACGATCGGGCTCCTGCTATACGCGGGGAGGCTTTCCTCGGGAGCGCGCGTTCCGGTTTGGCGCGTGGGAGTATTGCTCACAGCGCTGCTGCTCACGCTCTCGCGCAGCTCCTTCGCGGCGCTCGGCGTGGGGCTCGTGGTGGTGCTGCTGATTCGCGGATTCTCGACGCGCATGCTCAAGGTGGTCGGCGTGCTGGCGTTGCTCGCGACACCGGCCATCCCACGCCTGATCACCTTCGCGGCTGCCTTCAACAAGCTCTCCGTGGATGCATCGGCGCTCCAGCGATTCATCGCGTGGAGCCGCGCGCTCCGGGTCTTTGCGGACAGCCCGATAGTGGGCGTTGGATTCAACACGTACGGCTACGTGGGGCGGTTCTATGGCTTCGACGCCACGGGCACCTCCGCGTTTGCGCTCGACGGCGGCCTGCTGTTCATCGCGGTGATGACCGGAGTGGTCGGGCTCGCTCTCTACGTTGCGATGCTCGCGTTCGTGATGCTCCGTTCGCGAAAGCTGTGGCGCGATTCCACGGCGAGCAGTCAGGAGAGAGGGGTAGGGGTAGGCGTGGCGGCGATCACCGTGGCGATGGTCGTGCACTCGCTCTTCGTGAACTCGCTGCTGCTGCCGTTTCTGATGGAGCCGCTCTGGCTGCTGTGGGCGGTGCCGTTCGTGGTAATGCGCTCGCGCGCCCAAACCGGCCGTGCGGCCGAGCCCGACCAAATCAGGCCTCGCGCGGCGGTGGTTTCATTCCCTCGGGCTGCGTGAGCACGGATCCGCCTTGGGCGACCGACCCGCGCCTTGAATGTTCGGAGCAGCTTTGTAGGGGACGTGAATATGCGTACGTTTAGACGTACGGAATGACGTAACGACCGCCGAGTGGCCCAAACGGAGTGTGTGCGTCTTTCGTGATAGTGTCCTTGAGCCTGCAATCGATCGATGACGCGCGCGCGCCCTTGGTGATGGTTCGTCTTGGTAGCTGCCGCACAATGTGACCATTAGTGACCAGCTCGACGCGGTTACCCCAAGGGGTTAGAATCCGACTATGCGCATCACGAACGGTAGGGTGATCAGCGGCCGTGTGGTTGTGGAGGGCGAATCCCTCAGCGAGGGTGCCACGGTCACGGTGCTCGTGCCTGATGAGGGGGCCTTCACGCTCACGGTGGAGGACGAGGCGGCGCTTCTCGAGTCTATTGCGGAGGCGGATCGCGACGAGGTCGTGGATGGGTCAGACGTTCTCAAGGGGCTTGCGTAGTCTCCCACGGTGTCACTCGTCAAGGTTACTCGGCGCGCGGCAACCCAGATCCGCGAGGCCGCGCAATGGTGGTTCGAGAACCGGCCCGCGGCTCCCGGCGCGTTCAGAGATGCGCTTGACCAGGCCTTCACGCTCATTTCCCACCAGCCGGAGATTGGAGCCGAAGCGACCAATTTGAAACTCATCGGCGTTCGACGGGTGCATCTGAGTCGAGTTCGGTACCATCTCTACTATCGTGCGCGACCGTCGCGCATCGAAGTGCTTGCGTTGTGGCACACCAGTCGTGGAAAAGGGCCGGCCCTGTAACCGTCCGGTGCTAATGGAGAAATCGAATGTATTACGACGTCAGCGAGGCACGGTACGTATCCGGCTACGTGGTGTGGCTGCGCTTCAAGGATGGCACCGCCGGCGAGATCGACATTTGGCCGGTCATCGCCAGAGACGGCCCGATCTTTCGTCCTCTCAAGGACATCGAGTTCTTCAAACAATTTTACATCGATGCGGAGTCTGAGACGGTCGCGTGGCCGAACGGAGCAGACCTCGCGCCCGATGTCCTGCACGACCGCATAAGGATCACGGCCTGACCAAACCCTCCCGCCCCGTTCTCGCGGTGGACGCGCGGGCACTCTGGGGCTCCGGCATCGGCCGCTACACGCGCGAGATCGTCACCGGGCTCGCTTCTCTCGGCGGCTTCGACGCGATCCGGTTGATCGGCGCACCGAAAGAGCTCGATCCGTTCGTCGCCGGGATCACGTCGACGGTGAAAATGGAAGTCGTCGCACTCAAGGGCGGCCGCTACTCGCCCATCGCGCAGGCCGGATGGATGGCGCTGACGGCCGGCAGCGACATCGCCGACGTGACGCTCTTTCCGCACTGGGACGTGCCGCTCACGGAGCTGCCCAGGCGGAGCGTGGTCACGGTTCACGACCTGATCCATCTGCGCGTGAAGGGCGCGGCGTCTGCCGCCCGGCGCGCAGTGGCTCGTGCGATGATCGGCCACGCGGTAGAGGGCGCGGCGCGCCTGATCACGGACTCGGCGTTCACGCGGGGCGACCTCGTCGACGAATTCCCGCTGGCTGAAGGGCGCATCGACATCGTCTCGCTCGGCGTCTCCGAACTCTTCTCGACGCCGTCCCAGCCGTTGTCCGCCGCATCCGCGGATATCAGGCAGCCGTACATTCTCTGCGTCGCGAATCGCAAGCCGCACAAGAATCTCGCGGCCGCGGTGGAAGTGCTCTCCCGGCTCGTTCCGGCCCATCAGACACTTCGCATGGTCTTCGCGGGTGAGCGCTTTGCGGAGTGGAAGCGCACATTGGCCCGCGCGGAGGAGATGAACGTGGCGGACCGGATCGTGGACCTCGACGCCGTGTCGGACGAGGCGCTGCACGCGCTCTACGCAAACGCAGCGGTCTACCTCCACCCGTCGAGGTACGAGGGTTTCGGCTTTCCGATTCTCGAAGCGATGGCGAGTGGAGCACCGGTGGTGGCGTCGAACACGACGTCGATTCCCGAGGTGGCCGGCGCCGCGGCCGTTCTCGTCGATCCAGATGACATCGACGGAATGGTCGCGGCAGTCGCGCGACTGCTCGACAGTCTCGCGGAGCGCAAACGCGCGGCGGCGGCGGGCAGGAAGCAGGCGGCACTCTTCTCCTGGCGAAAGACCGCGGAGCAGACGAGGCGGATCCTGCTCGAGGCGGCGGGCGCGTGACGAGCGGGCGGGTGACCAGCGGGCGAGTAACCGCGGTGGTGCTCAACTGGTGCAACGAGCACGACACCAAGGCGTGCGTGGATTCGCTCGCCGCGCAGGACTACCCGGCGCTCGGCGTGCTCCTCGTGGACAACGGATCGCCCGACGGCAGCGGGCCGCGGCTTCACGCGCGCTATCCGAAGGTCGGCTACCTGCAGACGGGGCAGAACCTCGGCTACGCCGGCGGAAACAATCGCGGCATGAAGCAGGCGGTGGATGAGGGAGCCGAATACGTGCTCGTGGTGAACAACGATACGGTGCTTGATAGGTCGTGCGTGCGGGAACTTGTTCAGGCGGTGAAGGGTGAGCAGGACACCGGCGGTCAGGAGGACGAACTGGGGGTCGGTGCGGTTGGGGCCAAGATCCTGCGATACGATGCGCCCGACCGGATCTGGTTTGGCGGCGGCGAGTTCGATAGGTTGCGCGCGATCGGCCGGCACGTTGATGAGAATCTCGCGGATTCGAATCCCGCCGAGCGCGACACCCGGGACGTTACATTTCTCACGGGCTGCTGCCTGCTGATTCCGGCTGAGACGTTGCGAACCGTGGGAGTGTTTCGCGATGATTTCTTTGCGTACTGCGAGGACGTGGAGTTTTGCCTGCGAGTCTCGAGGAAGAGGTTGAGACTGGTGTATGCGCCGACGGCGCGGCTCAGGCACAGGGTGCCGCCGGTGGGCACGCTGCCTTCACCAATGCAGATTCGGTTTCGGGACCGCAACAGGCGGAGGATCGTCCGGCTGCACTATGGGGCGCTCGATACGGCCCTCTTCTTCGCGTGGTACTATCCGAGCCGGCTGGCGTTGATGGTGCGCTATGCGTTGATGGGAGAGATCGAGCGGGCACGGGCTGTGATCAAGGGGATGACTGAAGCATGAGGCCGGAAGCGCGGAAGCCGGAAGCGCGGAAGATCGGGCACGTCTTGCTCGTGGCGACGCTCGTGCTCGGAGCGTGTGATCCCTGCTCGGGGATCGCGTCGTGCCATGTGGTGCCCACGATAAGTGCATCGGGGCAGGTGATCGATTACGCGAGCGGCAAGGCGATAGGCGGAGCTTCCGTTTCGTTTGCTGGCGCGGGGCTCGGCGGAGCGATCAGCGCGACGACCGACGCGCTCGGGCAATTCCAGTTGAGTGGGGTCGCGACCGCGGACGGCACGGTGACGGGTGACCTCACGGTGCACGCGCCGACGTTCGCGGCTGGATATACGGTGCACGGAGTTCAACTCACCACCTCGCGCACTCGCGGTGACGGGGTGGACCTCGGACGCGTGCTGGCGCAGCCCTGGTTCGCGTTCCTCGGCCAGGTGCACGTGCGGTTCATTGGAGCGGGCGTCGTCGGTACGGTCGAAATTCAACGCGTTGGCGGTGCGTCGCTCGCCAACAACGACATCACCGTGCAAACCGACACGCTCGGCCAGTTCTACCTCGAGTACGCCGCGAGCAGCGCTGACTCGATCATCGCCAACGTGACGATCACCGCGCCCGGACTGCAGGCTCCCGTCGTCTTCAAGGCCACCGCACTGCCGGTGATCTGGCGCGATCAGGTGCCGTTCGTAAATCGCGTGTTCTCGACCGGATCGTCGCTGGGTTACGCGGTTCAGGCGATCTATCGCGGCCTGGATCGCGGCGTTCCAGGGATTGTATTCACCTGGACCCGCACCGGCGGAATCGCGACAACGCCCGCCTCGCTCTCGGGCGTGTCGAACGAGATCGGCCTCTTCTCGCTGCAAACCGTGCCCGCGGGCCAGGGAACGGTGACGGGCGACATCGTGATGACGCCGCCGGCGCCGTATGCGCCGCAGACATTTCGCGGCGTGAAACTGCAGACGTTCGACAATGACTCGATCCGGTTCCTGGCGTCGTATCGGTTCGGTCAGGAGGCGCATTACGCCGGCGAGTTGTTCAACCGCGCGACGGGCGCCTTGCAGGCCGGAGTCGCCGTGGAGTTCGTGCCGACGGGTGGTGTGGCCGCTCAGCCTCGCACCGACACGAGCAACGCCGCCGGACGTTTCCTCATCGCGCCGTACACCGACCAGATCGGCATCATCACGGGCGAGCTGCACGTGCACTACCTGCCGCCGCGCGTGCCGGAGGTGATCACGGGTCTGTCGCTGCAGACCTTCGAGGACGATTCGTTGCGCTATCTCCAGCGCTGGGGCGTGGGGCCGAGCCTGCTGTACGTGGGCGAACTGAGGCGCAGCGACACGAACGATCCGATCGTGGGCGCGCAGGTGACCTTTCAGCGCACGTCGGGGATCACCGTCACGCCCGATCCACTGCACTCGGTCTCGATCGCGGGTGGCCGCTTCAGCCTGAATCTCGCGGCATCGACCGACGGTGAGGTTGCGGGAAATCTCTCCGTGCACGCGCCGCCGTTGCGCGACACCACCTTCGCGATCACGCTGCCGACGTTCTTGTCCGATTCCGTAAGGCTGAGGGCGGTTTACAAGATCAGTCCGTGATCGGGGGCGGTCTTACTGCTTTCCACGGATTTCGCGGATGACCGCGGATCAAACAAAACCTCGGGGGAACTGCAACAACAAAAAAACAATTGTGGTTCCCCCCAAGAAGTATCTGCGCAGGTCCGCGAAATCCGTGGAAAGGTAGTTCTCTCTTACCTCGGTGAAGCCCCGAACGTAATGGTGAGATTCGGAACGTCGATCGTCCGCCGGCCTTCGGGATTCGCGAAACCGTTCTGGAAGAGGTAGTCCTGCCGCGGGTTCGTCGCGATGCTCGCCGAGAAATCGTACGCGTGTGTCCGCAGCGTGCCGCGCACACCCGCCATGAGCGTGACGTCGTGCCGAAGGAAGTTCGGGATCGGCTGCCGGTACAGCGCGTTGTCTTCCCACCGAATGCGCTGGAGCATGATCCCGAGCGACCAGTCGCGCGCCATGTAATCGGATGCAAGCCACTGCGACTGTCCTCCGGGTCCCACCGAAGCACCGAGGACTTGCCCGCGCTGCGTGAAGCCCTGGGCGGTGGTGCTTCCCGTGTAGTAGTCGGGAACCGGATGATCGGCGAAGACGATGCTCTGTTCCACGTTGGTCGCCTCGGCCTGAACGCGAACCGATGCGCGCCCGTCGTGAACGGGGAGCGCCCACTGTGCGCCCAGTGTGTACCCCTGCGCGTCCTGCGG
>PMYN01000080.1:89559-94175 GCA_003171215.1 Gemmatimonadota bacterium | reverse complement strand
GGCGGCAGCACCGGCGGAATCCTGACGAACGGCAAGCTCAAGCTCGCCGGCAGCTTCGCTCAGGTGAACAACGGAAGCGGGCAGGAGTTCGCGGCGGCCGCCGGTCACACCACGCTGTTCACCGGCATCAACCCGACGGTCTCGTTCGCAAACCCGACGACGTCGTCGTTCGGCAAGGCCCAGTTGCAGGTGAGCACGAGCATGACGTTCTCCACCGACGTTCGCTTCATGGGCGACGTCTGGCTGAAGACCGGCTCGACGCCGAGCGTGACGAACGCGGGCGGGACCGTGACGATCGGCGGCGCGCTGTACGACACGACGGGCGGCCGCTGGCAGGTGGCGAACACGACCATGAGCGGCGCGGGTCCGCTGCCGAGGTCACTGAACACGAACCTGACCATCGGCGGTGCACTCACGCTGACGGACAGCCTGAAGCTCACGGGCGCGGCCAACAACCTGTCGATCGGCGCGGGGAGCCTCACGCTCGGCGGACACTACGTGAGTGTTCCCGGAACGTTCTCGACCGCCGGCACCGGCACGTTCGTCATGACCAGCGCGAACGACTCGCTGATGGTGACTGGCAACGCAACATTCAGCGGCGGCGCCACGACCGGACTGTTGACGAACGGAACCCTGGTGGTCGGCGGCAGTTCCATCAGCGTGACCGGACTCGCGATCGACGCGAGCGGCTCGCACACCACCACGCTCAACGGCACGACCGGCACCCAAACGCTGAGCTGGACGACGCCCACCGCCGGCAAGGGCTATAACAACCTCACCCTGCGCGGCGCGGCACAGCGTCAGTTCTCCGGCGACCAGAGCGTGGCCGGAAACATGCTCATCGCGCTGGGCAGCGGAAATGTGAACGGCTCCTACAATTTGACGTTCGCGGGCAACATCACGGATTCGACGGTCGCACACAATGCGTGGAACGGCAGCAGTCTCGTGAAGCTGACCGGCTCACCCACCGTCCTGCCGAGGAACTTCGGAGTCAACACTCTGCAGTTCCTGGGCGGCACCGTGACGCTTGCCGACACGCTGAACAATGTCGGCAATATCGTGGTGGACGGCGCGTCTTCGCATCTGAAGCTCAACGGACACTACGTCCACACCTCGTCGAACTTCACCACGCAGAACGGCGGCGTGCTCGAGATGACGAACACGCACGATTCGCTCGTCGTGCTCGGCACGGTGACGTTCAACGGCGGCAACACCTCGACGCTGCTCTCGCACGGGTACATGAACATCGCCGGCTTCAGCCAAGGCGTGAATGCCACCGCGTTCGTCGCCGACTCGACGCTGCGCGTTTCGATCGGACAGGGAGGCGCATCGCAGATCACGTTTGCGAACCCCGGCTTTGGCCCCACGCTGTCGCACTTCGGCGAGCTGATGATCGGCGACGGCAGCACGCATACGCTGAACAGCAACGTGTTCGTCGAAGGGCAGATCACCACCAATGCGGGCGTGCGGTTTCCCGTCACGAGCGCGAACTTGCTGATCACCGCGCGTGGTGCGAACGCCACGCACTTGTTCCTCACGAACACGCGGCTGCTCCTGCTCGACGGCAGTCCGGTCACCACGCTGACCGACCTGCAGTTCTCGTCGATGGATCCAACGCTGACGCAGTTCGAAGTTCAGCGCAGCGGTACCGCAGGAAGCGGCGATTTTGCCGCGACGCTGTCGGTGCCGGTCCTCAACACGACGCCGACGAGCGGATTGTATCTCAAGGCAACCGACACGGACGGCAGCACGCCGTTCCTGACCATCAACACATCATCGCCAACGCCGGCGGCGAACGGCGGATTCATCGCGCAGTTGAGTGGAGCGGTCATCAACAATTGGCCGTCTGCGGGACCGGCCACACATCTCGTGTTCAGCACGCCGCCCGTGACGACGGTCGCGGGCGCGAACATCACGCCGGCCATCGTCGTGCAGGCGAAGGACGCCGGCAACGCGCTCGCCACGACGTTCACCGGGAACGTGACGCTTGCGATCGGGACGAATCCCGGCACCTCGACGCTCTCCGGCAGCGTGACGGTCGCCGCGGCTGCAGGCGTCGCGACCTTCAACAACATCTCGCTCAACAAGGTCGGCACCGGCTACACGCTGACCGCCGCGGCCACCGGCTTGACCGGCGCCACGTCGAGCACGTTCAATGTGACCGCGGCCGCGGCCGCTACGCTCGCGATCAACGCCGGCAATGCGCAAACCGGCGGCGTTAACACGGCCCTTGGCTCGCCGATCAGCGCGCTCGTCACGGACGCGTTTGGCAATCCAGTCAGTGGTGTGAACGTCACCTTCGCCGTCGGCACCGGCGGCGGATCAGTCGGCACGCAGCCGGTCGCCTCGAATGCGAGCGGCATCGCGAGCACCACATGGACGCTCGGCGTGGCTGGCGCGAACAGCGTGACCGCGACAGCGAGCGGCCTCAGCGGTTCGCCGCTCACCTTCAGCGCGACGGCGGTAGCGTTCGCCAGTCTTTCGGTGAACACGGCGGGTGGCACGTCCACCTGCGCGCTGTCCACGGCAGGCGCGGCGTACTGCTGGGGAGACAACACCTACGGCCAGTTGGGCGACAACACCACGACTCAACGCAAGACTCCAACGCCGGTCGCGGGCGGCCTCGTGTTCACCAGCCTCACGGCGGGTCTCTACCACACCTGTGGCCTGACCACCGCGGGCGCGGCGTATTGCTGGGGAAACAACAATGGCCAGCTGGGCGACGGGACCACCACCCAGCGCCTCACCCCGGTCGCGGTTTCGCAAGGCGGCCTTGTGTTCGCCAGCCTGACGGCGGGTATCTACCATACCTGCGGTGTGACTACGGGGAATGCGGCGTACTGCTGGGGAAACAACATCGACGGCCAACTGGGCGACGGGACGACGACCAACCACTTTACTCCGACGGCGGTCACGGGCAGCCACTCGTTCACGAGCCTTGCGGCGAACCAGTATCACACCTGCGGCGTGACCACGGGGAGCGTGGCGTACTGTTGGGGAGACAACTCTTTTGGCCAGCTCGGCGACACCACCACGACTCAGCGCCTCTCTCCGACGTTGGTCGCGGGCGGCCTCGCGCTCACAAGCCTCACGTCCGGCGGCTTGTGGACCTGCGGCCTGACTGCGGCCGGCACGGCGTACTGCTGGGGTTACAATGCCACTGGCGTGCTCGGAGACGGGACCACGACGCAGCGCCTCTCCCCGGTCGCGGTCAGCCAAGGTGGCCTCGTGTTCAGCAGTCTCACAGCGGATACCTCGACCTGCGGCCTGACCACGACGGGGGGTGCGGCGTACTGCTGGGGAGACAACTCATTCGGCCAGCTGGGCGACGGGACCACAACTCAGCGCCTCGCACCGACGCTGATCACGGGCGGTCTCGCGTTCAGCAGCGTCACGGCGGGCAGTGTGTTCACATGCGGCCTGACCACGGGGAGCGCGATGTACTGCTGGGGAAGCAACGCCAATGGCGAGCTGGGCGACGGGACAACGAACGGTCACTTGGTCCCCAACCTCGTGATCCCCTAGGCGCCCCGTCGTCTTTCCTCCCATCGCTGCCGTCCGCCGTCTGCCGTCTGCCGTCTAGAACAATGTGAGCTGCACTCCCAGCCTGGACGGATCCACCACCGGCATCCCCACCATCTCCTGCAGCATCCGCACCGTCGCCGGACTGTGCCCCGCGAAATGATTGTTCACGTACCCGTACGACACGCGCACCTTCGGCGCGAGAATCGCGATCGCCTTCGCCCACGCCTCGAGCTCCTTCCGCCGGTCCACCTGGATGCGTGAGTAGTCCACGAGGTCGCGGTTCGGCCCCATCCACCTGATGTAGGCGAAGTCGGCCGTCGGACGCTCGGCGAGCATGGTCATCGTGCGGCGCGGAATCCAGCGCGCGTCCACGAGCGCGAGCGCCACGTGATGTTCCGCAAGCAGCCCGAGCAGGCCTTCGTGGATCCAGCCCTTCTGCCGGAACTCGATGGCAAATCTCAGGTCCGCGGGAAGCGCGGGAAGGAACGAGGCCAGCGCCGGCAGTTCCGACGGGCCGAAATCGGGGCCGAGCTGGATGAGTATCGGCCCGAGTTTCTTGCCGAGCTCGCGCGACACGTCGAAGAACCGCTTGCACAACTCTTCCGACGATCGCAGCCGCAGTTCGTGCGTGATCTCCTGCGGCAGCTTCAGCGCGAACTCGAATCCGTCGCCCACGCGCGACACCCAGCCGCGCACCGTCTTCGCCGGCGGAATCGCGTAGAACGTGGAGTCCACCTCGACGGTGTCGAACGCCCGCGCGTACGTCCTCAGGAAATCTGCCGGGCGCGTGCGGATCGGGTAGAACGGCCCGACCCACGCGTCGTAGTTCCAGCCGCAGGTGCCGAGGCGGAGCGAGGCCATCGGTGGAATCGGCTTGACAACGGAGTCACTGTCAAGCCTTCCCCCGAGCAGATGCGTCTTCCGTCGTCCGGCAACCGATGACCGACCCGCAGGTCGGCAGGTGCCAACCGCCGCTAAGGCCGCAGATCGCCCAGTGTCGCCGTGTTCGAGCGGTACGGCGAGAAGCCCCGTCCCCAATCCACTCCGATCACTTCGATCGAGATGCGCTCACCATCCACGTGGAACACGAC
>PMYN01000080.1:2538-89547 GCA_003171215.1 Gemmatimonadota bacterium | reverse complement strand
TCGACCGGCCTTGACGTACTCGCTCAGGTCGGGCTCTCCGGTATACGCATATAGCGGCGCGCCGCCTCCCCCGCTCACGATCTCGTCGATGCGATGCACGCCACTCGAGTCCGTATAACGTTCCACCCAGTGCTCGAAGAGGTGCTCGTGGCCCGCAAGCAGCAGCCGCACGTGATGCTGCCGAAAGAGGGGAAGCCACTTCGTGCGAATCGAGGCTGCCTGCCGTTCGACTTTTGCCCCGCCGTGCGGACCAGAGGAGAACGGGGGGTGATGGAAGAAGACCGCGATGTTCTTGTACCGCTTGCGGTCGAGCGCTGCGAGTTGCGACTTGACCCAGGCGAATTGGGCGGTGTCATCCGGAATATTCGAGTCGAATGTGATGAAGAAGCTGTTCCCATAGCCGAAGGCGTACGTGGGGTAGCCCTTCAGGCGCCGCGGAGCGCCCCCGGCCGGAATGAGGTTCGCGTTCGCGGCGAGGTAGTTATGCAGGCCGTCGGCGCGGCGGAGGTCTGCGAGATCGACCGAGTTTCCGACGTCGTGATTGCCGACGGCGGGGAAGTACGGCACGCCGCCCTCCTGCGTCAGCCGGTTTGCGAGCGGGATGTAGCTCACGTTCAGCTGCCCGGCGATCGAGCCGTTCTGCACGGCGTCGCCATTTTGCACGACGAACCGGATCGGGTCGGGGCTCGCGGCGGCCTTCTTGATGGTTGCGAGCATCGACTCGATCACGAGCGTGTGCTCCGCCTGGAGTTCGGCGCCATCGTGGCGCCCGCGCGTGTCACCGTAGGCGATGAAGCTGAACTTGGTGACCGCCGCCGTCGCAGCTTCTTGCGGCAACGGGACTTTCGGCGCGAGGATCGACGCGGGGATGATCGTGTCGCGTGGTGGTGGCGTCTGGGCCCCGAGCAACACGGGACCCAGCGCGCCAAGAGCCGCAAGCCCAAGGCGACGGATCAACGGGTGCCCGCCGCCGCGCCGAATCCGTACTTCACGCCGACGATGAGACTCCGTCCGTAGTACTCGCGCTGGTTGCTGAACTCCGTGCCCGGCACGCCGTTGAAGAAGCCGAAGACGGCGTTGTTCAGGTTGAGCGCCTGCACCTGAAGCGAGACGTCGCGCGTGACGTTCACCGTCACCGACGCATCGATTTGCGAATGCGGGAAGAACCAGTTGTCGCCCGTCGGCGAGGCCGAGCCGTCGCCGTACGAATAGATGCTCTCTCCCTGGTACTGCCAGGCGACGCGCGCCGACACCAGGCGCGAATCGTATGTGAGCGCGACGTTTCCGATGCTCTTCGACTGGCGGGGCAGCGGAGCCTCCCGCACCGTTGGATTCCCCAGTGTGGCGGCACTCTTGGCGGTATCGGCGAGCAGCTTGGCCTTGGAATCGATCTGCGTCCAGTTCACGTCGAAGCCAAGACCGGACAAGGCGCCGGGCAGGAAGTCGAGCCGCTGCGAATAGTCGAACTCGGCGCCGATCAGGCTCGCGTCGCCGCCGTTGTCCGGCCGCGTGCCGTAGTAGCCGGCGAACTCGGTGGCCGGCCCGTTGTACACGAACTGCCGCTGGTAGATGAAGTCGCTGATTCTCTTGTAGAATACGCCCGCGCTGACCACGCCGGTCCCATCGATGTAATGCTCGCCGAGCAGGTCCACGTTCCACGCGTGCTGCGGCTTGAGGTCCGGGTTGCCGGCACTCAGGTTGTTGAACCTGGTCTTGCACGACGAGCAGATTTCACCGGAAAGATGCGGCGCGAGGTCCGAGTAGTTCGCGCGCGCGATGCCGCGCGTCACGGCGAAACGAAGGTTGCTCGCGTCGTCGAGCGCGTAGCGGAACTGCAGGCTGGGAAAGAGGTCCGCGTAGTTCTGGGTGCCGGTCACGCGACGTACCGTTGCCGGGCCGGTGGCCTTGCCGGTCGAATCGGCGGGAGTGGTAGCGGCGTTCCCACTGAAGTTCACCGCTGTGTTCTCGAGCCGGAGGCCGGCGTTGACACGGAGCGCGCCGATATCCCATGTCTGCATCGCGAAGGCCGCCGCGACCTTTTCGCCCCCCGTGAAGTTTGCGAGGGAGTCGCTCACCGGCTTGGTGGTACTCCTGAAGAGGTTCGCATTCGCGTTCTCGAACCCCGTTAGCGCCGCGTGGTTGGCCTGTGGGCCCATCACGTAACCCGGCGCGAGTTGATTGTAGAAGCTCGGGTCGCTGAACGAACCAACGAACTGCGAGAGCAGCACATTGCCGGTCGCGCTGTAGCTCGTGTTGAGGTTCACGTTGTCACGGTCCTCGTCACGGTACTTGGCGCCGATCTTGAGCGTGGCTGGGCGGCCGCCGAGCGCGTATCGGAAGGTCGCGTCGACCTGCCCGCCTTTCTCGTTCGCCGCTGTCCGGCCTTCGCTGATCGAGTACTTGGTGAGCCCGAAGTTCGAGGCCGACTGCGAGGCCGCCAGATCGGCGGCGTTCATGAAGGAATAGCTCGGATAGTTCCGGTTGGCGCCGTTGTACTTGAAGGCCAGCCCGTCGTACTCGAAATCGCTCGTGCGATAGTCGCTGCTGCTCGATCGCGTGCCCGAATAGTTGAGGGCATAGTTGACCTCGGAGGAGCCGAACAACTTCTTGCCGCCGGCCGTGAGCCCGAACAGCTGTTCGACCGGCGTGCGGTTCGACGTCTCACGGATCAAGGTGCCGCCGGTGGCGATTCCCGATGCGCCCGACGAGGCCTGCGCCGAATCTCCCCCGCTCGACACGTCGAAACGATACCGCGTGCCCCAGTTGTTGAACTTGCTCCACATGCCCTTCAGGAAGACCGTCGACCCGTCGGCATAGCGGTAGTCAAGCGTGCCGTTGGCACCATACCGCGTTCGATCGTACATGTAGTCGCGCTGGTCCCATTCCACGGGGATGGGTTTCCCTGCGTCATTGAAGTCCCAGCCGAGCTCCAGGTCGTTGATCGCGCGATTGTTGTGGTCATACGTGGCGCCGATGAGCAAGCCGAGGCGGCGGTCGTCGCCGAACCTGCCGCCCCACATCGCGCTTCCCTGGCCCTGCGAGCGGTCGAGGAGATTGGCCTGGCCGAACTGACCCGCCATGTACCCACGCGGCGCGCCTTCCGGCATCTTGGTGACGAGATTCACCGATCCGCCGATCGCGTCGGCGTCCTGGTCTGCGGTGAGTGTCTTGGAGACCTCGATGGCGCCGAGGATGTCGGTCGGCACGTCGTCGAGCTTCGCGACACGGTCGCCGCTCTGGGTGCCGGGGATGTGCACCCCGTTCACCGTGACGTTCGAAAGGCGGGGCTCGGTGCCGCGAATCTGCACGAACTTCCCTTCTCCCTCATCGCGCTCGGTGGAGATTCCCGGGATGCGCGCGATCGCCTCCGCCGCGTTGGCGTTGGGAAGTGAACGGATCACATCGCCGGAAAGGACGGAGATGATGTTGTCGGCGTTCCGCTGTTTCTCGAGCGCTTGCTCCTTCGTCTCGTTGAGGCGTGGTGATGTGCTCACGAGCACCGACCCCAAAGTCTGCACGGAGACATGAAGGATCACGTCCACCGTGACGGTGGCGCCCACGCGCACATCCATACGGAGCGAATCCGTCGCAAATCCGGCGCGCCGTAGAGTGACGACACGGGTGCCGGCCGGCACATGCTCGATTGCGTACTCGCCGCGGGCATCGGTGTACCCGCCGAGCGCGGTGCCGATCACGTGCAGCATCGCACCTGCCACGGCAGCATGGGTCGTGTCGGTCACGCGTCCGCGAATCGTCCCCTCGTCTTGCTGGGCTTGCACGATGGACGGGGCGATGAGCGCAATCACGGCTCCGCCCGCAACGGTGGCGATCAGGGTGCGGAGCGTTCGCGCGACCGAGCGTATCTCGCTCCGGAGGCCGCGATGGAATTCCCGCCCGTGCGTCTTGTCCGGACTTGTGCGAAACATGGATCCCGCTCCCGCTGAAAGATCTGAAGGACGAAGTGCAGATCAAGAAGGCACATCGTTCCGACCAGCGGGTCACGCGCGTGCGTCGACTACGTCACGATTGGCGCATGTAACATTTGCACAAAGTTGGGCAGTGCCTCCCCAGGGTCATGTCGCTCTGCCGGGGTTCGCACGCCGTCGTCACCAGGACAAGCGGCCCTGGTCAGCGAGACAATCGCTTGGTTCCTCGCGGGCTGAGCGGGGCCCATTCGCCGCTCACGCTCACTGCCGGCACGGCGCGTTCGGATTCGTCTGCTTCGGCGCGTCGAGCCTCGGCCGCTGCGGCATGCTCGCGATCACCATCGCCGACGAGTACACCATGCGGCTCACGCGCGCGAGATCGGGATAGCTGCGGATGACCGGGCGCGTCGAACGTGTAATCGAACACGAACGGCACGGGCTCGCGGCCGTTCGCGGCCTCGAGCGAATCGCCGAACTCCCTGAAGAGCCGTTTCGCGCCGACGACTTCGAGATACGTCGGCGTGGCCGCCGCCGTGCCACCGCGCGGAAAGTCGGCCGCCGTTCCGCGGCCCACCATGTCCTGGTCGATCTCCGCGATGTCCGGAGATCCGCCGGTCGCTACTTGATGATGGTGAACACGAACGGCTGCTGCACCCTCTGCTTCACCTTCTTCCCACCCGTTTCCGCGGGAAGGAAGCGCATGCCGGGGAGTGCCGTTCTCACCGCGGCGCCGAAGAGATCGTTCGTGGCGTTCAGAATCTGGATTGACGAAGGCTCCGCGCGCCCCGTCGTGTCGACCACGAACGTCACGATCACTTCGCCTTCGACGCCGGCGGCCCTGAGCACTTCGGGGTAGCGCGGCGCCGGCGAGCCCATCGCGGCCATCACCGGCTTCTCGACCTGCGACTCGGAATAGATGTGGTTCCCTGCCGGCGCGACGACGACACTGCCGCTATCGCGGCCCCCCGACACTCCTCTCCGCACCCAATCCAGTTCGTTGGTCGGCCTCGCCGACAGGTCGATCTCGGGGAGCCTGTCGGGGATGTTTACCGGTGCAGTGAGTAGCTGCGACCCCTTGGGCGGCAGAACGACTTCGACCCGAGCCTTCACCTTGGGAGGAGCCGGCACGTCTCTCTTCACCTCGGCAAACTCGACCTTCGTGGCGCGATTTTCGGCCGGCTGACCGGCGTTCAGCGTGGCATGAATCGCGAGTCCGATCAGCGCCGCGTGCATCGCAAGACTGACGAACGATCCGCCGAACGACCGTTGTTTCTTCGCCCTGGATTCCAGCAGGTTGTTGAGCATCGTCCGTGCCCCGGTGTGTGAGTGGAGGTTCGAAGGCGGCGCGTGCATGCGCGGCCGGCTTCGATACACTACACCCCACGTCCGTGAGGGCCGGTTAGCGATCGGTTAGCGAATGGTTAACCGCGAGTTAGCTCTCGCTTACGAGGCGACGCCCATGGCTATTTGCCCTTCCCGCGCAGGAACGCCTCGACCTCCGGCCAGACCAGCTCCGGCCGCTCGGCGTATGTGAAGTGGGCGGCGCGCGGGACCTGGAACAGGCGCGCCTGGGGCATCGACGTGACCCACTCCTCCACGAGGTCCATCGGGATGGTCTCTTCTTCGCCGTGCACGATCAGCGTCGGGATCTGAAGCGTGCGCAGCTGCGCGCGAAGGTCCCAGTCGCCGTAAGAGTCCATGATCACGCGATTGCTCGTGACGTTTCCGTACCGGATGCCGGCGGGATCGGTCGCGCAGAGATCCGACTTCAGCAGTGGAAGCGTGCGATCCGGCTCGGCGAGACGTGGACGCGTCGCGATCGCCCAGTAGTCGCGGCACCCCTGTCGCGTGTCGCCCGTGGGACTCGTCATCATTCGCGACGCTTTCATCATCTGCGCGCGCTGCGTGCTGTCGAGCCGCGCGTTGAGATTCTTCGCATAGCGTTGCCAGAAGTCTCCGCGCCGCGGAGGCACGGGCCCGAAGAACACCATTCGCTTTACGTTGTCCGGGTGCGCGATCGCGTATGACGCGGCGAGCAGCGGGCCATACGAGTGCGCCACGAGCGTGACGCGCGCGAGGCCGAAATGTTTGCGGAGCTCGTCGAGATCCTGCACCTGGCGCTTGGCTATGAGCGTCATCGTGTCGGCGGGGAGCGTGGATTTTCCGCCGCCGCGCTGGTCGTAGAAGATCACGGTGTGGTGTTCGGCGAGCACTTTGAAATCGCCGAAGATCGATTCGTGATCCATGCCGGGGCCGCCGTGAATCGCGATGATCGTATCGGCGGCGTGGCCGATGATGCGGTAGTAGAGGCGCGCGGAGTCGGACGTCGTGACGAATCCCGTCTGGGCGGCGAGCGACGCGGGTATGAAAAGGAACGCGACGAGAGTGCGCCATGCGCTGCGGGCGGTCATCAGAGTCTCGCGGTTTGAGAATGAACTTGGCGTTCGGCAGCCGAACGATGCTGCCCGATGCGTTTGGATGATACCTTGTCCGTCTCGGGGCGCCAACATTCCGCGATATGTGTATGAGTGCGTATCTTGTCTCTCGTGTACCTGTCAGGCACTCAGGCACAGACCGCTGGAGGGAGAATGGCGGAGGATCAACTGTACGGCGAACGAACGATCACACCGGACGCCGCCCAGCGGCTCTTGGCGCGCGCGGCGGCGCTGGACGCTGAGCCTGCTGGAACGCTCTCCGTCGTTCAGCTCTCCGAAATAGCGCTCGAGGCCGGGATCAGTCCCGCCGCGATGGAAGGCGCGCTCCGGGAGCACGCAACTTCGAAGCAGCCGGTTCCGGCTTGGGTCCGTGCCACGCTGTTCGGCGTGCCGGATCGCGCAACGGCACTGCGCTTCTACTGGATATTCGTGGCAGGTCTCTGCGCGTCGCCGCTCCTCATGCGCCTCAACGTCCGTCCGGCCACTGGCGCGCTTCTCTCGCTGGGCGTCGCGGCGATTTGCTTTGGCGCACTGTGGAGTACGTCGCGCGCGGTCGCATGGTTTGATCGGCACGGGTGGCAGCGCCTGCCATAGGAACAAGCACGCCGGCGGCTGGCCGGCGCCACTGGACAATTCGCATTGGACGGCACAATCGACCGATGATGTATCCGAAGTTGCTCGTAGTGGCCGCGTGAATCTTCACGGTCGGAGCGGTGGACGCGATGATCGTCACTGCGCTAGCGACCAAGGGTCGCCTCGACCGCCGGATATACTGCGCGCGGACTCCCTGAGTGCATGGCAATCACGTGTCGAGAGATGCGTGCCCACGTGAGATCAAGGTCCGCACCTTTATTTCGTCGGAGGTCCCGTGAGATCGGCCTCGAGCGGCGCGCTCTGTTTGCTCCTGGTGGTCGTTCGATTCAGCTTTGCGCTGGGAAACCCTCGGCCGAATCAACCCGCCGAGGCCAAGGCGCGAGCGACCTCGATTGCCGACCAGGTTGTTCATGACTTGTGCGGCAAGCGGGTTGCGCTCCTCGGCGAACCGCCGATGCACGGCTTCGGAAGAACTCTTGAATTCAAGGTGGAAGTCGCGCGACGGCTCGTGGAGGAGTGCCACTACAACGCATTCTTCATTGAGAGCGGCGCGTACGACTTCCTGAACATCCAGAAAGCGCTGAAGTCCGGCCAGGCGGTGACCGTGCCCATGATCGCGGTCGCGATTGGCGGACTATGGGCAACTCGCGAAGTCGAACCGCTTATTCCGTTCCTGTTGGAAAAGGCCCGAGGCGGAGTCCTCGTCCTCGGCGGGCTCGATGACCAGCTCGGACGCGGAACTTATGCACAGCGCCAAATGCCGGCCGATCTCGTGGAATACCTTCAGGGCGACGACAAGGTGCAGTGTCTCGCCATCCTCCAGAAGCACACACTCTGGCAGTACAGCAGTGACGCGCCATACAGCCCGAAAGACAAAGCTCTCATCCTCGGTTGCCTCGACAGGATCGAACGCAATGTCTCCCTGCCAAGGGACGGCGATGCCCGCGAATACGAGTTAGCCATGATCGAGAATCTGAAAAGGAGCTTCGCCCGGGATTTCAAGCACGACGTCCCGTTCGGTGTCGATCCCAACACTCAGGATTTCAACGATCGCGATCACTCGATGTACATGAATTTTCAATGGTTGATGTCGCGCTTGCCGGCCGACAGCAAAGTGATTGTGTGGACCGCCGCCAGTCACGCGGCGAAAGACTTGAGTGGCGTGCCCGGGCAGGAGAAGTGGGTTCCGTTGGGTTCGTACATCCGGCGCGAGTTCAAAGACCAGGCATTCGTGCTTGGCGTCTCCGCGTATTCCGGTAGCTACGGTATGGCGCGTCAACCAGTGCGGCCGTTGGCTGCGGCGCCTGCCAATTCGCTCGAAGGTCAAGCCTTCGTCGACGGTGACTCTGAGATCCGCTATCTCAACTCGAGCCAGATTCGAAAGCTCGGATCCATCCTGGCACGGCCGCTGGGTCCCGACTTCAAGGCGGCGAACTGGGGCGACGTCCTGGACGGACTTGTCATCTTCCGCGAGGAGCGCCCACCGCTCTTTTCGGGGAAATAACCTCGAATGGGAAAAGCTGTTGCGTTGGACAACTGATCTCTGATAGGAACATCAACAGCGACGGATATCGGTACGTGATTCCGGAAAACATTATTTTTGGCAAACTTTAATTGCCTGAGCCACAAATCGCTGCCCTCCAATGACTTACCCCTCCGCTTGACAGGTAGATAGCAAAATGATATCATTTTGCTACCACCCCAACGGAGTCGGCTCCACATGTTCCGCGAAAACGAGTACCGCGCGTCCAATGGCCTGACCACCCTGCTCCTGCTGATCGTCGTCGGGCTCGCGTCGTTCGCAGGCCTGCTGAAATCGGCGCAGGCGGTGATGCCGGCTGGCGTCATAGCGAGCCTCCTCGTCCTCGTCGTCACCTGCGTCCTGCTCGGCGGACTGTTCATCGTGAATCCCGGCGACGCCAAGGCGCTCATCCTCTTCGGCAGCTACAAGGGCACGGTCAAGACACCGGGCTTCTGGTTCGCCAACCCGTTCCTCACCAAGCGCAAGATCTCGCTGCGGATTCGCAACTTCGAAACGCAGAAGCTCAAGGTCAACGACAACCGCGCCAACCCCATCGAGATCGCCGCGATCGTCGTTTGGAAAGTCGTCGAGACCGCCGAAGCGCTCTTCGAAGTGGACGACTACCAGAAGTACGTCGCCGTGCAGAGCGAGTCGGCCGTGCGCGCCGTGGCGCAGTCGTATCCGTACGATTCGCACGCGGACAACGAAGAGGCGCTTTCGACGCACACGGCCGAAGTGTCGAAGTCGCTTCAGGTCGCGATCCAGGACCGCCTCGCGAAGGCGGGCGTCGAAGTGATCGAGGCGCGCATCTCGCACCTCGCATACTCGCCGGAAATCGCGCAGGCGATGCTCCAGCGGCAGCAGGCCACGGCCATCATCGCCGCGCGCTTCAAGATCGTGGAGGGCGCCGTCGGCATGGTAGAGAACGCGCTCGAGCTGCTCGGCTCCAAGGGCATCGTGCACCTCGACGAGGAACGCAAGGCGCAGATGGTGAGCAACCTGCTCGTGGTGCTCTGCTCGGAGCGCTCTGCCACTCCGATTCTGAACGCCGGCACGATCTACCCATAGCCGGGGCCGCGATCAGTGGCCGAGAAGAAGTCGTTCCTGCTGAGGATCGACCGCGAGGTGCTCGACGCGCTGCAACAATGGGCGTCCGACGACTTGCGGTCGCTCAACGGGCACCTGGAGTTCCTGTTGCGTGATGCACTGAAACGGGCGAAGCGCGTGCCGAAGCGATCGGCGGCGGACGCGCAGCCATCGGAGGAATGAAGATGTCGTTCGAATGGAAGACGCGGCGGCGGCGGCAGAGCCCGCAAGCACAGGTGATCGCTGTCGTCGCCGCCCTCACCGCGGCCGGCGCGAGCATGTACTCGCGCTACGCCGTGCGCGGCCAGCGCCCGCGCGGCGGCGATATCGGCTCCACGAACACGCTGCTGATATTCGCCGCCGCAATAGCCATCCCCATCGTGATCTTCCTGATCGTCAGGATGATCCAAAGGGGAGACCACGACTCATCATCGAGTGACAACATGAACTCCACAGCAGACCGCGACTCCGTGAGCTCGACCGACGAATCCGACGACAACCGGCCGCGCGCGTTGATACTGGCCGTGCTCGCGGCCGCGATCGCGATCGCAATCGGGATGTTCGCCTGGACGCAGCAGGCACACGCACAGGGCACGGCTGATCGTGGTGCGTTCGTCGCGCTGAACGGCGCCGACACGGTCGTAGTGGACCGGTTCGTTTGGACCGCCGACACGCTCCGCGGCAGCGTGGCGATGAAGGGACAGGCGCGCGTCGAATACGTCGTCGCGCTCGGACCCGAGAACACGGTGCGGACGATGGCCATCAAGCAATTCAAGTGGGGCGCCGCGTCGGGTGAAGCGCCGACGGCGGAGGTCTTCACCACGATCCAGGGCGACAGCGTGATCTTCCAGATGGCCGGCAACACCGTGCGCCTGGGCACGAAAGCCGGCGCCGTGCCGTCGTTCCAAAACTCGTTTGCGATCGGAGAACTATTCACGCGACGGGCGCGCGCATCCGGCGGCAGCGGCGACTATCCGTATCTCGCCATCAGTGGCGGCGTCACGCTGCCGCTGACCGTGCGGCCCATCGGCACGGACTCGATGCTGATCACGATCGCGGGCCAGGAAGAACGGTTCAAGGTGGACGCCGCGGGACGCATGATCGGCGGCTTCGTGGTGGGGCAGCCCGTGATCATCACGCGCGTCGGCGCGGCCGACGCCGCGAAGATCACGTTCGGGACGGTCGTGTCCAAACCCGCGGAGAAGCCGGACTACTCCGCGCCGCGCGACGCGCCGTACACGGCGGAAGAAGTCTCGTTCAAGGGACCCGGCGGCATCACGCTCGGCGGGACTCTCACGAAGCCGTTGAACGCGCGCGGTCCGCTCCCCGCGGTGGTCACGATCACCGGCTCCGGCCAGCAGGACCGCGACGAGTACATCCCGCTCGTCGGCGGCCTGCGGGTCTTCCGGCAGGTGGCCGACACGCTGAGCCGCGTCGGCATCGCGGTGCTGCGCCTCGACGACCGCGGCCTCGGCGCGTCGACCGGAAACTTCGCCAACAGCAACACGGCCGATTTCGCCGATGACATTCGCGCGGCGCTCGCATATCTGCGCTCACGCCCGGACATCGACCCGAACCGGCTCGCGCTCATCGGTCACAGCGAAGGCGGGATGATCGCGCCGATGGTCGCCGCGACCGATCCGAAACTGCGCGCGATCGCGATCATGGCCGGACCCGCGGACAAGATGATCGACATCATCCTGGAACAGAACAAGTGGGTCGCCGACCACAATCCGAAGATGACACAGGCGCAGCGCGACTCCGTGCTCGCCGAGACGCGCGTCGCGCTCGCGCCGGAGCGGCAGTTCGCACCAGCACTGAAGTTCTGGATGTCGTACGACCCCGCGCCGGCCGCAAAGCAAGTGAAGGCGGCGACGCTGATTCTGCAGGGCGAGACGGACCGGCAGGTCCCCGCCGCGAACGCCACGAAACTCGCCGCGCTCATTCGCTCGGGTGGAAACAAGGACGTGACGGTCCGCATTTTCCCGGCGACCGATCACCTGTTTCTCGCGGACTCCACGGGCGACTTCCTCGACATGTACAAACACGTGAAGACCAACAAGGTCAGCCCGGTCATTCTCGGGGCGATGGCGGATTGGCTGGTGCTGAAGCTCGGCACGCCGGCGGTGGTCAAGTAACCCTGAACTAAACGCTCTCAGCGGCCACCTGTCAGACTACAACGGTCTTCTTACCGATCGGTGCGCGCCAATTTTTCCACGTATACCGCCGCCGCCGCGGTCGCACCGATGCTTTGCTTCGCCCGTCCCACCGTGAGCGAGATCGGCCCGTCGAACGGTTCGCGTTCGACGAGCCTGAGGATCGCACCCGGGACGATTCCGCGCTTCTTGAGATAGCGCAGGAGCTCGGGATCGCGGTCGCTCATGCGCACCACGCGAGCGCGGGCGCCGATCGGAAGATCGGCGATGCTCGAGAGGCGCCGCTCGTCCACGCGGCCGGCCGCCGTCGGGATGGGCGCGCCGTGCGGATCAGCGGTTGGATTCCCCAGCGCGTCGGCCATGCGGTCGACCAGATCTGCGCTCGCCGCGTGCTCCAGGCGCTCGGCTTCTTCGTGCACGTCGTCCCAGCCGTAGCCGAGCTTGGTCACCAGAAAACTCTCGATGATCCGGTGGCGCCGGATCAGCTGCAGCGCAATGAGGCGGCCCGACGCGGAGAGACGCGCGCCGCGGTAGCGCTCGACCTTCACGAGACCGAGGCGCGCGAGACGCTGGAGCATCCCGCTCACGCTCGCGGCTGCGATGCCGAGCTGTTCGGCGATGTCGGTGGTCGCCGCGGGTGACCCGCCCTGCTCTATCTCGTAGATGACCTTGAGATAGTCCTCCGCCTGACGCGTGAGCGCCTTCTCACGAGGGACGGCACGATGGGTGCTGCGCGCGCCGCTTCGTTCGTCGGTCGCGCGGGCGCTCATCCTGCGCCGCCGCTGGGCCGCTCGCGCACGAGCAGCACGGGCACGAATGACTGGTGCCGTACTTCGTTCGCGACGCTGCCGTAGATCAGGTCCTTCATGCCGCGGTGGCCGTGCGTGCCCATCGCGATGAGATCGCAGCCTTCGCGCAGCGCGGCGGCCGTGATCTCATTCGCGGGATCGCCGGAGGCGAGCACCGCCTCGACCGCGAAACCGTCGGCGGAGAGTTTCGCGGCGACGTCGTCGAGATACGCGCGATCCTTCCGGATCTCTTCCGATTCGCGGAGTTCGAGCGCGTTCATGTTGCGGGCGGCGAACCCATCGGCGACGTGCATCAGCACGATGCTCGCGCCGCAGGTCTTCGCGAGCGCCTGCACGTGCGCGACGATCGCCTCGTCGGTGCGTGTGTTTTCGAGCGGCACGAGAATGCGTTTGTACATCAGGCCAGCCACTCCGTGAAGGTCTGCACCAGAAGCCAGCTGTTGAGCACCGCGATGAACACCGCCGCGCACCAGGCCAAGGACTTGAGCCAGCGAGGATTCGTGAACTCCCCCATTTTGGCACGATCGTTGGTGAATTGCACCAGTGGCACCACGGCAAACGAAAGTTGCAGGCTGAGGATGACCTGGCTGAGGATGAGGAGCTTGGCGGTGCCGTCCTCCCCCGCAACTATAGATACGATGACCGCCGGCACGATGGCGATGGCGCGGGTGATGAGCCGCCGCACCCACGGGCGGAGCCGCAGGTCGAGGAATCCTTCCATCACGATCTGGCCGGCGAGTGTCCCGGTGAGGGTCGAGTTCTGGCCGCTCGCGAGCAGGGCCAGCGCGAAGATGGCGCTCGCCCCGGCCACGCCGAGCAGCGGCGTGAGCAGTTTGTACGCGTCCTGGATCTCGGCGACGCCCGTATAGCCGCTGTAGTGGAAGGTCGCGGCGGCGACGATCAGGATCGCCGCGTTGATGAACAGCGCGATAGTGAGCGCGAACGTCGAGTCGATGAACGCAAAGCGCACGGCCTCGCGCTTGCCTTCCGCCGTCTCTTCGTAACGGCGCGTCTGCACGATCGACGAATGGAGATACAGGTTGTGCGGCATCACCGTGGCGCCGAGGATGCCGATGGCGATGTAGAGCTGGGCGTGATCGGTGAGGATGGACCTGGCGGGAATGAATCCGAGGGCGACCGCGCCGAGGTCGGGTTTGGAGATGACCATCTCGAACAGGAAACAGGCGCCGATCGTCGCGATGAGCGTGATGACGACGGCCTCGAGGAGGCGGAACCCACGGTTCTGGAGCATCAGCACCACGAGCACGTCCGCGGCGGTGATGATGATTCCGATCGTGAGCGGAATGTTGAAAAGGAGCTTGAGCGCGATGGCCGAGCCGATGACCTCGGCCAGGTCGCACGCGGCGATGGCGATTTCGCAGCCGATCCAGAGCGCGATCGACACGGGGCGCGAGTAGTGATCGCGGCACGCCTGTGCGAGGTCGCGTCCGGTGGCGATGCCGAGCTTCAGCGCGAGTCCCTGCAACAGAATCGCGATGAGATTGGAGACGAGGACCACCGAGACGAGCGTGTAGCCGAACCGTGCGCCGCCGGCAATGTCGGTGGCCCAGTTCCCCGGGTCCATGTAGCCGACGGCGACGAGATATCCGGGCCCGGAGAACGCGAGGACTTTTCGCCACCAGCCGAGGCGGTTCACCGGAATGGTGCGGTGGGCCTCGGCGAGAGAGGGGGCGGAGCGCGAGCGGCGCCAGCCGGAGACCGGCGATGGCGCCGGTACGTCGGGCGGCGGTGTGGCGGCTGGCGGCTGGGTAACGGCCAAATGCTCTGTGTAGGAGAAACAATAAGTTAGTACGAACTAACTTATTTCATGGCATCCCGGCTGTCAACCGGAGGCCGCGAAGAGCCCCACGTCTCCGAGCCGCACCGGGCCCACCGATTCTTCCACCACCACGCGCCACCGATCGCTCGTGACCGCGGCGAACCGGTCGATCTTCTTGTGCCCGATCGTCGTGCCGCGCGACACCACGCTCCACGCACCGTTCACGAGCGCTTCCACGCGATAGCGCGACACCGACTGGCCGCGCTCGATCTGCTCGCGCAGCACGACCATTCCGATCGGCACCGAGTCGCGGAGATCCAGCTCCACGCCTTCCTTCGTGCGCCCGATCCGCGCCGCGACCGCGCGATCGTCGGCGAACGCTTTGCGCATCCGCAAGCCGAACTCGGCGAGTCGCCGCGCATCCGCCTCGTGAAACAATCCCTCGCGCGTGGGCGGCACGTTGAGCAGCAGGTTCGCGTTCCGCCCGACCGACGCAAAATAGAGTTCCATCAGGTTCTCCGTGCTGCGGACCTTCGCGTTCTCGGGCTCGTGATGGAACCAGCCGGGCCGGATCGAAACGTCGGCCTCGCCGGGACGCCAGACGACACCGTCAGCATTCCCGTGCTGCAGCCACTCGCCCACCTGCGGCGCATCGTACCCGGCGTACGGCACGAGCGCGGGATCGACCGTGCACCAGTTGGGATCACCCGCCGTCCCACGCTCGTTTCCGATCCACCGGATGTCGGGACCCGCATCCGAGAACATCAGCGCACCCGGCTGCAGCCTGCGAACCGTGCCGTGCACGCGATCCCAATCGTACACCTGCTTCTTGCCGTTCGGCCCCTCGCCGTTCGCGCCGTCGAAGAACAGCTCGACGATCGGCCCGTACTGCGTCAGCAGCTCGGTCAACTGCGCGATGTAGTAGTCGTTGTAGCGCGGGCTGTCGCCGTACGTGCGCTCGTGACGGTCCCACGGCGAGAGGTACAACCCCGGCCGCAACCCCTCGGCGCGCATCGCGTTCACGAATTCGCGCACCACGTCTCCGTGACCGTCGCGCCACGGACTGTTCTTCACCGAGTGTTCCGTGTACTTGCTCGGCCACAAGCAGAAGCCGTCGTGATGCTTCGCCGTGAGGATCACGTACTTGAATCCGCCGGTCTTCGCGGCGCGCGCCCACTGCCGTGCGTCGAAGCGAGCCGGATTGAACGCGCGCGGATCCTCGCGGCCGTCGCCCCACTCGCGATCGGTGAAGGTGTTCATCCCGAAGTGGGTGAACAGGCCCAGTTCCGCGCGCTGCCACCAGAGCTGCGATCGCGACGGCACCGGACGGTACGGCGTGATCTCCGTCAGCTTGAACGGCCCGCACGCCGCTACGCCGATGGCCGTCGCACTCGTCGCCAGGAAACCCCTTCGTCTCATTCGCGGCTCACTCGTTGCCCCTGGCCAATCTCGCCACTCCCGCTCACCCCCCTCACGCGTCGCTCTTCGCCGACTCGCCACTCCCCACTGTCCCCCACTGCATCCAAACGCCCCACCCCACCGCCCACCCGAGCAACGCGCCGAACGTGACGTCGCTCAGGTAGTGGCCGTGCGAGAGCACGCGCGTCGCGCCGCATCCCCACGCGAGCACGTAAAACACCCAGCGCGCCCGCGGATACGTGCGCGCCAGCATCGTCGCCGCACCGAACGCGACCATCGTGTGACTGCTCGGCGTCGCGAGTCCCGCCGTCGAGAACGTGTGATCGCTCCACGTGCGAAACACCCAGCTGCCCGCGTCGACGTCGGGCCGCTCGCGGCGAATCAGCAGCTTCATCACTTCGCACAGCAGCCCCGCGAGCACCGGCGAGCCGAGCACGAGGAGGGCGCGCCGCTTCGCGAGCGCCGCATCGTGCTCGCGCTGCACGAGCCAGATGATCAGCGCCACCGGGATCCAGACGTAGAGCGTGCCGGTCGCGCGCAGCGCCATCGCCCAGTCGAGATCGTACAGCCTCGCGCGATAGAGATGCGCATACGCCCACCGGTCGCCGAACGCGGGGATCAGGAGGAACGCGAGCGTGATCGCGAGCGCCACGCTCGCACGCACGGCCAGCGGCGCGCGCGAATACGACTTCCAGCCTTTGGAACCACCGGAGCTCATCGGATGATCTCCTCGAACCGGCGGAGGATCTGCTCGGTCATTCCCCAGATCACATGCCCTTCATAGTGAATCGCGGGACGCACGGTGGTCGTCTGCCGGATGAAGATCTCCGTCGCGCGCGCCGCCGCCGGATCGAGGATCGCGTCGAGCGGCGCCCAGAAGAACTCCGCGACTTCGTCGCTCGATGCGATGGCCGCGTCGGCCGCGATCGTCGCGACGTACGGGCGGACGATGACCGGCGGCAGGACCGCGATGCGCGGACGCAGTTCGTCGAGCGCGCCGAGGATGGCGCCGTGGTTCCTGAGTTCGAGTCCCACCTCCTCGCGCGTCTCGCGGACGGCGGTGTCCTCGAGTGATTCGTCGGAGTCCTGATGCCGGCCGCCCGGCAGTGCGATCTGCCCGCTCCACGGATCGTCGTCCCGTATGGCACGCTTGATGAAGAGCAGTTCGACGTCGTCGTCGCGGGTCTCACGAAGGATCAGCGAGACTGCGGCCTCGAAGTACGTGCCGTCGCGCCCGGCGACCGCCGGCGCGTGCGCGCGCACCGCGCTCGCGATGTGGGCCAGGCGCGCGCTCGCGGAGGCCCCGGCGCGCGTCATCCCTCGACCGGGCCGTCCACAGCCATCCAATCGGCCCATCCGCCGGCGAGCGAGGCGACGTCGGCGTAGCCCATGACCTGCATCGTGTCGGCCGCGAGCGCCGAGCGGTTCGCACGCGCGCAATACACCACGACCTTCGCGTCGCGCGGCACGAGCGCCTCGACCTTGCTCTCGAGATTTCCGCGCGGGATGTGCACGGCCTTCGGGAGATGGCCGAGGTTCCACTCGTTGGGTTCGCGGACGTCGAGATAGACGGCGCCGTCGCCGCGCTCGATCATGGCCTTCACGTCGGCGGCGGAGAGCTCGCGGATCCGCGCGCGGGCTTCCTCGACGAGGTCGGCTCCGGTCTTGTAGGGCATATCGGAAATATGCCACCGAACTGACGCTCGTGCCCTGGCCAAACGGCAACGCTGTCAGACGACACCTTCCAGACAAAGGCAGCCGTCAGACAACGACC
The DNA here is from genome assembly GCA_003171215.1 of Gemmatimonadota bacterium. Lineage (GTDB taxonomy): Bacteria > Gemmatimonadota > Gemmatimonadetes > Gemmatimonadales > Gemmatimonadaceae > Fen-1231. The sequence continues at coordinate 72,046 of PMYN01000080.1, read as the reverse complement.
TCATTACCGATCTGCGAGCCGAACGGTAAAGAGGTCGTTGTCTGGAGGCTGCAGTCGTCTGACAGCTATCGTCTGACAGCGTTGCCATTTTCGCCGTACCTTGGTGGCCATGTCGCTCGCCCTCAAGGTTCTCCTCGCTCTTGTCTGCGGCCTCGCGCTCGGACTCGGGATCGCTTCGAGCGGCTCCCCCGCGCTCGCGCACCTCGTGCCTTTCATCGAGCCGGTCGGGACGCTCTGGGTCTCGGCCATCCGCATGACCATCATCCCGCTCGTCGTCTCGAGCCTGATCGTGGGCGTCGGCGGCACCGCGGACCCGCGCAGCATCGGGCGCATCGGGGTGCGGGCGCTCGTGCTCTTCGTCGCGATTCTCTCGGTGGCCACACTCGTGGCGCTGCTCGCGGGCCCGCCGATCCTCGCGATGGTCCACATCGATCCCGCGGCCGCGGCCGGCCTGCGCGCGAACGCGGCGCAGGCGGCCGGCGCCGCGATGGAGGGCGCCAAGTCAATTCAAAGTGTCCGAGAGTGGGTCGTCGATTTGGTTCCCGCGAATCCGGTGAAGGCCGCGTCGGACGGCGCGATGCTGCCGCTCATCCTGTTTTCACTCGTGTTCGGCGCCGCACTCTCGCGTGTGGCGGCGGACCGGCGCGCGACTTTCCTGCGCGTCGTATCCGGGGTACAGGACGCGTCGCTCGTGCTCGTGCGCGCCATACTCGTGCTCGCGCCGCTCGGCGTGTTCGCGCTCGCGGTGGCCGTTGCGTCGAAGCTCGGGTTCGCGGCGGCGGGCGCACTCGCGACGTATATCGTGCTCGTCAGCAGCGTCACGGTCGCGTTCGTGGTGCTGGCGGTCTATCCGGCCGCCGTGATCTTCGGCGGCATTTCGCTGAAGACGTTCGCACGCGCGGCGCTCCCCGCGCAGGCGGTGGCGTTTTCCTCACGTTCGTCGCTCGCCGCGTTGCCGGCTATGCTCGAGCCGGTGCGCGAACGACTGGGGATGCCGGTGGCGTTCTCGTCGTTCATCTTCCCGCTCGCCGTCACGCTCTTTCGCTGCGGCGCCGCGATCGGGCAGGTGATCGGCACGCTCTTCGTGGCGAAACTCTACGGCGTCGCGCTCGGACCGCCGCAGCTCGCTGCGATCGCGGCGACCACGATCGTCACCACGTTCTCCATTCCCGGCATTCCCGGCGGATCGATCATCATGATCGTCCCGGTGCTGCTCGCGGCCGGCGTGCCCGCCGAGGGCGTGGGTCTCCTGCTCGGCGTCGACACCATTCCCGACATGTTCCGCACGACGGCGAACGTCACCGGCGACGTGGCGGCCGCGGTGATTCTTTCGCGGCGGGCGCGAGGTGGGCAGGCGCTTGGGGCGGAGTCTTCCCCCGTGACCACGGATTTAGGCGGATGACATCCGGATGATCGCGGATCAATCCTGGTGGAATGTCGTGCTCGCGGCATTGCCGTGGGTCGCGCTGCCGCTCGCGATTCTCTGGCGGCTGCGCAAACGAACTTCGCTTGCCGCGTATTCTCCGGCGCTTCCCGCCGACGCGGCGCTCGAACTCGTGTCCGTGATCGTCCCCGCGCGCGACGAGGCGCGAAACATGGAGCCGTGCCTGCGCTCGATCCTCTCGACCACCTGGCCGGGCATCGAGGTGATCGTCGTGAACGATCACTCCGCTGACGGCACGGCCGACATCGCGCGGCGGATGGCCGCCGGTGATTCGCGCCTGCGCGTGATCGACAATCCCGATCTTCCCGAGGGCTGGTTTGGCAAGCAGTGGGCCTGCCACAACGGGGCGATGGCTGCCCGCGGGACATTCCTGCTCTTCACTGATGCCGACACCCGGCACGGACCGGAGCTGCTCGCCCGCTCGATGAACGCCTCGCGCGTGCGGCGCGCCGATCTCTTTTCGGTGGTCGGCGCTCAGACCATGGAAACGTTCTGGGAGCGGCTGCTTCAACCGCACATGCTCGGCATTCTCGCGGCGCGGTACGGCGACACCGAGCGGCTGAACCGGTCGACCAATCCGGTCGACAAGATCGCCAACGGCCAGTTCATGCTGGTGCGCCGCGAGGTGTACGACAGCGCGGGCGGCCACGAGCTGGTGCGCTCGCACGTGGCCGAGGACATGCGGATGGCACAGGAGTGGACGCGACTCGGGTATTCGGTGCAGCTGATGGAGGGCGTCGACTTTCTCGCGACGCGGATGTATCACGGCTTCGCCGAAATCGTTCGAGGGTGGGGGAAGAACGTGTACGCGGCGGGGCGGGACACGATCTCGGCGGGACCCCTCGGGCAGGCGGCGTTTCGGATGCTATTCCCTTTCCCGATGCTCTGGGACATCGTGCCGGCCGCCGTCGCCGTAGCCGCGCTCGCCGGACTCGCGTCACCCGCCGCGGGCGCTTGGGGCGCGGGCTGCTACGCGGCGTCGGCGTTGTTCTGGATCGTGATGCACCGCGTGCTTCGAGCGCCGGTGTGGTACGCGCTGCTGCACCCGTTGGCGGCGGTCGCGCTCTTCGGGATCTTCGCTCGCGCGGCGTGGAAGGGCCAAAACGTGGAGTGGAAGGGGCGATCGTACGCTTCCCGCTAGCTTTCATCGATGCCCAGCCCACTCCGCGCCGTCCTGTTCGACCTCGACGGCACGCTGATCGACTCGATCGGCCTGATCGTCGACGCGATGCACCACGCTTTCGAGGGATTCGACGGCACCGTGCCGGCCGATTCCGAGTGGATGTCCGGGATCGGGACGCCGCTGTACAAGCAGCTCGCACTGTACGCGCGGAGCGCCGAGGAGCTGGAAATGCTGCGCGAGCGGTACCGCGCATACCAGTTCATCCATCACGACAACGTGATCAAGGAATATCCGGGGACGACCGCGGTGCTCGAGAATCTTCACGGGCGCGGCTTGGTGATGGGCATCGTAACGTCGAAGGGCGATGAGCTCGCGAGGCGCGGACTCGAACTCACGGGGCTCGCGAAGTTCCTGCCGGTGGTGATCGGCGCGGATTCGGTGACCAGGCACAAGCCCGAGCCGGAGCCGGTCCTGCTCGCCCTCGAGCGGCTCGGCGTTCGCGCCGACGAAGCGCTGATGATGGGTGATTCGCCGCACGACATCAGTTCGGGAAACGCGGCCGGAGTGCGGACGATCGGGGCGTTGTGGGGGCCGTTCACGCGGGAACAGATCGCGGTGGCGGGGCCGACATACTGGATGGCGAACATCAGCGAGTTACCGGCGCTGCTTGAAGCACTGGAATCATAGAGCTCAACAACGAACTGCAGAACGACTTAACGCTTCAGCGTTCTCCCCGCCGCATGCTTTCGATGCGGCATGCGCCGCGGCGGTGACAGTTCGGCGCACGTGCAGCGACATCATGCGGCGTGTCTTCGCTCCGCGATGCGGCCGCGCTTCTCGCCGGCGCCCGAACCTTTCGCGATCTCGCGCCGCTTCTCGCGCCGCTCGGATTCGCCGAACCGCTGGCGCTCGATCTCGACGCACGGCGGGCGATCGGCCTCGATCGCGCGATCCGGCGGGCGTCCGTGGCGAACGGCGCCGGAACGGTGCGCGCACTGCTGCTCGAGCCCGCGGCGGATGTACCCATTCGGGAGACGGTCGCGCGCGTCGCGGGACGGGTAACGGCGCAGGCTCCGCAGCTGCTCTGGCTCCTCGTCATGGTGCAGCCGGCGACGAACGCGCTGGTGATCGCGGCGCCCGCGCCGGGAGCGCGTACGCGCATCTCGGCCCTCGCGATCGATGTCCAGCATGTGACCGACTCCGACGGCGAGACGCTCGCCGCAATGGCGGACGCAGCGAGCGGCGTCGACGTGCTCGTGCACCATCGCTGGCGCGAGCTGCTCGGGCGCGACGCGCTCACGCGACGGTTCTATCGCGAGCTCGAGGGGCTGGTCGGCACGCTCGCGACGTCGGCACGAGGGCGCGCGCCCATCGAGACGCGACGAGAGCTCGCCCTGCTCTGCTCGTCGCGCATCCTCTTCCTCGCGTTCCTCGAAGCGAAAGGATGGCTCGACGGCGACCGCGAGTTCCTCCGGCACGCCTTCGACGCCCGCTGCTCGAGACACGGCGAAGTGCACCGGCATCTGCTCGATCCGCTCTTCTTCGGGACACTCAACACGCCGGTCCGCCGGCGCGCCGCCGCAGCGCGTGCGCTCGGACGCATCCCGTTCCTCAACGGCGGTCTCTTCGCTCGAACGCCGCTCGAGCGGCGCGCAGGCGATCTGCGCTTTTCGGACGAGGCACTCGGCGAACTCATCGGCGGCCTGCTCGCGCGATATCGTGTCACCGCAAACGAGAGCTCGCTGGCGTGGACCGAAGCGGCAATCGATCCGGAAATGCTCGGCCGCGCGTTCGAATCACTCATGGCCGCCGGTGATCGCCGTGCATCGGGCGCGTTCTACACTCCCAGGGCGATCATCGAACGCGTTGGCGGCGAAGGGCTCGAAGCCGCGCTCGAGTCGCTGGATGTTTCGCCGGCGGTCGTGCACGCGGCGCGCGACGGTCAGCCGCTGTCGGCGGCGAATCGCGACGCGCTTCGCAGAGCACTGTCGAAGATCCGCGTTCTCGACCCGGCGTGCGGATCGGGGGCGTTCCTGGTGCATCTGCTCGAGCGAATCGCCGATCTCGCGCGCGCCGCCGGCGACGGGCGCTCCGTGGGCGATCGCCGCCGCGACGTGGTCACGCGCTCGATCTTCGGTGTGGACGTGAACCCCACGGCAGTCTGGCTTTGCGAGCTGAGGCTGTGGCTCTCCGTGGTCATCGACGCCGATGAGTGTGATCCGCTCGCCGTGCCGCCGCTGCCCAATCTCGACCGGCACGTTCGCGTGGGCGATGCGCTCGCCGGTCCCGCGTTCGACGAGGCTCTCCGGATCGACGCGCCGGTGGCGCTCGCGCGGCTGCGCGGCCGGTACGCGCGCTCGACCGGCGTGCGCAAGCGCCTGCTGGCGCGCGCGCTCGACCGCGAAGAACGCCGCGCCGCGATCCTCGTAGCCGAGCGCGAGCGTGACGCGATTGCCGCGCGCAGGCGCGACCTCATCTGCGCGGTGCGTTCGCGCGATCTCTTCGCCGAGCGGACGATTCCCGCGCCAGTGCAGCGTGGAATACTGAGCGACCTGCGATTGCGCTCTCGCCAGTGCCGGCGCAGGATCGCCGCGCTTCGCTCGGGTGCGCCGCTTCCCTTCTCGTTTCCCGTGCACTTCGCCGACGCGGCGGCGAGCGGCGGGTTCGACCTCATCGTTGGAAATCCCCCATGGGTGAGGCTCCACAACATTCCGCCCGCGGTGCGCGATTCGCTGCGCGCGCGTTACCGCTCGTTCCGTAAGGCCGCGTGGATGCCCGGCGCCGAGGAGACCGGTGCCGGCCGCGGCTTCTCGGCGCAGGTCGATCTCGCCGCGCTGTTCGTGGAGCGATCGCTGGCGCTCGCGCGACCCGGCGGCACGGTGGCACTCCTCCTTCCGGCAAAGCTCTGGCGCTCGCTCGCGGGTGGCGGCGCGCGGCGAGTGCTCGACGGTCAGGCCGAACTGTGCGCGATCGAGGACTGGGCCGAATCGCGCGCGGCGTTCGATGCCGCGGTGTACCCGTCGTTCCTCCTCGCACGGAAGCGCGGCGGCGAAGAGGAAGAAGAGGAGTACCGGGAGCCGTCGGTCGTGCGTATCGCGGTGCACCGTCGCGACGACGCCATCGAATGGAACATGGCCCGGGCCCGCATCGCGCTCGACGAATCGCCGGGCGCACCCTGGCTGCTCCTCCCTCCCGACGCGCGCGCCGCCTTCGACCGCCTCGCCGCGGCGGGCACGCCGCTCGCGCGCACTCCATTGGGGCGGCCGATCCTCGGAGTGAAGAGCGGGTGCAACGAGGCGTTCATCGTCACGCCGGACGCGGGATGGCGCGACGCGCGCAATGATCTCTGGCCGATTACGAGCGGCGAGCGCGAAGGGCGCATTGAGCGGAGACTTCTCCGCCCTCTGCTGCGCGGCGAGTCGGTGCGCGCGTGGCACGCGGAGCCCGACGACTCGGCGGTGCTCTGGACGCACGACGCGACCGATGCGCCAATGAAGCAGCTGCCCGCCGGTGCGTCGGGCTGGCTGGCGCCGTGGCGGAGGCAGCTCGAATCGCGCGCTGATGCCCGCCGTACATCACGCTGGTGGATGCTCTTTCGGACCGATGCCGCGCGGAGTCACCTGCCGCGTGTCGTATGGGCCGACATCGGCAAGTCGCCGCGGGCGCTCGTGTTGCCGCCAGGCGACCCGACGGTGCCGATCAACAGCTGTTACGTCGCCCGCACCCCGTCGCTCGACGATGCGTACGCGCTGGCCGCGCTCCTGAACTCGCCGGTGGCCGCCGCGTGGCTCGCGGCGATCGCCGAACCCGCCCGGGGCGGGTATCACCGCTATCTCGGGTGGACGCTCGCGCGGCTCCCGATCCCCACGGAGTGGCCGCGTGCGGTATCGATTCTTGCGCCGCTCTCGCGCGAGGCGCTCGACGGCGACGTACCCGACGCCGCGATGCTCACCGACGCCGCCATCCGCGCGTATCGCGTTCGGTCCGTGGACTTGGAGCCGCTGCTCACCTGGTGCCTGCGCTGACCGTCGTGCTCGACACGATCGTCCGCGCCGTGCTCGGCGACGCGGACGACATGGACAAAAAGGCCGTCACGTTCGGCACGATCACGCTGCGCGCGCACCAGCGCGACGCGCTGCGCCGCGTTCGCGCCAGCATCGCGAGAGTGGGCGGTGCGCTGCTCGCCGACGAGCCCGGACTCGGCAAGACGTTCGTGGCGCTCGCGCTCGCGCGGGAGTTTCCAGCCACGATCATCGTCGCCCCGGCGGGATTGCGGGCGATGTGGCGCAGCGCCGCGGCGGCGGCCGGTATGGAGGTTCCGTTCGTTTCGCTCGAGACGCTGAGCCGGCGTGACGCAAACATCGAGTCGCACATGGACGCGAGCGGCGGGCTGGTGATCGTCGACGAGGCGCATCATGTATGCAATCCCGCGACGGCACGATACGCGCGGCTTGCCCGGCTCCTGTCATATCGTCGCGTGCTGCTGCTCACCGCCACGCCGGTGCGCAACCGGAGCGCGGAGCTGACAGCGCTCCTCGCGCTGTTCTTGGGTCCGCGTGCTGACGTGCTCGACGATGCGACTCGGTCGCGCTGCATCGTGCGGCGTGGCGGCGATGCGTCGCTGCGCCCGGCAATCGACGGCCCGCACTGGCATCGCGTGCGCTCGATTCCGCGCCTCGGCGAGATGATCGCGGCCCTTCCGCCGCCCCTTCCCACCCTCGACGGCCGCGAAGCAACCGCCCTGCTCGGCATGACCCTCGCGCGCTGCTGGGCGTCGAGCCTCGCCGCGCTCGACGCCGCCCTCAGGCGGCGATTGCAGCACGGCGCGGCGCTCGCGGCACTGCTCGACGACGGACGCGTGCCGACGCGCGGCGAGCTGCGCGCGTGGGTCGTGGGCGACGATGCGGTCCAGCTCGCGTTTCCGATGCTCGCGCTGCACGAGACTCCCGATGCCGCACGCTTGCGCGCGGTGCTCGAGGCCCATCTCGACGCCGTGCGCGCGCTGCGGGCGCGCATCCGTGCCAACGTGAGCCGCGATTCGCAGTCGCGGGCGCGACTGCTGCTCGACCTGCGCTGCAGGTTCGCGGGCTCGCGAATCGTCGCGTTCACTGCGCACGCCGCTACTGCCGGGGCCCTCTATCGTGCGCTGTCGCGCGAGCGCGGCGTAGCGCTGCTCACGGCACGTGGCGCGCGCACGGCGGGCGGATCACGGCCGCGAGCGGACGTGATCGATGCGCTCGCGAGCGAGGACCGAGGTGTGGGCGCGGGCGAAGGCGCGGGCGGCCGCGAGAGCCTGCGAGCCGCCCGTGCGCGCGACGATATCTCGCTCGTGATCGCCACGGATCTGCTGAGCGAGGGCGTCAACCTGCAGGGCGCGTCGGTCATCGTCCATCTCGACGTGCCGTGGACGCCGGCGGGCCTCGAGCAACGCGTGGGACGCGCGGCCCGCATGGGCTCTCCCCATGAATGCGTACACGTGCACGGCATTGCGCCTCCCGGCGCGGCCGAACGGCTGCTCGCGCTTGAGCGACGCCTGGCGCGAAAGCACGCCGAGCAAGTCGAGGCCGCGCGCGCGCCGCGAGCGACCGAGCAACTACGCGCGCTCGTGCACTCCTGGCGCAGCAATGAGCCCCGCGACGAGCCCTCCAAAAAGCGCCGTGATCCCGATGCACTCAAAGACGTACGCGTAAACGTACGTCACGACGTACAAAACGCCGAGGACGTCAACACGGAGGTGCGTGGCCCGCTGGTCGCGAACGCGCGCGCCGCGCGAGCTGGATTCATTGCCGTCGTGGAAACGCGAGGTGAGTCCGAGGTCGTTTGCGGCGCTCTCCACGGAAATCGCCGCTGGAAAATCAGCGATGCGCCGGGTGATCTTTGCGAGATGGCCATGGCCGTTCGCCCGCACGACTCCGGGCCGCACGCTGGGCCGGACGCTGGGCCGGACGCCGGGCCGGACGCCGGGTCGGATGCCGGGCCGGACGCCGCATTCGAATCACATGCGCGCTCCGCACTCGCACGGTGGCTCGCCGGCCGGCGCGCCCGCGAATCCAGCGGCGCCGCGGACACGCCCTCACGCGCTCGCCGCGTGCTGCTCGCGCGAATCGACTCCGCGGTCCGCCGCGCCGGCGCTCACACGCGCGCCGTGCTGGCGGAGCGAATCGAGAGGGTGCGCGCCTGCATCGACGGCGCGGTCAGCGCGGGCTCCGAGCGAACACTGGACGAGCTCGTGCGCTTTCACGCATCACAACCTTCCGATCTCGAATCGTGGCTCATCGCGTGCGAGACCAGCCTTCCGGGCGGTGCCTCGCGGCCCGCACCGCGCGAGGACGATGCCGTGGTGGCTCTGCTGCTACTGCGCCGGCCCGCCTGAGCGCTCCGCGAGCAGCTTCGCCGTGAAGCGCTGCCCCTCGGAAATGCGCTCGAGCTCGATCGCCATGGCGTCCACCGAGTCCTGCAGCTGGCGGATGTGCGGCGTGAGGTCTGGAGCGGCCACCGTCTTGAACTCGGTTTTGCGGTCGATGCGCCGCGCGAACGCGCGCGCCAGCGGAAAACCCACCACGCAGAACGCGACAGTCACGAAGAACATGATCGAAACGTCCACGGCTCCCTGCGGCATGGAGAAATCGTCCGGGTTCGTTGGGGGTTGCGTTGTGGTTCCCGGGGCGCTCGGGGCGGGAGCCTGCGACAGCTTTTGCGCATCCTGCGCGGTCTTCCTGGCGTCCTGCGCCGCGGTCCTCGCCTGCTTGGCTATGTCGCGCACCTCTCTTGCTACCTCTCGCCCGATCTCCCGCCCCGTCGCCGCGGGCGGCGGCGTCACGTCCATCGACGGAATGGGTGGCGCCTTGGCCGCGCCCCCCTGAGTGTTCTGTACGTTAGGCATGGATGCTCCCGTAACTGGAATCGCTCAGCGTCCGTACGGAAACTAGCCCCAGAAAGTGTCGCCCGACAATTCAAACCTTTCCCCCGCCCCGGCCATCTGAACCAATGAGACCAAGAGGATCAGATTCCGGATGGCGGCGGCCCTGCGATACCAACCTGTGATCGAACCGGCAAACCGATCGAACGACGACGTCGCGCTGGCCGCCGGCGGCGACCGGCAGGCGTTCGAACGGCTGTACCGGCTGCACGTGAACCGGATTTTTTCGCTCTGCACGCGAATGGTGGGCGATCGCACGCGCGCCGAGGAACTGACGCAGGACGCGTTCGTGAGGGCCTGGGAGAAGCTCGATCAGTTCCGCGGCGACAGCGCGTTCGGCACCTGGCTGCACCGGCTCGCGGTGAACGTGGTGCTCAACGACCGGCAGACCGAAAACCGGCGCCGCGGACGGCTGGATGATTCGGTTGAAGACGTGGACACGATGGCGCACGGTGCCGTCCGAGCCGAGGTCCCACCGGGACTTTCAATAGACCTCGAGCGCGCCATAGCCGGACTCCCGCCGGGAGCGCGAAAGGTCTTCGTGCTGCACGACGTGGAGGGCTACACGCACGACGAGATCGGCGAACTGCTCGGCGTGACCGCGGGGGGATGCAAGGCGCAGCTCCACCGCGCCAGAATGTTACTGAGAGAGGCACTGAACGCATGAATACTCCCGACAACGATCCTGCCGAACTCGACGCGGAGCTGCGTGCGATCGTGCGCGCCGCCGCCGAACTTCCCGCGCTCTCGCCCTCGCGAGATCTGTGGAGCGGCATCGCGTCCCGCATCGAGGCGCCCGTCGTCGCGCTGCCGACCCGCATCACCACCGGCGACGCCACGACGGTCGCGGCGCCGGCGCGGCTTCCCTGGCGCCGCCTCGCGATCGCGGCCTCGCTGCTCATGGCGGCCACCGCGGGCGTCACATATTCGATCGTGAAGCACGGCAACACCGCCGAGCTCGCGGCAAGGAGCGACTCGGCGACCGTCGAGGCGCCGCTCGCGGGTGTCCCCGCCGAGCCCGTGAGCCTTCAGCCTCCCGGGCAAACCGCCGAGCAGACGTTCGACAGGGAGATCGGCGCAATGCGCAAGATCATCGACGAACGCCGCAAGGAACTCGATCCCCTCACGGTCAGTGTGCTCCGGAAGAACCTGAAGTTGATCGACGCCGCGATCGCCGAGAGCAAGGCCGCGCTCGCGAAAGATCCGGCGAGCGCCTTCCTGATGGACCGCCTCACGCACGCCTACGACACCAAACTGCAGCTGCTGCGCGGAGTGGCGAACATTCCCGCGCACGGCTGAAAAACCTTTCCCGAAACGAATTCCGACCATGACCCGCAGCACTCGTTTCACCATGCTCGTCGCCGCCGCTGCCGCGACTCTTGCCGCGCTGCCCGCGTCGGCACGCGCGCAGCGCGATCGCGAGCGCACGCGCATCGACTCGACCTTCGCGTTCGACAAGGGAAGCTGGGTCGACGTCAGCGTCGCATCGGGCGAGATCATCATCACCGGCTGGACGCGTCCCGAGGCGAAGGTCTATGCCTCGATCGACCGCGGCTGGATCGACGCGCAGCTCTCGTCGCACCGCATCACGCTGCAGACGCGCTCCGACCGCGGCCGCTCCGGCGACACGCGGATCGAGATCATGGTGCCGATCGGCACCCGCGTGCAGGCGAGCAGCGCATCCGGCGCCATCCGCATCACCGGCACCGACGGCGAGGTGGAGGCCGGCTCGGCGAGCGGCGCCGTCGAGGTCATCGGCGCGACCGACCGCATCACCGTGCACTCGGTGTCGGGCAAGCTGCACGCCGCGAAGCTGCGCGGCCGCACGCGCCTCGGCACCACGAGCGCCACGCTCGAGGCGGAAGACATCGTCGGCGACGTCACCGCCGGCACCGTGAGCGGCCGGATCACGCTCACCGGCGTGAAGTCCTCGCACGTGAGCGCCGAAACCGTGAGTGCATCGGTGACGTACGTGGGAAGCATCGATCCATCCGGGAGCTACGAGTTCTCGACGCACTCGGGCAACGTGCACCTCGAGATCCCGGAAAATTCGGCGGCCGACCTCTTCCTCGAAACGTTCAGCGGCCGCATCTCGACCGCGTTCCCGATCACGCTGCAGCCGGGAGACATCTCGGCGATGGCGCGGCACGGCAAGAAAATGGAGTTCACGATCGGCAAGGGCGGCGCGCGAATCACCGCCTCGACCTTCAGCGGCAACATCATCATCGACAGGGGCGGTCACACGGACCGCGAGGAGAACTGATGCGACGCAAGATCTCGACGCTGGCGCTGGTGCTCGGCGCGGCGGTTCCCGCGCTCTCTGCGTGCACGAGCATGCGAGCGTACGCGCAGACGGGCAGAAGCAGCGACACGCCGTTCACCTGGTCGGGCATCGTGCGCGAGGGGCGCTGGGTGTACGTGCGCAACCTCAACGGACCCGTGCGCGTCGAGCAGGGGACGGGCGACAAGGTGGAGGTCAGGGCCGAGAAGCGCTGGCGGCGCGGCGATCCCGAGGACGTGAAGATCACCGTCCGGCAGGCGGGAACGGGCGGCGGCGACGTCATCGTCTGCGCGCTCTGGAACGACCGCTCGACCTGCGACGAAGACGGATATCACTCGCNNNNGGCGCGACCTCGAACGTCGTCGCGCACACGGTGAACGGAAGCATCGACGCACGCTCGACCGGCGGCTCGGTGACGGCGCACACGACCAACGGCGACGTCATGGTGAGCTCCGCGAGGCTCGACGGCGATCACACCGAGTTCAGCACGGTGAACGGGACCATCACGGTCTCGCTTCCCGCATCGGTGAACGCGGACGTGGAGATGCACACCGTGAACGGCCGCCTCTCCAGCGATTTCCCGCTGACGGTGGAGGGCTCGTTCAGCCCGCGCCGCCTGCACGCGACGCTCGGAAAGGGCGGCCCCACGCTGCGGCTCTCGACCGTCAACGGCAGCATCCGTTTGCGGAAACTCTCGTGAGATAGTCTCGTAGGGCTTGGGTAACGGAGGAACACTCATGCCCGCAGTCACGACAGCTTCGAATACACGGAAGGCCGCGCGCGTCACCGCGTTCGGCCTTCTGGCCGTCGGCGCACTTTCGGCCGGCGCTTGCATCGTCAGTTCCAGCGGCCCCGAGCAGGTCGATCCGGCGGCATTCGCCTGGAACGCGCCGGTGAGCGCGCCCGCCACCGTGTACGTGCGGAACGCGAACGGTTCCGTGGAGGTGAAGCCCTCCACCGACGGAAACGTTCGCGTGACCGCCGAGGTGCGGTGGAAGCGCGGCGATCCCAAGCGCGACGTCAAGTTCGAGACCGTAAACGGCGCGAACGGCCCGACGATCTGTGCGCTGTGGCAAGGCGGGACATGCGCCGCCGCCGGCTACTACCATTCGGCGAACAGCGGCTTGGCGAGCAAGCTGCGAGGGCACAACACGGACGCGAGCGTCGCGTTCACCGTGTACGTGCCGACCGGCGTGAAAGTCGACGCATACACGATGAACGGCTCGGTCGGCGTGGCGGCCACGGCTCCCGTGATGGCGCGAACGATGAACGGCACGATCAAGGTCGCGACGTCGGTGGGACCGGTGGACGCCGAGACCATGAACGGCGACGTGGACGTCCGGATGACGACGCTCGGCCCGGACGGTCCGGTGCGCGCGAAGTCGGTGAACGGCTCGGTGAGCGCGTACCTGCCGGAGAAGTTCGACGGCATGGTGCACATGACGACCGTGCTCGGCAGCCTCACGAGCGACTTCGCGAGCGCCGCCTTGAAGGGAGAAGACAAGGAGTTCTCGGCCGCATTGGGCACCGGCGGCCGCAAGGTGGAGATCGGCACGGTGACGGGATCGGCGGCGCTGCACAAGCTCAACGCGAATGGGACGGTCGCGGCGCCGTAGAACGACCGAGATGCGGGATGCGGGGTTGGGATCCGGAGTGCGGGAAAGGCAGGATGCGAAATGCGGTAGGAATGCGAGATTCGGGCACTGCTCGGGTAGTATCCGCATTTCGCATCCGCGCTTTCCCGCTTCCTGCATCCCAACCCCGCATCCTGCATCGGGTCGAAATTCCGCATCCCGCATCCATCTCCCCACTCCCATCTCTCTCGCCTCTCACCCCTGCCTTAGAACGTTTCCGCTCGACCGGGTTATAATTGAGAGTCTTTCACGGAGCGCCATGGATGGGTTTTTCGAGATACGCAATACCACAACAGGGAACGATCGTCCGCACCGGAGAAGAGCGCGCGACGCTCATCCGGCGGACGTACTCGCTTGTTTTCGCGAGCATACTGGTCACCGTCGGAGCCGTCGCGTTCGCAATGACGCAGCCGGCGATGATGCAGGCGGTGAGCCAGCATCCGATAATCACCTTCATTTGCGCGTTCATCCCGCTCATGCTCGCGCAGAGAGCCCGCGCCTCGTTTCCGCAGAACATCGGATTCGTGTTCCTGTTCACCTTCGCGATGGGGCTCTACGTCGCGCCGTTCATCGCCTTCGCCGAGCAGCACAGCCCGGGAATTTCGTCGCAGGCCGGGCTGCTCACGTTCACGGCGTTCGGAACGCTCACGATGTACTCGTTCCTGAGCCGCCGCGACTTCAGTGCGTGGAGAGGCTTCCTCGTCGTCGGCTTGGTCGTGCTGATCGTGGCAAGCCTGCTCATGCGGATCTCCGGAAGCGAGGCGGGCTACACGTGGATCGCCGCGGTCGGCGTCCTGCTCTTCAGCGGGCTGCTCGTGTTCGACACGTGGCGGATGCGGAACCTGTACGGGCCCGATGACTACGTGATCGCGGCCGTGAGCATCTATCTCGACCTGCTCAACATGTTCCTGTTCATCCTCTCGTTGCTGAGCGGGGGTCGAAAGAACTGACCGCAACAGCTTTGCCGCGGATTTCCGTGGCAAAGCTGTTTATTAAGATCCCTGCACCGCGATCTTCTCCATCTCGCGAGCCAACGCGACGTCGTTGCCGGTGATCCCCCCGGCCGAGTGCGTCGACAGCGTCACCGCGATCTTGGTGTAACGGATATCCAGGTCGGGGTGATGGTCCATCTTCTCGGCCGCCACCGCGACGCGATCGACGAATCCGATTCCTGCCATGAACGCCGGGAACGAGAACGTCTTCACCAGCGAATCGCCCTTCCGTGTCCAGCCGGCCAGCGTTCCGAGCTCGCGCTGGATCTCAATATCAGACAACTTCGGCACCGGTGGCATTAGTGCTCCTTGGCGGTGTCACCGCCGTGCGCTCCACTTGCATGTATTTCCGCGCCGCCCCGCCGGCGCGTCCCCGCCCGCCTGACTGAAATCATTTCCGCGACCACGCTCACCGCGATTTCTTCCGGCGTATCGGCCCCGATCGGAAGCCCAACCGGCGCGTGCACCTTCCCGATCGCCTCGTCGGCGACTCCCCACTCGCGCAGCACTTTCTCCGTCAGCGCCACCTTGCGCCGGCTTCCGAGCATGCCGAGGTAGCGCAGCGGCCACGGCACCAGCTGTCCCGCGAGCACCACATCGTGCTGATGCCCGCGCGTCGCGATCACGACATACGTCTCCGCGTCGAGCTGCGCCGCGCCGAGCACGTCGTGGAAATCGCAGAGTATCACGGAATCCGCGAACGGCAGCCGCCGCGCATCGGCGAAATCCGCACGATCGTCGGCCACCGTAACCCGCCATCCCGCGAACGCCGCAGCTTCGGCCACTCGCGCGCCCACGTGCCCCGCGCCGAACACCACGAGCCGCGGCTTCCCCGAAATCGGCTCGACGAGCACGCCGTTCTCCAGGCTCGGCAGCTCGCTGGCCGCATCGAATTCCCTGATTGCGGAGCGCACGAGCGCGTTGTCCGCTCCGATGAACTCGTCCGAACTCACAATCGCCTTCACCACGCCATCGCTCCAATCGATCCCCGTCGCCATCAGCGCGCGCTCACCCCGCGCCATCAGCGCGGACGCTTCCGCATAGACAGCAGCGAGCCGCTCGTCGCCGAACACCGGCTCGATGAACAGCTCCGCCGTGCCGCCGCACGTGAGGCCGTAGTCGCCCGCGAGTTCCGCGTTGAGCGAGTGCGACGACAACGCGGGCACGCGACTCTGCAACACATCATGCGCTCGCTCGATGATTTCCGCCTCGAGACAGCCTCCGCCCACCGTGCCGATGCGCGCGCCGCCCGCCGTCACGAGCATCTTCGCCGTCGCGCTCATGGGAAGAGAACCGTGACGCTTCGCCACCGACGCGAGCGCGCCCGCCCCCGCGCCCGACGAACCGGCGGCGATGCGCGCGCACTCGGCGAGGATCTCGGAAAGGCTCATGGATGAAGTCTTACCGTGTCGGCCGGTGCACGCCAGATGGTCCCGTCCGGCCAGCGCTCCACCGCTACGAGCCCCGCGAGCGCGGCCAGCGAATCCGGCGGAGCGAAGTCCACGGCGTGCGCCCTGAACGACAGAATCGCGCCGTGCTCGCGCTCGATCTTCGCCCGGAACTCGGTCACCGTGCTCTCGTCGAGATCCGAGGGCATTTCATGCGTCGCACGGGCGGTGTGGAACCAGATCGCGGCGGGCCAGTTGGAGTACAGTGGCGTGCCCGGAGGTGCGTGCGCCGCCCACGCGACCAGCGGCGAAGCGGTCCATTCGTGTGCCGCGAGGTCACCCCCGTCCGCGCGGAAGTCGTTCACCAATCCCGCGCTCACTTCCTCCGATCCCCAGATCCAGCTCGCGGATATTCCAACCGTGAGCAGGACGATCCCGCGATGCGCGAGCAGCGAGTCGCGCCAGAACGCCGCGAGCGCGACGCCGATCCGGAGCGCCATGAGGAGGAAGACCGGCGCGAGAATCCGGTCGTCGAGCGGGATTCCGGGATCGGCGACCAGGCGCGACGCGATCAAGACGGCCGCGTAACTGAACAGGACGATGGCCGTCGCGCGGTACAGGCGAATCTCGGTCGCGGGCACCGTTCCACGGCGCGCCGCGAGGATCGTGCGCAGCACCAGCGCCAGCATCGCCGCGAACACGGCGATCGCGGCCATCGTGCTCGCGCCAACCGAGTTCACTCCGGGCGCGAGCCAGCGTGCGGCGGTGTGCAGGCCGCCGACAAAAGTGTCGCCGAGCCCGCTCGTGTAGAGTCCCACTTCGCGGATCTTCTCGGCGCCGTCGCTGTGCGGGCGCGTGATCACCCAGGTGGCGAGCACGATCACAGGCAGCTCTGCCGCGACGAACGCGCGGCGCGCGCGTTGGCGCAATGTGGCGCTCCGCGAGCCGTCCGCGTTCCACCAGGCCTCGAACACCACCGCGACCACGAGTGACACGCCCGCGTAACGCACGAGCGTCGCCGCGGCGGCGATGGCGCCGAGCACGAGCGTGCGCTTCATCTCTTTGCCGCGCCGCTCGCGCGACAGCTGCCACGTGAACAGCGCGAGCAGTGCGAGGAAGAGCGGCTCGCTGAGCACGCCGGCATGCACGACCACGAACGCGGGCGTGAACGCGGCGATGCCGAACACCGCGAGCGCGGCCAGCACTCCGCCCGCCGTGCTCGCCGCGAGCACGACCGACACGGCGGTAACGGCCGCCGCCGCGGCTTCGACCAGCCGCGCCGCGTTCACCGGCGTTGCACCGGCCAGCACGCCGAGCGAGATCGCCGCCGGGAATCCCGGCGGAAAATGCACGAGCGGCGCGGTGGTGTCGCTGTTCGCCCATTCGGACGACGGCACGCGCAGTCCGTGTCCGTGCGCGAGCGAGCTGCCGGCGCCGAGGTACGCGAGCGCGTCGGGATCGAGACCGGGCCCCGGCGGCTCCGTCAGCTCGATCACGCCCCAGAACGCCGCGATGCCGATGATGACGGCGGGGAGCAGGATTTTCGGTGCGGTGCGGAGGCGGCGCATGTGATGGAAGATGGCGCATGCGCCGCCGGCTTGCACTCGGTCGAGCCAGCCCTCAGTCGGCGCCGAAGGCGAGTGCCGGGTCAACCTGGCCCGCCCGCAGGGCCGGCACGGCGCAAGCGACCGTCGCGACCACGATCAGCACCAGTGCGGTGGCCGAAAGCGTGAGTGGATCGTGCATGGACACGCCCGGCGCGAGCGCCGCGACCCAGCGCCCGAGCACGAGGAACGCTACCAGCCCCGCCGCGATTCCTGTTCCCGCGAGGCCGAGCCCGCGGGCAAGGACGCCGGAAACGATCTGGGCACGCTGCGCCCCGATGGCCAGGCGGATGCCGATCTCGCGCCGCCGCAGCGTGACGAGATACGCGAGCAGCCCATACGTGCCGATGGCGGCGAGCGCGAGTGCGATCAGGCCGAAACTCTGCAGCAGGATCATTTCGAACCGTGGCGTGTTCAGCTCGCGGCCGAGCAGCTCGGGCATCGTGCTCACGGCGCTGATGCCGATGTCGCCGTCGACTTCCTTCACGCGGGCGCGAATCTCCGTCGCGAGCGAGGCCGGCGCGGCCGTCGTGCGCACGACGACCCAGGTGAAGGGGCGCGGGTTCTGCCGGTTGGACCAGTACATCTCCGGTTCCACCGCCACTCCGGGCGAGAGCAACGGAACGTCCGCGACGACGCCGACCACGGTGAAGGTCGCGCGCTCCTTGCCGACCGGAAAGACGATGGTCCTGCCGATCGGGTCGAGTCCCGGCCAGTAACGGCGCACGAGCGCCTGATTCACGAGGCACACGAGCGGGGAGCCGTCGACGTCGTGCGCATCGAGCGCGCGTCCCTTGAGGAGCGCGACGCCGAGTGCGTGGAAGAAACCCGGGCTCACGTCGAACCAGCGCACCGAGGCCTTGTCCTCCGGCGGTCGTCCCTGCAACTCCATCTCCCACGTCTCGCGCCCGCCGAAGAGTGGGCCGGCCGACGCGGTGCCGACGGCCGCGACGCCCGGAATGGCGCCGAGCTGGCTCTCGACCCGGTCCCAGAGCGCGGCAATTTTCGCCGGCGAGTTGTAGTTCGCCATGGGTGGAGAGAGGGAGAACAATGCGAGGTGCTCCCTCTCGAATCCCGGTTTCCACGCGGTGAAGGCGGCGAAGTTCTTCATGAAGGTGACCGCGCCGGCCAGGAGCAGCACGGCCATCGCCAACTCGGCGGAGACGAGGACCGAGCCGAGCCGGCTTCGGCGCGCCGGGCCGGATCGTCCGCCCTCGCGAAGAGCCTGAGCGAGATCCACGCGCGCCGCGCGCAGGGCGGGCACGAGGCCCACGATCAGCGCGGTGAGCACGGCGAGCGCCGCGGCGAAGGCGAACACGCGCGCGTCGACCGCGACATTTTCGACGCGCGGGGTGCCCGCGGGCGCGAGGGCACGAAAGGCTCTCACGGCGCCGAACGCGATCGCGATGCCAACCGCCGCGCCGGCGCCGGCGAGCACCAAGCTCTCCACGAGAAGCGAACGCACGATGCGGCCGCGACTGGCGCCGAGCGCGGACCGGGCCGCCATCTCCCGGCCACGTACCGCGCCGCGCGCGAGCAGCAGGTTGCTCACATTCGCGCACGCGATGAGCAGCACCACCGCGACGGCGGCGAGGAAGAGGACGAGAAGCGGGCGAACGTTGCCCACCACGAGGTCGCGGAGCGAAAGCACGGACAGGTCCCAGCCGCGCGTCGTGGCGAAGTGCTCGCGCCGGAGCGCTGCGGCGATGGTGGCCAGGTCCGCGCGCGCCTGCGCCAGCGACACGCCGGGCTTCAGGCGGCCATAGGCCACGAAGCCGCGCCAGTCGCGGTTCTGTTCGTCGCGCGGGTCCACGTGCAGCGGGCGCCAGAGCTCGATGTGCTCGAATCGCGGAACGTGGAACCCCGGCTCGAGAATTCCCACGATGCGCACCGGGTGGTTGTCGAGCGAGATGATGCGCCCCACGATGCCGGTGTCTCCGCTGAACTTCGCCTGCCACATCTCCCAGGTGAGGAGGGCGACGTCGCTCTCGCGGCCAAGGAGATCGGCCTTGGTGATGAGCCGCCCGCGCACGACGCCGACGCCGAGCGCGTCGAAGAGTCCGGGCGAGGCGATGCCGGCCTGCACCGGCTGCGCGCCGTCCGGCGTCGTGAGGTGGGCGGACCATCCGCGCCCGATGCCGATCGCTTCTATAGAGCGCGACCGCGCGGCGATGTCCTCGACATTCGGCGGCGAAACGCTGCACCAGTCGTTGGGCGCTCCGGGGTACTGCTCGCAGAGCGTGATGAGGCGGTCTTCATGAGGAAACGGAAGCGGACGGAGGAGCACGCCGTTCACGATGCTGAAGATCGCGGTGGTGGCGCCCAGGCCCAGCCCAAGCGTGATGACGACGGCGATGGTGAAACCCGGTGCGCGACGCAGTGCGCGCAGCGCGTGGCGAAGGTCCTGCAGCACGGACTCGATCGTGCGGAATCCCCAGCTGTCGCGGCTTTCCTCGCGAATGCGGGTGGTGTTGCCAAGCTGGCGCCGTGCGGCGGCGATTGCGGCGTCGTGCGAGAGGCCGAGCTGCTCGGCGTCGCGGACGAGGAGTTCGAGATGCTCGCCGAGCTCCGCGGAAAGCTCGCGGTCCAGTGCGTCGCGCCGGTTCCAGAAGCGCAGCCGGCGCCAGATCTCGGCGAGCCTCATGATTCAGACTGCCGCAGGACCCGCTTGATGGCGGCGACGGAGTCGAGGAAGCTCGATTCCTGGAGACCGAGCTGGCGGCGTCCGACCGCCGTGAGCTTGTAATAGCGGGCCTGGCGCCCGGTGGGCGAGCGCTTCCACTCCGAGGAAACAAACCCCTTGGCCTGCATGCGCTGCAGCGCGGGGTAGAGCGAGCCCTCCTCCACGCGCAGCGCGTCGCTCGACAGCTTCTGGATGTGCTGGGCGATACCGTAGCCGTGGAGCACGCCCATGGAGAGCGTCTTGAGGATGAGCAGGTCGAGCGTTCCCGAGATCAGTTCCGAGCGGCCGACTTCCATGCATAGACTCCGCTTACTTGTCACGTCTATGTATAGGGACGGCAGGCTTCGCCGTCAAGAACCCGGAACCCAGGGCCTATGGCGCCGTCGTCTTCTTCGCCGGCATGTTCTGTCCGTTCTGGTGCAGGACGAGCTGCGTCACCACTCCCTGCGCGTCGCGGACGAACGTGACCTGCGCGTCGACCTCCTTCATGAAGAAATCCACTTCCGTCTCGGGCCAGAGCCGTATCATCCCCTGGCCGGTCGCCTGAGCGTAGAGCGCGCCGTTGTTCAGGGTGATCGTGAGCGCGAACTGCGGAGCGAGCTGATACACGCCCACGTAGCGCGCCAGCACCTCGGCCGGGAGCTCGATCGCCGTGCGCTGCTTGGGCGGCACCGGCTTGGGCGTCAGCGGAATCGCCGGATTCAGGAGATGCATTCCGATGTCGTCCGCGCCCGCGCCGCCGGAATTCGTCATGACGACGACTGCGGTCTTGCTCGAGGGATCGAGCCCGAGAAATGTCCGGTAGCCGCCTGTCCCGCCGTTGTGCCAGACGATCGTGTTCGTGCCGGTGTGCTGAATGATCCAGTTCAGGCCGATCGACGTGTTCGGACCTCCCGCCGACGCGCGCGCCTCGTGCGCGAATGCCATCGCCTCCTCAAGCTTGCCGCGCTCCGGATGCAGATTCGCCGCGGCGAACTTGAGCATGTCCACCGTGGTCGAGCGGATGGCGCCGGCGCCCGCGAACGTCGGCAGGTCCCAATTCGACACCACTTCGCCCTTGTCGCCGTGACCGAGTGCGAGGTGCTGCTTCATCCAGGGCGTGAGGGTGATCGCCGTGTTCGTCATCTTGAGCGGCTCCCACACGCGCTTGCGTTCCATCTGTTCGTACGATTGTCCGGTGGAGAGCGAGAGCGCGTGGCCGAGCAGGCCTACCCCGAGATTCGAGTACTCGAACAGCGCGCCGGGATCGCGCGTGAGCTGATAGCCGGAGACGAAGTCGTACATCTGCTGCACGGAATAGTCCGCGTACGGATTCGCCGCGTCTGCCGGATGAAAGTTCGTGGGCATCCGGGGAAGCCCCGAGTTCTGCTCCGAGAGGTTGCCCAGCGTCATCTGCTTCTCGCTTCGCGTCGGCAGGTGAACGCTCGAGGGCAGGTACTTCTGCACCGGATCCTCGAGCTTCACCTTCCCTTCCTTGACCAGTTCTGCAAGCACCGTGGCCGTGAACACCTTCGAGATCGAGCCGATCTCGAATACCGTGTTCCCGTCCAGCGGCGGCTGGCCCGGTCCGGGATCGCCGAACGCGACGATGCGCGTGCGGCCGTCAGGCTCCAGGATGCCGACGACGATTCCGGCGCTGCGCTTTTCTTCGACGCGCTGCTTGATGATCGAGAGGACCGTCGAGTCCGCTGGAAACGCCTGCTGCGCGTGTGCGACGCGCGGGGATACCAGCGGGACGACGAGTAAAGCCAGCAGCAGAGCGGGAGGCGTGCGCATCATGGCATTTGGCATGGGGACTCCAGGAGTAACGCGGAACCGATTGCGATTAGCTGTGAGTCGCTGCGACGCTCCGATCGCTACCGCGGCGCCGCGGGGGGAGCGCTGATCGGCGGCTTGGGAAGCTCGTCCGGACGCTTCGTGATCGTCAGGTCTTCGAACAACAGCGAGGGCACGACGAACGACGAGAGGGAAGCTCCACCTTCGGCGGAGAGGATGAGTGCGCTGAAACCCGTCGCGGACGATCCGTGCACCACCGCCGTCGAAGCGGACGCCGCGACGATGTCCTTGAACGAGTCGACTCCCATGCCCACGAGCTGCGCGCCGCGCACGCACTCCTCATGACCGTCGGCGTACAGCTTGTACGCACCGAGGACGTTCCTTCCCTTCGCGGCGCCGCGACCCGAGGCGGCGGATATCATCTCCTGCACCATGCTCGCCGGGTCGCCCGCTCCGCCGCCCTCACCGAGCGCGCGAATGACGATCGCGAACGGCAAACTGCGAGCCTTCGCCAGCGCGAGCAGGCGCTCCCGCAACGCGGCATCGCTCTCTCCGTTGGCCGCCTCGACGATCATGTTGCTCGGCGAGACCGTGCCACCGCGAAAATTCCCCGTGCTCCGCGCAACACCGGCGACCGGCGTGCGGCTCGAGAGAAACGTCTTCAGGATGCCGCTCTCGATCACGCGTGTCGGATGCGACCGCACGCCCTGATCGTCGACCGTGTAGCCGCCGAACATCGCGAACGGTCCGTGCTCGGCGATCGTGGGATCGTCCACCACGCTCAGGAACGACGGCAGCACGCGCGCGCCGAGCTTCTCAGCGAGCGACGCGCCGGAGCGCTGTGCCGAGGGCCCGAACATCGCTGCCATCTGTTCCATCGCCGGATTGTTCGATACGGCCTTTCGGGTCGCGACGAGCGCGGGCGCGAACTGCTCGCTGAACAGCTCCGCGGCCGCACGTCCCTCGAACAACACCGGGCCGTTGTAGCGATCCATCACGGCTGCGTTGCGGATCGTGTCGAGCGTCGCGTAAAGCCCACGGATCCGCGCGACAAGCTGCTCACGGCCGGGCAACGCGTCCACCGACCTCGCCGAGATCCTGAACGCGTTGCTGAGCGGCATGCCGTCCGCGGCCTGTGTCGAAGCGGTCGCTGCCAGCCTGACCATCGGCCGCGACCGAACGAACGTCGTGCCCTCGCTGTTCACGTAATACGTGCGCGTGTTGCCGGCGCTCAGCGAAACGCTGGACGAGTACACGCTCGGCGAGACGCCGGCCCTGGAGAGATCGCGTACCAGCGCTTCGCCGGCGGCGACATCGAACGCCGCGGGGCGCAGCTCGTCCGTCGTGTGCGTGACCTCCTCCTTCCCGAAATCCGGAAGTGAATCAGCTCGCGAGTGATTCAGCAGCGCGGCTCGCTTTCCCGCCACGGCCTCGACTGCCGCCTTGTAGGCCGCATCGGTGGCGAGCCAGATCTGGCGGCGGATCTCCAGGTAGTCGTCGTCGAGCGGCAGTTCGGTCATGCCGATGAACGTGCGCATGCCGGCGGCCGTCAGGGCGGACATGCTGAAGAAGTTCGTGTTGTCGAACGCGTAGTCGCCGACGCGCACCTCCACCGAGAGCGTCCGGCCGCGGCCCTGATGCGAGCCGACCAGACTGCCGTAGCTGGCCGACGCGCTGGACGCCTCGTGTTCCGTTACGGTATAGGCGACGAAATAGGGGCGGTCCGCCTTCTCGATCCGCAGGTCCGTCATCGTGCGTGCCATCTCGTCGCGCGTGGCGCGGGCGACCACGTCGTCACGAGGCTGGCCCTGCGCCTGTGCGGGCGTGCTCACTGCGATGCACCAGAGCAGGCCGGCTCCGGCCACGCACAGGCCGTTCATCCGTGCACGGGTCATGGCTGCACCCTCGGCACCGGCAGGATGGGCGGCTGTTCCTGCGACTTCTCCTTGCGTTGCACCTCGACCTGCGAGATCAGGATTGCCGGCGATGACGCCGACACGGGCACCCATCCGGACTCGGCGCCGCACACGCCGTTGAACACGCGCGTGTCGTTGTCCGCGGCAACGATGCGGCTGAACACGGTGAGCGGCGTGCCGACGAAGTCGACGCCGCGCACGAGCTCTTCCCTGCCATCGGGGAACACACGGTAGACCATGATCGGCAGCACGTTGAATGCGTTCGGGATCGTGCGTTGCGTGAGCGTGAAGCCGCCCTCGATGTCGTCGAAGATGAGGCCGTACGGTTTGTGCTGTTCCTTGATCAGGCCGATCAACAGCTTCTTGAGCGAATCGTGCGGCACCGGTGCCGACGAGGTGACCACGAGGTTCGACTGCCGCGCCACCGGAGTGAATCCCGGCTGGTTGCGGCCATGGCCGTTCGAGTGGTCGAACCCCTCGATGGGTGAGCGCGACATCAGGAAGCGCTTGAACACACCGTTCTCCACGACGTTGATCCGCGATGCCTTCACGCCCTCATCGTCGTACGCGTAGTAGCCCGCGAGCTCGACGTTGCCCAGGCGACGCTGCGTGGGATCGAAGTAGACGGAGAACGTAGCCGGCAGGACGCTTTCGCCGACCTTCCGCTTGAACGTCTGCCCTTCCTTCTCGTCCTTCTGCCGGTGTCCTTCCACGCGGTGGCCGAACACCTCGTGGAAGAACACGCCGCTGGAGCGACCCGAGAGAATGGCCGGCGCCGTGGATGCTTCGATCACCGGTGCGTTCTTCAAGGCGTGCAGGTCGACGATCATGCGATCGACGGCCTTGAGCACTGCGGCGTCGTCCGGAAGCCCGCCCGGCGTGGTCGCCGTGAACGACTCGTATCGCGGCAGCACCATGCCGTCGGTGGCTTTCGACGACGCCGAGATGAAGAGGCGATAGTAGACCGACGTGGTCTGCAGCGCGGAGCCGTCGCTGTTCACGTACCAGCGCGTGTCGCCTTCGGCCGAGAAGCTGGCATCGCCGTCGTAGATGTCTCCCTCGCGCGCGAACGGAGCAGTGTACTTTCGGATCTTCTGCTCCCACAGTCGGCGGTCGATGGCGATGTTCGCGGGCGCCTCCGTCGCGGTCACGGCAGGTTCGGGCGAGAAATCCGCCGACGAATCTTCCGCGGCGACCCGGGTTTGCGTGTTCGCCTTGGCGCGTGTGTACTTCTCCACCGCCTGCTTGTACTTGCTGTTGGTCTGATGCCAGAGGACACGGCGGATCGCGGTCGCATCATCCTCGATCGGCACCGGCGCCGAGGAGAACGTATCGGAGAAGTCGAACGACGGCATGCCGCCGCGTATCGGATGCGTGTTGTCGAAGCGGCTCGAGCCCACGCGAAGGTCGACGCCGAGCGACCGGTTTCGCGACTCGTTGCTCGAGTTGAGCGTGCCGAAGGCGCCTTGCACCGAGACGGAGTGCCGCTCGGTGATCTCGTAGCTCAGGAAGTAGGTAGGGAGCGGGCCTGTCTTCAATGTCGTCATCGAGCGCGCGAGCTCCAGTTGCATCGCGGTGAGCACTGGGGATGCGGCTCGAGCCGTCGACGCGTGTTCGCCCGCGATCGACTCGTTGCGTGGCGCGGCACTGTCCGCGGCGAACAAGAGGAGCAGTGACGTGAGTGCGAGCGGGCGGTGAAGCATCATGCGACCTCATCCACGGGAAAGGGGCGACGCGCTTTCAAGCGGAGGCGTGCGGGTGCCCCGGCGTCGCCGACAAACATGGCATTCGACGCGATGCGCGGCTACGCGTGGTGCCGTTTAGCGGGTGGCGTGATTTGGTCGAGGGCTCTTTGACTTCTGTTGCTGTTGCACACAGTCTTGGATGCGCCGCGAGCGTTGATGAACTCCCTCCCATTTCAGGTTGCCATGCGCCTAAGACTGCTCGTCCTCACGCTGGTTCCGCTGTCGATGCAGGCGCAGGTCGTTCAAGCCTTTCGCGACAGCGTCATTACGGTTACCGCCTCGCGAAATTCCCGCATCCTTGCCGATCGAGCGTCGTTGTACGTCGTCGTCGAGGGAACCGCGGAGACGGCGCCCGATGCGGTCGCCAGAGTGGAGACGAAGTTGAAGGCGGTCTCGGCGGCGCTCAAGGGATTTGGTTCCCGCCTGGAGGTTGATGCGCCGATCGCCTATGCGGTGGGTGCAACGCCACTTCCGAACGGGTTTCCCGGTGTCGCCTCGCCTGCGTCCAACATCGCGCGCTCGGTCATTCGCGTGCAGCTCATCCGTCCGGCGGAGGTCGCGAACGTCGTCGCGACGGCGTTGAGCGCTGGTGCAGCGAGCAGTTCGGCACTCACGTTCGAGTCGTCGGTTGCGGACTCCGCGCGACGCGCGCGGATCGCCGAGGCGCTTGCTTCGGCCAGGATGGATGCGGAAGCGATCGCCCAAGCGCTGGGAGCGCACCTTGGGGCGCTCGTCGACGTGTCGACGAGCGGCGGCAACCCCGGCTTTCAGGGGCAGAACACGCTCAGCTTCGACAACCGGTTCACGCAGCAGACCATGCCGCCGGAAATCGCGATCAACACCTCGGTCACCGTTCGCTACCGGCTGATTCACTGAGGCGCGTGATCGCGGGTCGCGCCGGTTCCGTGGAGGGCATCCTTCAGGCCAGCGAGACCGCGATGACTTGACAGTCCACGAGGGTGTAGGCAGACTACAGCCAAGCCTGTAGGCTCTCTACACCCTCCGTGTGTCCGGCCATGCCCAAGAAGCCCGCGCACCAGAACCGCATCGAGATGCTGCAGGGCACTCTCGATCTCCTCGTCCTCCAGACCCTGCGCTGGGGCCCGCAGCACGGCTACGGCATCGCGCGGATGATCCAGGCGAACTCGCAGCAGGCGCTGCAGGTGGAGACGGGGTCGTTGTACCCCGCCCTGCACCGGCTGGAGCGGAAGAAGTTCATCGCCGCCGACTGGGAGGTGTCGGAGAACAATCAGCGTGTTCGCGTTTATCGGTTGACGCCCGCGGGCAAGAAGCAGCTCGCGGCGGAGCAATCGTGGTTTGCGAAGTTTTCGGACGCGATCGCGAGCATGGCGAAGCCGCCGGTGGGGGAGAGCGACAGATGAAACTCCCCTGGTGGAAGTTCGAGCGGCGCGAGGACGAGCTCGCCGAGGAGATGGAGAGCCATCTGGCGATGGCGATTCAGGAGCGCGTGGCGCGGGGAGAGTCGATCGAGAAGGCGACTGCTGCCGCGAGGCGCGAGTTCGGGAATCGTGAGGTGGTGCGCGCGACGACGCGCGAGATGTGGGGATGGGTGTGGCTCGAGTCGATGATGCTCGATTTTCGGTACGCCTTTCGGAAACTGCGCGAAGCGCGCGGATTTACGGCCGTTGCGACGCTGTCGCTCGCGATCGGCATCGGGGCGACAGTGACGATGTACGCAGTTGTGGACGCGGCGGACATTCGGGGGCTGCCGTATCCGCATGCGGATCGGTTGTTCGTGATCGAGCAAACGATCGCCAGTAGACCGAATCCAAGTGGGCCGGAGACGGTCAACGCGAGTCCCGCGCCGGCCGCGACAACCGCGATCTGGATGAGTGCCGGGCACGCATTCAGCGCGATGTCGCGAGTGGGCCGCAACGAGCTGCTCTGGTTGCACGATGATGAAACGGAGCTTCTCGTAGTTCCCACCGTCGGGCCCGATTTCTTCGCGATGCTCGGCGCGACGCCAATCATCGGCCGCACGATCGCGCCGAGCGATACGAATCCCGATGCGCCCGGAGTGATAGTACTGTCCTATACGCTGTGGCACGACCGTTTCGGATCGGATCGACGCGTGATCGGCCAGCGGATGGAACTCGACACATCGGATGCGCCGGCGGCACCACACGAGACGTACACCGTCATCGGCGTGATGCCCGAGCAGGTGGACTACCCGGCCGCCGTGAACGGCTGGACGGCGAACCGATCGGGGTCGGACACTTGGGGAATCGTCCTGGCTCGGCTTGCCGAGGGCAAGACCGTTGACGCCGCGGTCGCGGAACTGCGCGCGGTCACACGAAACATCCCCCCGCCCGCCGGCTCGAGCCAGCCTCCCGGAGTTCGTGCCACGGGATTGCGAGAATCGCTTCGGGAGAGATCGTCGGGGGATTTCTTCACGATCGACAGCGCCGAAGGACGCGCCGTTCGACTGGCCGTGGTGTTCTTCGTGCTGATCATCGCGATGATCAACGTCGGAAATCTTCTTCTCGCGCGATCGGCCTCACGCGATCACGAGATGGTCGTGCGCAGCGCGCTCGGCGCATCTCGCGCGCGCCTGGCCCAGCAACTGATCGTCGAGGGCGGATGCATCGCGCTCATGGGTGGAACGATCGGAGTGGCACTCGCACGCTGGGGGATCGGGCTCGCGGGCTCGGTCGGAGCGCTCAGAGACTACGGCATCGTGCCGGTGCTCGACTGGCGCGTGCTCGCTTTCGCGCTGGCGCTCACGACGATCGTCGCGCTCGGCACCGGTTTCATTCCCGTTCTCTCATTGGTTCGCGCAGGCGGCACGGCCGAGCGAAGCGAATCGCCGAAGGCGTCGGCGGGGCGTGCGCGCACCAGGGTGCAGGGTGCGCTTCTCGTGGCGCAAGTAGGCGCGGCGCTGACGCTGCTCACCGGGGCCGGTGTTCTCGGCAAGGAACTGTTGCGGCTCGAGAAGCAGGGATTCGGTTTCGATCCCAAGAACGTCATCTGGTTTCCGATGCTGCAGCGACCCGCGGGAGGGAGATCGGTTCAGTTCCGCGAGGACGTGCTGTTCCAGCTTGGTCGAATTCCCGGAGTGGCGTCGGTCTCCGAATTCGAGTTTTTCGGCAACGACGGATTCTATCCCACGGGCGCACCCGGGAAAGCCGGCAAGACCATCTTTGATCATCAAGATGTCGCAATCAGCCCGGGATTCCTCAGGAATCTCCGGATTCCGATCATCCTCGGGCGGGATTTTACCGATGCCGACTACGCGTCGGCCGCACCGGTTGCGCTCGTCAGCAGCTCTGCGGCGAAACTCTTCTGGCCTGGGCAGGATCCACTGGGCAAGCAGGTAGTCGTTCCGCCCCCGATGAGACGCAGGGGCGACACTGTAAAGGTGGAACCACTGATGGTTACTGTGGTCGGCGTCGCGGGGAATCCACGATTCGGGCGGGTGCTTGGACCGCCGCCGATGACTTTGATGAGGCCGACCGGCGCAAAGGCCGGCTTCGGGACACAGTTTCTCGTGCGAACAGCGAGTGATCCGGAGGTGACGCTCCCGGCGCTGCGCCGCGAACTCAATTCGCTGCAGGGAAAGCCGCTCCTTCGCGCGATGTACGGCACCGCGCAGAAGATGGGAATCGACCGGCAACTGGCCGAGGAGAAGGTGACGACGCGCGCGCTGGTTGCGTTTGCCGCCGTCGCGCTCCTGCTCGCGACGCTCGGCATCCACGGCCTCGTGGCGTACTCGGTTGCGCAGCGAACCCGCGAGATAGGAATTCGCATGGCGCTCGGAGCTGAACCGAAAAGCGTCTTGCTGCTCGTCACGCGACGCGGACTTTCGCTCGCCGCCGTTGGAATCGTGTTCGGGCTGGCCGGCGCGTTCGCACTCTCGAAGGCGATCCGCGCGATGTTGTACGGAACGAGTCCGACCGACCCAGTGGTCTTTGTTGGCTCGGCGTTGCTGCTCACGAGCGTCGTGCTTATCGCGAGCTATCTCCCGGCGCGCCGCGCCACGCGCGTCGATCCCATGATCGCACTGAGGGTCGACTAGGTGATGAACATCAAACCATACTCAACTACATGGCTGCCGATTCGCGCGGCGCGATCCTGCCGAAATCGCTCGATGGCCGCGCACAGTACATCATCAACGCTCAGCGGGATGCGAGCGAGCCCGAACGGCACGCGGAGGCCGACGACGCTCGAGCTCGCGCCGGGAGTGGTGGTGAGAATCCCCGCGGGAGTGCCGCACGTGATACGCCCGATCGGTGGAGCGCCGCTCGTGTATCTGGTGCTCAAGGAACACGTTTCCGGCAGCGCGACGGCGGCCAAGGCGCCTTGAGTTGCGTGGCCTGATTACGTTCGGCACGCTGGCGAACTGAGCCGATCACGGTAGGTTCGGAAGACAGGGGCAGCTCCAGGACGGGACGCGCCCCTTTGTGCGTCGAGTATATCGCGTGCACCGAGAAGGATTCCTCGACGGTACAGAGGTGCCGAATGACGTCTGCAACTTCCGCGATACCTCTCGGTCAGTCCTCGCGCAGGCTCGTCGTGCTCGGAATTCTTCTTGGCGCGTGCAGCGGCGGTGGAAGCAAGGACTCGACGCCGACCGTGCCGACGCCGGTTCTCAGCACTGTGACGATTTCGCTCTCGCTCGCGACGATCCAAGTCGGGCAGACTTCCAATGCGAGTGCGTCGGGCCTCGATCAGAACGATGCGTCCATTGCGCTCGGTGCCGTTGTGTGGTCATCCAATTCCACCGGTGTCGCGACGGTGAGCGCGAACGGTCTGGTGAGTGGCATCGCTCCCGGCCAGGCGCAGATCGTCGGCTTGTCTGGTGGAAAGCAGGGCCTGCAACTCGTCACCGTCATTCCGATTCCGGTGTCGAGCGTCACGGTCGCGCCCGCCGGCCAGACACTCGCCATCGGTGCCACTCAGCAACTTTCGGCGACGACGTTCGATGCCAACAACAATGTCCTCACGGGTCGTGTTGTCACGTGGAGCACGTCGGACTCGACGAAGGTCACGGTGAGCGGTGCGGGACTCGCGACCGCCATCGCAGCTGGAAGCGCCACGATAACCGCGACAAGCGAAGGCAAGAAGGGGTCGGCGGTGATCACCGTCTCTCTTCCGCCGGTGGCGACCGTTGCCGTTGCGCCGGCAGTCGACAACATGGGCGTCGGAGGCACGCAGCAACTCACGGCGACGTTGCGCGACGCGGGCGGTAACGTCCTGACCGGTCGAGTGACCGTGTGGACGACGTCCGACCTGACGAAGGTTTCTGTATCGTCGAGCGGACTGTTGACGGCGGTCGCCGTCGGGAGCGCGACGATTACGGCGACCAGCGAAGGGAAGACGGGTACCGCGGCCATCACAGTGGCCGCGTCTGCAATCGCCGTGAGTTCCATCACGCCGGCGCTCCTGACTCCCGGCATCGTGGCGACGGTCAACGGCAGTGGTTTCTCGCCAACCGCTTCCGCGAACGCAATCACAATCGAAGGTGTTGCCGCGACCGTGTTCATTGCGACAGCCAGTCAGCTCACCTTCGCCGTTCCGTTGCAGCTGCCATGCCGGCCGATCCATCAAACGACCGTGAAGGTGACCGCACTCGGCTCCTCCGCGCAGGGAACCTCGAGCCTGAGAGTCGGCGCGCTCAAGACTCTGGCGGTTGGCGGATCGCTCGTCCTGACTTCCGCAGCAGACCTCTACTGCACCGAGCTGCCTTCCGGCACGTCGGGCTACACGCTGACTCTGTTCAGTATCGCCCAGTCGCCCACCGCGACGTTTCCGTTCCGGCTGCGGGGCGACACTGCGAGCGTCGCCGGGGCGGCCGCGACGCGCGCGCGGTTGAGCAGCGTGTTCAGCGCGATGAGAGCTCAGGCCCCGTCGTTCGGTTCGTCGCCGACCGTCTCCGCTATTCCGAAATTCAGCGAGAGTGCACACGCGCGGGTGATGGCGGCCAACGAGGCTCTGTATCCCGCTGCGCGAAATGCTTTCCGGGCGAGGATGGCCGTCGGTGCGGCCGTCCGAAACCGGCTTCCGTCCTCGCCATCGAGAACCGTGATTCCGTCCGTCGGCAGTACGAGGAAATTTCGAGTCAACCAATTTACCGTTTCGGTGAACGGTGGTGGAAACTGCACCTCTTTCATCGAGATCACGGCGCGGCTCGTGTACGCCGGCAGCAAGTCACTTGTGTACGAGGATGCCGCAGCACCGCTTGCGGGGACTATGGACAGCTACTTCGTGCAGATGGGCCAGGAATTCGATGCGACAATGTATCACAGCGACTCGACGTATTTCGGTGACCCGTTGGCGACGGATGCGTTCACCGACGCGGACCAACATCTCTCCATGGTGTTCACGCCGCGCATTCCAACCGGGCTTGCAGGGTTCGTCACATCCTGTGATTTCCTCCAGCGTGATACTACGTCCAATACGATCAGCAATTTTGGCGAACTCTTCTATGGCGTCGTTCCGACCGTCGCCGGCACCGGCTTCTCGGCCGACACTCCGGGCGAGTGGATGCGAACGATGCGTACGACGGTCGTGCACGAGGTAAAGCACATCGCGTCCTTCGGCGCCCGACTGATCAACAATGCACCGAGTTTCGAGGAATCCTGGCTGGAAGAGGGGATGGCGCGCATGGCCGAGGAGATGTGGCTTCGGAACAACATCTACCACTCGTCGTGGAAGGGAGACGCGACATACGCCAACACCCTTTTTTGCGACGTACGGCCCTCGACGCCGGCGTGCTCTGGTGCGCCATACGGCATGTTCAATCATTACTCGACGCTATGGCAGGTGCTGTCGGCGCCGAGCAGCTACTCGATGTTCGGAAGGGTGAACGACTCCGATTTCCGTTTCTACGCGGAGACCTGGTCATTCGTGCGTTGGGCTCTCGATCGGTATGGTGCGGGTGAGGCTGTGTTCCTGCGAGGCATCACGCAGGCACAGACGACCGGACTTACGACGCTTGCCGCTCTCGCTGGACACGGTGCGGATGAGATGTACGGTCTCTGGTCCTTGTCTCAGGTCTGGGATGACAACTCCACCTTCCTGGCGAACAGCGACCTGCAATTCCCGACCTGGAACACGCCGAACATCTACGCGGGGATGGCGTCCGATTTCCCGTCGTCGTTCGCTCCAGTCCCTTCGTTCCTGGCGTGGACGTTCACGAATTCATCGTTCACGCACGACAACTCTCGTGTGGTCGGGGGCGGCTTCGATCTCTATCAGATTTCGGGCACGACGTCCGGCGGGCAGACGATCGGACTCGTGGGATATGGTGGGATCGGAAGTGCGTCTTCGACTCTACGAATCGCGATATCGAGAACTCGGTGAGGATCGCGCTGGCGCTTGGCGTGGCCGTCTTCGCGGCGTGTCAACCTCGTTCGCGCTCGAGCAATCTTTCCTCAGGCTTTGGGCCCGACACACTGCGTGGTGTCGTCGTCATCGAGGGGAGCGAGCCCGGGATTCACGTGTTCCTCGACGGCTCGACAGGGAGAACGGAGCTCATCTCGAGTAGCGTCCGCTTCTACAAACTCGCCGGTCTCGAGGTGCAGGTCGTCGGGAGGAGTGTTGCTCGACAGTTCGACGTTCGTGACTTTCGGGTTAGAGGAGCACGCGGTCACCCGGCTTTGGACGGCACGCTTCGCATTCGCGACGGGACGATATACCTGAGCCTGACCGACGGTGGCGAGCGACCGCTTCACGAGGGACGCGCATTGTTCGAGGCGCACGTCGGATCGAGGATCTGGCTGGTTATGTCAGACGACGGTGGAGTCGCGGAGTTCGGAATCCTGGACAACGGTAAAGACTAGGCAACCATGGCGAATACCGAGTGGTGGCAGCGAGGTCCCGTGGACGGCATCCCCGCCGTCCTGCAACCGGTGGCGCACATCCTCCTCCAGGTTCGCGAAAGCGTCGGCGAACTCGTCGAGAACCTGACGCAGCCCGAGTGGAATGCCCGGCCCGCCGGCGTGGCATCGGCGGCGTTTCACGTGCGGCACATCACGGGAGTCATCGATCGCCTCTTCACGTACGCCCGCGGCGGCGCGTTGAGTGCCGATCAGTTCGCGGCGCTTCGCGCGGAAGGCGAGCCACTCTCCGCCGCCGACGTCGCGACGGTACTCGATGCGCTGAACGCACGGGTCGAGGCCGCCGTGGCCGAGCTCCGCACGATCGACGTCGCGACGCTCGGCGATTTTCGGGGCGTGGGGCGGACGCAGCTCCCTTCGACCGTCATCGGCTGCCTCGTGCACGGGGCGGAGCACGCGATGCGTCATGTGGGACAGCTTTCGGTGACGACACGCATTGCGCGTGCCGGCAATGCGTGACGGGGGATCTCCCGTCGTCGTTCTCCACGAGGGCTTGCGCACGGCGCAGTGAGAGCCTGGGTCCCGTTTTCGCCTCCGGCCAGACTCTCGTTTTGCGTTGCCTGACTATTCAGGGATGACGTCAGCCGCGCAACCGTGACCATTTGATGCTATAACGTCACGACGCTATACTGAAGGCATGCCAACCACCAAACGCGCCACCGTCTATCTCGAGGCGCCGCTGCACCGCGCCCTGCGCCTCAAGTCCGCCGAGACTGACGCGAGTATTTCCGCACTCGTGAACGCGGCCGTGCGGCGCAGTCTCGCGGAAGATGCGGACGATCTGGCCGCGTTCCACGAGCGCGCCAACGAGCCCCGCCTGAAGTTCGAGTCTGTCGTCCGCGATCTGAAGAAGCGTGGCAAGCTATAGCGTCCTGATGACCAAGTCGGCCGCCAAGGAGCTCGAGCGTGTGCCGACGAAGGATCGCCGGCGAATGGTCGCGAAGATCTGGACCCTCACCGAGAACCCGCGACCGGTTGGCGCCGAGAAGCTCAGCGGAGAAGACAAGTACCGCGTGCGGCAGGGCAACTACCGGATCCTCTATGAAATCGTCGATTCGGACCTGATCGTGACCGTGGTGCGGATCGGGAATCGACGTGAGGTGTACCGGCGCTAACACACTGAAAACGGCGACCAGGGAACGCGAGCATTCGAGTTCGGGTGGCAAGTTCGAGTATTCATGAAGACGTGTCCGTTTTTATAGACATTCTCGCTCTTTTAGGAAGACCGTCGCTCCACGCCAACCACGGCTCCTAACTGTCGAGGAGTGCCAATTCCTTACGCCCTTGCGCTTCGGTATTTGTTCGGTATATAAAGACATCGGATTTCGCCCCGCATTCCTCTTCCGCACTCCGCATCGGGTCGAAATCCCGCATCCCGCATCGCCCTATGTCACTGGCACTGCTCCGCCAGCACCTCTCCGAAATCATCGCCGGCACGAGCCCGGGCACCCCCGGCCTCACTACCGGCGTTGCCGCACTCGATGCCGCGCTCCCCAACCACGGCCTCCCCCGCGGCCGCCTCACCGAGCTCGTCGGACTCCCGGGCTCCGGTAAAACCACGCTCGTCCGCCGGATCGCGGAACGCACCGTGAAGGACGGCGGCGCGGTCGCGTACATCGACGCCACCCGCACGCTCGCACCGCGCGACTGGGCGCACGTCAGCGCGAACGGAAACCAGGACGGGCTCTGGGTCGTGCGCCCCGACAACCCCACGCGCGGCGCATGGTGCGCCGACGTCCTCCTGCGCAGCGGCGCGTTCTCGCTCGTCGTCCTCGACGGCGCGCCGATGCTCACGCGCGCCGTCGCCGTCCGCCTCACCCGACTCGCACGCGAATCCGACGCCGCGCTCCTCGTGCTCGGCGACGACTCCAAAACTTCCGAGCTCGCCGGCTCGTTGCGATTGCGCGTCGCAAAAGAGACGAAGCCAGCCGCCGTCACACGACGAAGAACGTTCCCGAAAAAAGAAGACGACGCGCCGGCCACCAGCGCGCGCAGCGTCACCGTCGTGATCGAGAAGGGCGCTCCATACCAAACCGTGAAAGTTTTTTCCCTGGGAGAAGTTGACCGTGACATCGAAGTGGCGCGTCGCGTGCGTACGAATTCCGAGGTTCCCGATAGGCGCGGTGTGGTCAGGACGCAGCGCATCGCCCCACTTGGGGCCCCACTGGGACACGCTGCCGATCGCGCTGGTACACGGGAAACGGCCGGTGCTCCGCGCGGTGACCTCGGCCGCGGCGAAGATGCACGTCCGCACGGGGATGTCGGTGCCCGAAGCCAAGTCGCGATGCGCCGCGCTCGAAGTGCTCGCGTGGAATGACACGGTGATCGCCCGCGAGCTCGCGCGCGCCTCCGCCGCGTTCCTCTCCGCGAGCCCGCAGGTGAGCCCGATGCACGACACGCCCGGCACCTGGTGGATCGGCGCCGGCGGATTCGAAACCATGGGCGGCGAGCCTTTGCTCGCGCGCACGCTGCTCGCACTCGCGAACGCGTGGCATCCGAATGCGCGCGTCGGCGTCGCCGACTCGTGCGTCGCCGCGCGCACGGCAACCTGGTCCGGCAATCGCGACTCCTCATCAAACAATCAGCCGCGCATCGTGCCGCCCGGCGGCTGCGCCGCATACCTCGCGTGCGCACCGCTCTCGCTCGTTTCCATGGACGAAGAGTTCCGCGAATCGCTCGTCTCACTCGGCCTGCGCACCGCCGGCGCACTCGCCGCACTCGACCCCGGCGAGGTCGAGCGCCGCTGGGGCGCCGAAGGACTCGAGAGCTGGCGACTCGCCAACGGCGACGACCCGCGCCGCCCCGTGCTCGCGCGCACCGACGCCGCGCGCTTCGTGAGCACCGAGCTCGCGATGAGCGCCGCAACGATGGAACCGGTGCTCTTCATCGTCCGCGCCGCGCTCGGCCAGCTCGTGGACGCGCTCGTGCACGACGGACGCGCCGCGGCCGCCATCGCCATCACGCTCACGCTCGACGACGCGCGCAGCGCGATTCCCGCCGGCACCGTCAGCAGCGACGGGCAACGAGTGAGGGGAGAATTGGTGCACACCGTCACGCGCGAAGTGCGGCCGGCAAAACCGGTCGCGCGCGTCGCGCCGCTCTTCGAACGCTGCCGCGCGATGCTCGACCAGTGGACGCTCACCGCGCCCGTGAGCGCCGTCACCGTGACCGTCACCGCCACCGCACCGCTCGGCGCCGAGCAGGGCGACCTGCTCGCCGCTGCGTGGAGAGATCCCGCCGCGGCTGACGCCGCCTTTGAACGGTTACGTGCAACGCTCGGCGCGGGGAGCGTGGTGAGGCCAATCGCGTGCGATGAATACCGGCCGGAAAAGTGTGGCGCGTGGGTGGAAGTGACGGACGACAGACGGCAGACGGCGGACGGCAGCTTGGCGGACGGCAGACGACAGACGGCGGACGACAGTTTGGACAACGGACAGCAGACGGCGGTCAGTTCACGTTTGCTCGACACGCCCGAACAAGTCGATGTCGACGCGCCGCGCGGCATGCCGCGCATTCTCTGGTGGCGCGGACGGCGCGTGGTGATCACGTGCGCACGCGGGCCGGAGCGGCTGTCGGGGGATTGGTGGAAGGATTCTTATGCGCGGGAATACTGGAGATGTGAGAGTGACGAACTGGCGCGCGATTTTCTTTTGTACCGCGATACAGGCGGCTGGCGCCTTCAGGGGTGGTATGACTGAGGGGCGGACGGCAGACGGCGGACGGCGGACGACAGCTGGGACAACGGAGGGCAGACGGCAGTTGCTGTCGTCCGCCGTCTGTCGTCCCAGCCGCCGTCCGCCGTCCGCCGTCTGCCGTCTAAATCCAGATCTCCTTAAGCGCACGAATCCAATTGCCCCCCAGAATCAATTGGATATCCGCATCACTGTATTTCCTTCGGATCAACCCCTCGGTCAGATCATAGATCCTCTTCGGATGATCGAGCCCGCGAATCGTGATGCGGCCGTCGGTGTCCTCGTGGAGGCGGTAGCGGTCGAAGTTGTGCTGGTTGGTGGGCCTGCCACCGCCGTCGGGGGCATTCACCGGGTTCGGGTTGCCGACGAGATCGAGATCGCCGCCGACACCCACGTGCTCGACGCCCACGAGCTTCGCGACGTGATCGAAATGATCGAGCACGTGCTCCTGCGTGACGGGCTCGTCGATCTTGATCATGAAGCGGATCATCGGGATCCCCATCACGCCGCCGGTCTTCGCCATGCTGGTGATCATCTCGTCCGTCTTGCAGCGCATGTGCCCCGGCACGAGCGCGCGGCAGGCCGCGTGCGAGAAGAGCGCGGGCTTTTTCGTCGCGGCGATTCCGTCGAGCGTGGTGCGGTCGCCGCAGTGCGAGAGATCGACGGCCATCCCCACCGCGTTCATGCGCGCGACGATCTCGGCGCCGAAGGGGGTGAGCCCCACGTCGGTATCGGCGAGAAAACCCGAGCCGAGCTTGTTCGTGGCGTTGTAGGTGAGCTGCGAGAGACGCTGGCCGAGCGTGTGGAAGGTGTTGACGTCGTCCGGCGTGCGGAAATGATCGGAGTTCTGGAAGGTGAGCATGATCCCCACCTTGTTCGATTTCTTCAGCCGCTCGAAGTCGCCCGCGCTCTCGATGCGCGTGAACCAGTCGGTATAGCCGGCGATGAAGCCGTTCCAGTCGGCGTAGAAGCGGACGCCCGATTCATAGCTGGCCGCGCTCTGCCCGAGCGCGAAGACGCGAATGCCCGAGGTGCGGTACTGCTGGAAGTCCGCCGTCGTGAACGACCGCGGCGCGCGCAGCCAGAGTTCGCTCTTGGGCGGATGTTCGGCGTAATCGGCAAAGCGGAACTGGTTGAGCATGTCGATGACGACGGTGCGCTCGACGAGGCGCACGGCGCGCGCGGAGTACTCGACGGGCGACGCTGCGAAGATTCGATACCTGTTTCGCAGCACCGCCGGCGCAATGGCGATAGCCAACGCGCCCGCAGCGATCGTCGCGAGCGCATCGCGTCGGGAAACCGGCGGTGCGGACGGCGGAAGGCAGACGGCAGACGGCAGTTTGGACGGCGGACGGCGGATGACGGTTGGTTTGGGCATGGGGCGAATGTACGCTGAACTGCACTGCCACTCCACCTTCTCCCTGCTCGACGGCGCCGCGCACCCCGAGCAGTTGGTCGCGCGCGCCGTGCGATTGGGAATGCCGGCGCTGGCCCTCACCGACCGCGACGACCTCGGCGGCGCGGTGCGATTCTCGACCGCTGCGGCCACGGCGGGACTGAAGGGGATCATTGGGGTTGAACTGACGATTGAGCAGACGACAGACGGCGGACGGCGGACGGCGGCTGGGACGGCGGACGACAGCCGGCAGTTGCATGCTGCCATCCGCCGTCTGCCCTCCCAGCCGCCGTCCGCCGTCCGCCGTCTGCCGTCCAATCACTCTCAAATAGTTTTACTCGCAGAAAATCGCGAGGGTTACGGCAATCTGAGCACGCTCATAACCAGAGCGCGGCTCGATCATCCGCGTGGAGTACCGCGCGTGTCGTTGGACACTCTCGCCCGCCACACCAACGGCCTCTTCGCGCTCACCGGCTCGCCGCGCGGGTGGGTGGCGCAGCTCGCGGCCCGCGGCGAGCACGATGCGGCGTGCGAGGCGACGGCGGCGCTCATCGACATGTTCGACCGCCGGGTCGCCATCGAGTGCTGGGACCACTCGCTGCCCGAGGAGCGCGCGACGACGACGGCGCTGATCGAGATCGCGCACGCGCTCGGCATTCCGTGGGTTGTCGCGAACGACGTGCGCTACGCCGATCCCGCGGGGCGGCTCGCGCACGACGTGCTCTGCGCGCTGAAACACGGCGCGACCCTCGATGAAATGGGCACGCGGCTCCGTCCCAACGGCGAGTGGTATCTCAAGGGCGCGGCGCAGATGGCGCGGCGCTGGCAGGGCCGCGAGGAGGGTTTGCGCGCGACGCTCGCGGTGGCCGAGCGCTGCACCTTTCGTCTCGCCGATCTCAAGCCCACGCTGCCGAGCTTTCCGCTCCCCGACGGCGTGAGCGAGGACGACTATCTCGCGCAGTTGGTGGAACAGGGCGCGCGCGAACGCTGGGGATGGCGGCGCACCGCGAAACACGACGCGCAACTCACGCACGAACTCACCCTGATCGGCAAACTCGGGCTCGCCGGCTATTTCCTGATCGTCTGGGACATCGTCCGCTTCGCGCGCCGTGACGGCGTCCTCTGCCAGGGCCGCGGCTCCGCCGCCAACAGCGCTGTGTGCTACGTGCTGGGCATCACCGCGGTGGATCCGATCAAGCTCGAGCTGCTGTTCGAGCGATTCCTGAGTGAAGAACGCAAGGAAGCCCCCGACATCGACATCGATTTCGCGCACCGCGACCGCGAACGCGTCCTGCAGTACGTGTACGAACGCTACGGCCGCGAACACGCCGCGATGGTCTGCGAGCACATCACCTGGCGTGGGCGAAGCGCCGTGCGCGACGCGG
Source organism: Gemmatimonadota bacterium (assembly GCA_003171215.1). Taxonomy (GTDB): domain Bacteria; phylum Gemmatimonadota; class Gemmatimonadetes; order Gemmatimonadales; family Gemmatimonadaceae; genus Fen-1231. Next base: position 32,209 of record PMYN01000080.1, on the reverse strand, counting down.
CGCGCGTGCTCGGCTTTTCGCCCGAGCAAGCCGGCGCGCTGGCGATGTTCAGCGATCGTTTCTCGGCGAAGGCGACGGCCGCTGCGCTGCGCGCAGAGCCGGAAGCCGGAAGCCGGAAGCCGGAAGCCGATCCCTTTGCGCCGGAGCGGGCGGATGCGAACGGGCCGGCGGGATACTCCAAAGACCTGGAAGCGCGACGAATCGCGGACGTGCTCGGGATGGACATGATGAAAGGCACGCACGCCGTGAATCGCATGCGCGAAGAGCGAGCCAAGTCTCGCGCCGAGTGGATGAAAGCAAAGGAGAGCAGCACGTCCACCGCCACGATGCCCGCACAAGGGAGGGCGGGCCATGCCTCCATTTCCGAGACCCGGCCGCAGGACCGCGCAGCGGTCCGAGAGGGTCGCGGAAATGGAGGCATGGCACACCCGACCGCCCCAGCCCCCGAACAGCAAGCCGACTCACTCCTCACGCGTGCCGGGCTCGACCCCAAAGACCCGCGCGTGATCAGGCTGGCCGAGATCGTGCATGGATTGCACGAGGCGCCGCGGCATCGCGGCATTCATGTCGGCGGATTCGTGCTCACCAAGGAGCCGCTCTCCACGGTCGTCCCGATCGAGCCCGCCTCCATGGACGAGCGCACCGTCATTCAATGGGAGAAGGACGATCTCGATCCCGTCGGGCTCGTGAAGATCGACCTGCTCGGGCTCGGCATGCTCACCGCCGTGCAGGATTGTCTGAAATACATCCGCGCCACGCGCGGCGTGTCGATCGACCTCGGCCAGCTCGATTTCAAGGATCAAGCCGTGTACGACGACCTCTGCCGGGCGGATACGGTCGGCGTGTTCCAGGTGGAGAGCCGCGCGCAGATGAACACCCTGCCCCGCCTCAAGCCGCGCTGTTTTTACGACCTCGTGGTGGAAGTCGCGCTCATCCGCCCGGGCCCGATCCAGGGCGAGATGGTCCATCCATACCTGCGCCGCAAGAATGGCGAGGAGCCCGTCACCTATCCGCACCCGATGCTCGAGCCGGTGCTCAAGCGCACGCTCGGCGTTCCGCTCTTCCAGGAACAGGGGATGCAGGTCGCGATCGTCGCGGCCAACTTCACGCCGGGCGAGGCGGATCTCCTGCGCAAGGCGATGGGCCACAAGCGCAGCCGCGAGAAGATGGAAGGCATCCGCCAGCGAATGCTCGACGGCATGCTCGCGAACGGAATCTCGAACGAAGTGGCGACGAGGATCTTCAACCAGATAAACGGGTTTGCCGATTACGGCTTCCCCGAGTCGCACGCGGCGAGCTTCGCGCTGATCGTGTATGCGAGCGCGTACCTCCGGCATTACTACGCGCCCGAGTTCCTCGCCGCGATGCTCAACGCGCAGCCGATGGGATTCTACTCCGCGGGCACGCTCGTGGAGGACGCCAAGCGGCACGGCGTGCGCGTGCTGCCGGTGGACGTGACGCGGTCGGCGTGGGATCACACCCTCGAGTGCGCGGACGGCACGGTGGTCGTGCCGCACGATGGCGTGATCGCCGTGCATCGTGACGCGGCATCGGACGGCGAGCGATCCAAGGTATGCAACGCGCCGCAGAGCACGCCACAGAGCGCGGCACGAAGCGCGCCACGAACACCGCCGCTCGTGCGACTCGGCCTCCGCTCGATTCGCGGGCTCGGCTCCAACGCGCGCGGCAAGATCGAGCGCGCGCTGAGTGACGGTCCATTCACGTCGATTCGCGACGTGGTGCACCGCTCTCAGCTGGATCGACGCGCGCTGCGCTTCATGGCCGAGTCCGGTGCGTTCGACGCGTTCGTGGCGGACGAACCGCCGGCGCGGCGGCGGCGCGTGGCGCTGTGGCGCGTGCTCGAGTGCGTGCGCGGCGACGCGGGTCCGCTCGCACTTTTTCCGGAAACGAAGATTCCGGCGGGACTGCCGCCGCTCTCCGCTCCGGAAATGACCGAAGCGGATTACCGGATGACCGGCCTTTCGTTGAACGGCCATCCCATGCGCCACCTGCGCGCACTCCTCCTGCCGAACGGCGTGCTCACCGCGCACGAGGCCACGAAACAGAAGGACGGCGCGCGCATCGCGGCGGCGGGACTCGTGATCTGTCGGCAGCGCCCGGGCACGGCGAAGGGATTCGTGTTCCTCACGCTGGAGGATGAAACGGGAATGCTGAACGTCGTCATCACGCCGCAGCGATTCGAGAAGCAGGCGCCGCTCATTTCGCGCACGCCGCTGCTGCTCGTGCGCGGCGTGCTGCAGATCGAGCAGACGGTGGTGAACCTGAAGGCGGAGGAGTTCGTCGCGCTCGGGTCGGGCGCGGGGGCGGAGCACGCGCGCAGTCACGATTTCTACTGACAGATGGCAGAAGGCAGAAGGCAGGCGACAGATTACTACACACCACACTTCACGAGCGAGACGAACATGAGCGAGGAGAAGAAACCGCAGCGGCCGGATTTCAGCATCGACTACATCGAGCTCCACGTGAACGCCGTCGCGAGCTCGAAGAAATTCTACAGCGACGCATTCGGCTGGTCGTTTCAGGACTGGGGTCCCGACTACGCGGCGTTCGAGCATGCAAACGTTTCCGGCGGAATTGCCTCGGGGGAAACCTCGAAGAGCGGCGCGCCGCTGGTCATCCTCTACGCGAGCAGGCTCGAGGAGGCGCAGGCGCGCGTCGAGAAGGCGGGCGGCAGGATCGTGAAGCCGATCTTCTCGTTCCCGGGCGGGCGGCGCTTCCACTTCACCGATCCGGCGGGAAACGAACTCGCGATCTGGGGCGAGTAGCCGCCGGCGCTCGTCGCTTGACGCCGGTCGACGAGTACTTTACAATATAAAGTACTATGCCGATGACGACGATCTTCGAACCGCTGTTCCTCCTGCTCTTCCTGGCCACCGTCGCCGCGCTCCTCATGGCGGCGGTGGCGGCACTGCGGGGCCAGCGCCCGCGCGCGCTGCGGATCCTCCGCCGTCTCGCCATCGGCGCCGGCGCGTATTTCGCGGCTGTCCTGCTCGTGGCGTTCTTCTCCACGCCTCCGGTCCATCAGGTGGGCGAGACCATGTGCTTCGACGACTGGTGCATCAGCGCCGCGGATGCGAAGCCGACCACGACCGGCTCCGGCCAGTCGTGGAGCGTGAAACTGCGCATCTCGAGCCGCGCGAAACGCATCACGCAAGGCGAGAACTACGCGGCGGTCTACCTTGTCGATTCCCGGGGGCGAAAATTCCACGCCGATCCCGCATCGGCGACGGTGCCGCTCGACTCGCGAGTCGGGCCGGGAGAGTCGATCGACGTCGAGCGAAGGTTCGACCTTCCCGCCGACGCCAGCGGCGTCAGACTCATCTTCACGCACGAGGGCGGCTTCCCGATCGGCGCGTTCATCATCGGCGAGAACCAGCTGTTCCACAACGCGACGGTCGTGAAACTCGACTAACCGATCCCGCTGGGAACGAGCCGGCCATCCGGTCCGATAAGCCGTCGGCAGCGCGCGGGGACAGCCGTCAGGGACGAGCGATCACATAAGCCGCACTTTCCCGGCCGTTCTCGGTCGTCCTGTTGGCGACCCGCACGCCGCCGATCTTCTCCACCGCCTTTTGCGAGCGCAGATTGTTCAGCCCGATGATGAAGACCACGCTGCGCACGAACTGGAACGCGTGCTGCAGCATCAGCGCTTTCATCTCGCCATTGTAGCGGCCACCCCAATGCGACCTGACAAGAAACGTCCAGCCGATTTCGACTTCGCTCCGGACCACATCGTATCCGTGAAATCGTGACGTCCCTATGACCATGCCATCCTTTGCATCCAGCGCGATCAAACCTCCTCCGGATGCCAGGGCGTCGGCAAAGAATTCCTTGAACACTTCCTCCTTGTATCGGTCCTTGGCGGGGTGCTGCTCCCAGATGAGCGGATCCGAGGACGCGGCGCTGAGCTCGGCGTAATCGCCCGCGACCAGCGGCCTGAGCTCGACGAGCGCGCCCTTCAGATGTGGCTGGCGATCGAAGGGCATCACTGGGCTTCGCGCAGTCCGCCGAGCGCGACGCGGGTACCGACGCCGGCAGCAATGGCTTGGCCGTGGATGTATCGCAGAGCGGCGACATCCTCCACCGCGAGGCCGAGCGACTTGAAGAGCGTGATGTCGTCGCGGTTCGTACGCCCCTTCACGCTCCCGGCGAGAAGGTCGCCGAGCTCGCCGAGGATGTGAGCGTCGGTGATGGCGCGTTCGCTGCGCGGAATGAGAAAATCGCCGGCCTCGGCCATCGTGGACTCGCGGCGATCCACGAACAGGCGCGAACGCACGACGGCGGCGGTGTCGAGCTCGCGCGCGTTCGGCAACGACGCGCCCACCGCGTTCACGTGCGCGCCCGGCGAGAGCCACGCGCCCTCGAGCACCGGCGTGCGCGCCGCGGTGATCGTGCAGATCACGTCCGCGCCCTCGACCGCCTCGCGCGCCGTGCCCGACACGACGATCTCCACATCGAACTGCTTGCGGGCGCGCGCCGCGAACTCCTTTGCACGGTCCCCCGACCTGCTCCATACCCGCACGCGCTTGAGGCCGCGCACGCAGCGCACCGCCTCGAGATGCGGCATCGCCAGCACGCCCGCACCGAGGATGGCGAGTTCCTTCGCGTCTTCACGCGCGAGCAGCCGCGTCGCGAGCCCCGAGATCGCTGACGTCCGGATCGCCGTGATCGACGACGCATCCGCGATCGCCAGCAGCTTCCCATGCTCGGTGTCGAAGAGGAGCACGACGCCGATGTGGGAGTCGTAGGGAGTGGCATCGTTGCCGGGAAAGACCGTGATGATCTTCGCGCCGAGCGACGCGCCGGCGCCCTTCCCCACCACCGCCGGCATCGCCGCGAACGCGTTCGGGGTGCCGTCGAGCCGCATGACCGTGCGCAACGGAAGCACGCTCGATCCGTCGGTCACGCTCCGGAGCGCGCCCTCCATCACGCCGATGCACTCGTTCATCGGCAGGAGCGCGCGCACGTCGTGGCCGGAAAGCAGCAGCGTTTCGAGGTCTTTCATGCGATCAACGATGTCGGGCGGCGCTCGCAGTTGGAAGAGCCGCGTGCCGGGCGTGCCGGGCACGAGCTATGTTGGAGGCGCCCATCACTTCGTCACCGGGGTCATCATGCGCCGTCTCGCGCTCGTCGTCTCGCTCGTCGCCTGCCCCGTCTTCGGACTCGCCGCGCAGGCCCGCGTCTTCACCCACGCCGACACGCTCCGCGGTTCGAATACCCCCGAGCGCGCGTGGTGGGACGCGACCTTCTATGACTTACACGTGAGCGTAAGTCCAACAGATAGCAGCATCCGCGGATCGAACGGGATCACCTACCGCGTGCTGCGGCCGGCCAGCGTGATGCAGATCGACCTGCAGCGGCCGCTCGAAGTCGACAGCATGACGCAAGCCGGGACGCACCTCGCCTACCGGCGGGACGGCAACGCGTTCTTCGTGACGCTCACGGCACCTCAACAGACAGGCGACCACAACACCGTCTGGGTCTACTACCACGGCGCGTATCATCCGCAGGCCGGACCCGCGCAGCGAGGCGGCGGCCCCTTCCACTGGAACACCGACACCACCGGTGCACCGTGGATCGCCACTTCCAACGAAGGCACCGGCGGCAGCACCTGGTGGCCCTTGAAGGACATCCCGGCGGATGAACCGGACAGCCAGCGCATCGCGATCACCGTCCCCGATCCGTTGATCGACGTCTCCAACGGCAGATTGCGCTCCACCACGCACAACGGCGATGGCACGACGACTTTCGAATGGTTCGTGGCCAACCCGATCAACAGCTACGACGTCGAAATCAACGCGACCGCGAGCTACGTGCCGGTCCGCGATACCTACAATGGCGTCAACGGGCCCCTCACCATCGAGTTCTGGCCCCTCGCCCTGCATCAGCCCCTCGCCACGGCGCTGATGCCGCAGGTGAAGACGATGCTCGCCTGCTTCGAGCATTGGTTCGGTCCGTACCCTTGGTATGCCGACGGCTACAAGCTGATCGAGGCGCCGTACCTCGGCATGGAACATCAGAGCGGCATCGCCTACGGCAACAAGTACCTGCCGGGCTACATCGGCCGCGACCTCTCGGGCACCGGGGAGGGAATGAGCTGGGACTACATCATCGTGCACGAGAGCGCCCACGAGTGGTGGGGCAACAACATCAGTGCCAAGGATCACGCCGACATGTGGATCCACGAGAGCTTCGGCATGTACGCCGAGGCGCTCTATCTCGAATGCGTGAAGGATCAGGCGGCCGGCCAGCGATATCTGGTCGGGGTGCGCAACAATATCAAGAACGACTCGCCGATCATCGGCACGTACGGCGTCAACGACACTCCGAGATCGCAGGACCGGTACTACAAAGGTTCGAACATGCTGATGACCATCCGCGCGGTCGTCGACAACGACGCGCGCTGGTTGAGCACGCTCCGGGGACTCAACTCGACGTTCTGGCACCAGACAGTGACCGCGAAAGAGATCCGGGACTTCATCAACACCGGAACGGGCGTCGATCTCTCCAGGATCTTCACGCAGTATCAGGAGACGACGATGATCCCGATGCTGGAGTACCGGACCGAAGGGAAGACGTTCTCACATCATTGGACCAACGTGGTTCCCGGGTTCGACATGCCGGTCCGGGTGGGACTCGGCAGCGACGGCAACTATACCCTCCTTCGTCCCACCACAGCGTGGCAGACCGTGCCGTCGACGATGAGCGACACCACCGAATTACGCGTGGACCCGGCGTTCTATGTGACGGCAAGCCGGGCCAAGCCGTAAGTTCGGGCAGGCAACCGGCGAAATTCCAAGGAGACCCGATGCAGCTGCCCATCATCGCGATGAACTTCATCTACGCCATCCTCGGCGTGGTCCTCATGTACGCCACCTATCGCGTGATCGACATCCTCACGCCGCAGGTCGACTTCCACGACGAGCTCAAGAAGGGAAACATCGCCGTAGCGATCTTCCTGGGCGCGATCTTCGTCGCGATCGGGATGATCGTCGGCCGCGCGCTGAACTAGGGATCCACCAATGAAGCGGGTTCTGGCGTGCGCGTTCTTCGTGGCGACGGCCGGCGCGCAGCAGCCGGCGACCGCAGACCGGATCTCGCTCCCACCCGTGGCGCCGCCGCCCATGAGCACGCTCGACCGCGCCACCGCCGCGCGCAACGCGCGGCACGACCAGACCCGCTACGACGCGATCTTCCGCAAGTACACCAAGCGCTACTTCGGCATCGGATTCGACTGGCAGTACTTCAAGGCGCAGGGCATGGCCGAGAGCGAACTCAACGCGAAGGCGCGCAGCTACGTCGGCGCGCGCGGCGTGATGCAGCTCATGCCGTCGACGTTTCAGGAGATCCAGTCGAAGCGTCCGGAGTTCCAGTCGATCGACGACCCCGAGTGGAACATCGCCGCAGGCATCATGCACGACCGCTATCTCTGGCGGCTGTGGGAGCCCGTGGGCCCGGATTCCGACCGGACGAGATTCATGTTCGGCAGCTACAACGCCGGTGAGGGCACCATCTCGCGCGCGACGGCCGCCGCTCGCGCGAAGCAGCTCGACGAACTGCGCTGGCCGAACATCGAGCTCGTCGCGCCAGAAGTGCCGCGGTGGCGGTACCGTGAAACGCTCGGCTATGTGAAGAAGATCGGCGAGAATTACGGCACGATGACTTCGACGTCTCTCACCGCCCCCGCCCGGCCCAAGCCGTAGAGCTCCAGCGCATTCCCTTGCATGACCATTCGCGCGAGCTGCTCGGCCCGCTCGTGCGTGATCACCCCGTCGCGCAACATCCCCGTTAGCGCGAGCCCGAGCGCATGGCGCGCCGAGTTCGCGGCGAGCCAGGCACCCGCCTCCCATGACTGGTCCTTGCCGCCGTCAAAGGCGTCCGTCCCGAAGAGAACGCGGTCGGGATATTCGTATAGCCACACGCGCAGTGTGCTCGCGAGCTGGCGCGGCTCGGCGATCATGCCCGCCATCGAGATGTCTGCGTACACGTTCCCCTTCGCGAACAGCGAGAGCGTGTGCGTGGTGAGCGGCCAGCCGCCGTGGATGATCACGAATTTCGTCGCGCGCAGCGTCGAGTCGTTGAGCGCACTCTCGAGCAGCGCGGGATCGGCTCCGCGCGCGGAGTAGAAGCTTCCGGCGACGTCGGTGGAGTGGATGTGCACGGAGAGTCCGAGGCGGCCGGCCTCGCGCGCGATCACCCGGAACAGGTAGTCCTGGAGCGTCTTATATTCGGCCCGGCCCGGCGTGCCGCCCGCCGCGAATCGCGAGTAGACCAGCCGCGCGAGATTCGGATCGGGATCGTCGAAGTCGAGCGCGCGGAGGTACGCGGCCTCGAACTTCACGGCGACCGCACCGCCCTTCTTCTGCCTCTCGAGCGTCGGTGTTACGACGGTCTTCACATAATCATCGAGCGACGCGGGCAGCTTCGCGACGCCGAGGTCGTTCATGTACCGGTGCAGCAGCTTCGTCTCGAGCGCGTACAGCGATCGCGTGTCGGGGGTGCGCGCCGATTCTAGCCGTCCGTCGAGCGGGAGCATCAGCGCATCGGCGAACGGAACCCAGAGGAACCGCGGCGGTGCGAGGCCCGGACCCATCGCAACGCGATTCGAGAGCATGATGGCGATGCCGGCGAAGTCGAGCGCCTCCGCCGGATTCTTCGCGCCGCGCTCCTTCACCGCGCGCTGCGCGGCGATCCAGTCCGGATGATCGGCGCGGAGCCGCGCCGGAAGCGTCATCGGCGGAAGCGCGTCGAGCGGAAGGGCGTCGTATTCAGTGTCGGGCTTCGCACCCGGAGGGAGTTGCAGCATAGGATGCGCGTGATCGTCCACCGCCTTGATGGAGGCGATGTACCGCTCGAGCGCCGGATCAACCGGACGCTGCGAGCACGCCGTCAATGAAAGGCCGATGACAAGCGTAATGGCTCGTGAGGGCATTCTCATTCGCTTAGCATACGCCCCGCGTTGATAACTTCAAGGAAGTACCGCCCGAAGTACCGCCCGAAGTACCGCCCGAAGTACCGCCCGAAGTACCGCCCGAAGTACCGCCCGAAGTACCGCTCACAGGAGACAACATGCTTCGCTCGAATAGCCGGCGCCCGGCGCTCACGATCGCCCTGTTGTTCGCCATGCCGATCGGCGCGTTCGCGCAGTCCGCGAAATCCCCGCCGGCAGCACCGCCGGCGAAAGCCGCTCAGCGACCGGCCGGCGCCCCGATGCAGCTCGCCGCGTCGTACGATCCCGCGCTCTATTCAGCGCTGCGCTACCGCATGATCGGCCCGCTCCGCGGCGGCCGCGTCACCGCGGTCACCGGCGTCGCCTCCAATCCGCAGCTCTATTACATGGGCTCCGCGGGCGGCGGCATTTGGAAGACCACCGACGCGGGGCACAGCTGGCTCAACATCTCCGACGGCCAGCTTCCCGTCGGCTCGATGGGCGCGATCGAAGTCTCGCAGTCCGACCCGAACACGATCTACGCGGGCACAGGATCGTCGAAGATCCGCAGCAACGTCTCGATCGGCCGGGGGATGTTCAAGTCGGTCGACGCGGGCAAGACGTGGGCGTTCAGCGGCCTCAGGGACGTCGGACAGATCTCGACGATCCGCGTGCATCCCGCGAACCCGAACCTCGTCTACGTCGCCGCACTCGGTAATCCGTACACGCCCAACGTCGATCGCGGCGTGTTCCGCTCGAGCGACGGCGGCGCGACGTGGAAGAAGATCCTCTACGTCTCCGACAGCAGCGGCGCGGCCGACCTCGAGCTGCAGCCCGGCAACCCGAACGTGATCTTCGCCTCGATCTGGCACGGACAGCGCAAGCCGTGGACGATCGTCAGCGGGGCGATGGAGGGCGGCATCTACAAGAGCACCGACGGCGGCGACACATGGACGAAGCTCGGCGGCGGGCTGCCGACCGGACTGTTCGGCCGGAGCAACGTCTCGATTCCCGCATCACAGCCGAACCGCATCTACGCGCTCATCGAAGCGAAGCCCGGCGGCGGGCTCTATCGCTCCGAGGACGCCGGCGTGACCTGGGCGCTCATCAACGGCTCGCAGAACATCTGGACGCGCCCGTTCTACTACACCACGCTCGAGGCCGATCCCAACAACGCCGACGTCGTCTTCGTCGGCAACGAGGGGTGGTTCAAGAGCACCGACGGCGGCAAGACGTTCCGCAACGCGCAAGCGCCGCACGGCGACCATCACGACATGTGGATCAACCCGAAGAACTCGGACTACATGATCCAGTCGAATGATGGAGGAGCGAATGTGTCGCTGGATGGAGGTCGCAGCTGGAGCACGCAGGACAACCAGCCGACCGCGGAGATCTACCAGGTGGCGCTCGACAACCAGTATCCGTATCGCGTGTACGGCGCGCAGCAGGACAACACCACGCTGATCGTGCCGTCGCTCCCGCTCGGCGCGGGCCAGGCCGAGGAGTGGCGCACCGGGCCGGGATGCGAAACGGGCCCGATCATTCCGAACCGCACCAATCCCGACATCGTCTACGGTTCGTGCAAGGGACAGTTCAGCCGCATGAACATCAGGAGCGGCGAGGAGCGGCAGTACTGGGTGGGCGCCGAGTCGCTCTACGGAAACGGCGGCGCCACGATGACCTATCGATTCCAGCGCGTGTCGCCGATGGAAGTCTCGCCGCACGAGGCGGCGACCGTGTACTACGGCTCGCAGTACGTGCACCGCACGCGCGACGAGGGCGTGACGTGGGAGCGCATCAGTCCCGATCTCACTGCGTTCCCGAAGGGCGAGCCGCAGGAGGCGAGCGGCACGCCGATCACGCGCGACGCGACGGGCGAAGAGATGTACAGCGTGGTCTACTCGATTCGCGAGTCGCCGATCACGCCCGGGCTCATCTGGACCGGGTCGAATGACGGCCTGTTCTACGTGACGCGTGACGCCGGCAAGACGTGGACGAACATCACGCCGAAGGACATGCCGCCGGGCGGCCGCGTGCAGAACATCGAGCCGAGTCCGCACCGGCCGGGCACCGCATACTACGCGTACTATCGGTTCCTGCTTGGCGGCGACTTCGCGCCGTACATCTACAAGACCGACGATTACGGCAAGTCGTGGACGAAGCTGACGGACGGAACCAACGGCATCGCGAGGGACGAGCCGGTGCGCGTGGTGCGCGAGGATCCCGTCCGCGCCGGGCTGTTGTACGCGGGAACCGAGTTCGGCATGCACATCTCATTCGACAACGGCGCGCATTGGCATCCGTTCCAGCAGAATCTTCCGGCGACGCCGGTGACCGACATCAAGTTCGGCCGCAACGACATGGTGCTCTCCACGCAGGGCCGTGCGTTCTGGATCATGGACAACGTGTCGGCCCTTCGTGAGCTGAACGAGAAGGTGGCGTCGTCGCAGGTGACGTTGTACAAGCCGCAGGAGGCGGTGCGCGGGCGCAGCGGTCGCGGCGGCGGGGGCGGCGTGGGGCGCGGCGGTGGGATCCAGTACCCCGCACCGGGCGCGCAGGTCGACTATTACCTCGCACCGGGAGTGAAGGACGACCTGACGCTCGAGATCGTGGACGGTGCGGGCAAGTTGGTGCGGAAGTATTCGAGCGAGGCGGTGGCCGCGGCGCGACAGCCCGCGGAGGATGCGCCGCCTGCCGACGAGGAAGGCGGTGGTGGCGGAGGGCGCGGAGGCCGCGGCGGCCAGGCGCGCCTCGACAAGAACCCGGGAATGCACCGGATGACGTGGGACCTGCGGTATCCCGGGCCGATGAGCGGCGCGGGCGTCGAGGGCGGCAATGGGCCGGCTGCCGTTCCGGGGCTTTACTCGGTGAGGCTGACGGCTGGTGCTGTTAGAACGACGCAGCCGCTCACGGTGGTGGAGGATCCGCGCATTCTTCGAGACGGCATCACGCTCGAGGACCTGAAGGCGCAGTTCAACCACAACATGGCCGTTCGCGATCTCGTGAGCGACGCGAACAAGACCGTCGCACGCCTTCGGGCGGCGCAGCAGAAGCTGAAGGGCGCAACGGGCGCGCAACTCGATCAGCTCACGAAGCTGAACGAGCTCGCGGCGAAGATCATCACCTCACCGATCCGCTACAGCGAGCCCAAGCTGCTGACGCACATCACCTATCTGTATTCGATGACGAACGGGGCGGATCAGAGGCCGGGTAAGGATGCGGTCGAGAGGTTGAAGGTTCTGCGTGTCGACCTCGATAACAAGAAGAAGGAGCTCGACAGGATTATCGGACCGGCTATGTAGCTGAACAGCAGTTAAGTCGAACGGGCGCAGCCACCGAAGTGACTGCGCCCGTCTGATTCTCAGATCCGCCAAGCCCTACGTTTCCTTGGGCGCAGCGGGAGCTGCCGGTTTGTCCCGGCGGGCCCAGTGTTGCCTGGGCACGACGGGTTGCGCGAGGCGTTCAAGCCGGGCGTTATAAAAAGCGATGACGCGGGCCTTCACCGAGGTCTGTGTGTCGTTCGACGCAGCTTCGAAGGGAGCATACCGCTGCCCATCGCCGCTGACCTCGAACCACCACCACTTTCCCAACGGCGCCGTCCGTCGTTCCTCGACGGTGCACGCATATGCTCGTTCACCATCTTGGAACTGGAACGGTCCGATCATTGCCTCTCCTGGCTATCGAGCCTGACGCTTCGGTTTTCCTCGCCGGCGAGCCGCAGCAGACTTGAGCTGCCGAGCCTCGCTCGGCTTCACGTAGTGCCGTCTGCGCCGCAGTTCACGCAAGATCCCTGACTTCATCACCTTCTTCTTGAAGGCTTTGAGCGCCCAATCGATCTTGTCGCCTTCGTCAAGCTTGACTTCGATCATTCGAACTTACGAGCCGAGCTTGGTGACGTTCTCCGCGGCCGGGCCCTTCTGGCCCTGAACGACGTCGAACTCAACGCGCTCGCCTTCGGCAAGCGACTTGAAACCCTGGCCCTGAATGGCCGAATGATGGACGAAGCAGTCCTTCGCGCCGTCTTCGGGCGTGATGAATCCGAAGCCCTTCGCGTCGTTGAACCACTTCACGGTACCTGTCGTACGCATTGTGCTACTCCTTACTGGTGTTAGACCGTCGGCTGTGCCTGACAAAAACAAAAGGGCCACCGCGAGAGCAGGGCCCTGTGGTCAGTCGGACGTGCGCGCCGAATGCGCAATTGTCCTGATCGAAGCCTAATGCATACCTCCACTTAGCGCAACCTCCCCACCCCGACGGTCCGAATTCCGACCTTTGGGGTAGATTGAGATAACTGGAGAATACTATGAGTGCTGAACCGGAGAAGGTGAACGACGAAGTTCCGGGGCGGCCGGAGTCCCGTGTCTCTGACTGGCGTAAAGTAGTCGCTCGCTATCAGGGATCGCACGTGGGCCGGTCGCTCTTTCAATTGGTGACGACGCTGGGCCTGCTGGTGGTGACCCTCGTGGCCATGCACCGGATGCTCCACACGGCGCCGTGGGTGACGATCGTCCTGATCGTGCCCGCCGCCGGGTTCATCATCCGGACGTTCATCATCATGCATGACTGCTCGCACGGGTCGTTCCTGCCCTGGCCCAAGGTCAATGATGCCGTCGGCTTCATCACCGGCGTCCTCACCCTGACCCCCTATGCGCAATGGCGGCGGGAGCATGCCCTGCACCACGCCTCGTCGGGCGACCTCGACCGCCGCGGCAACGGCGACGTCACGACGATCACGGTGCGCGAGTACCTCGCACTCAACACATGGGGGCGGTTCCGCTACCGGCTGTTCCGCAATCCGGCGGTCCTGCTTGGACTTGGCCCCCTGCACATGATGGTGCTGCAGCGCTTCCGCTCGCGCGGGATCGCGACCGGCACGAAGCAGCTTTGGAACGTGTGGATGACGAACGTGGCAATTGGCGGGCTCATCGCGACGCTGATACTCGCCGCGGGCGCGCAGTCGCTGCTGGTCATCTACCTGCCGGCGTACTATCTCGCGACGATGGCGGGCGTGTGGCTGTTCTACGTGCAGCACCAGTTCGAGGACGCCTACTGGGAATCGCACGAGAACTGGGACTACGCGACGGCTGCGGTCCAGGGGAGTTCATACCTGCGGTTGCCGAGGGTGCTCCAGTGGTTCACGGGGAGCATCGGACTGCATCACGTGCACCATCTCGGGCCGCGCATTCCGAACTACATGCTGCAACGGGCGCACGACGAGAACCCGATCTTCCACGAAGCGCCGGTGATGACGATCCGGAAGGGTGTTCGGGCGCTGGGGCTGACGCTGTACGATGAGCAGCAGAGGCACATGATTCGGTTCAAGGACCTCAGGCGGGCGAAAAGGTAGGACCTTTTGGTTGCCTGATACTGCGGGTAAACAGTCGTTGGTCATTGGTCGTTTGTTAACAAATTAGCCCGGACACCGAGCCGCGCGACGGCGCTCGTGGTCAGGGCTAATTCGTTAACCAGGGACCAATGACCAACAACCGTTTACTCGTGGTCCAGCTTGCCTGCGCGAGCTCGAGAAGCGGCTATTTCCCCTTCTTCTTCGCGGGCGCCGGCTTGGCCGCCTTGGCCGGCTTCTCGGCCTTCTTCGGCGCGTCCTGCAGCACCGGCTTCGAATCCTTGTCGTAGGTGAACTTCACCGATGCGCTCTGCTCCAGCGCCGCAATCGCGTCCTTCTTCGAGTCGAGCGCCACGGCCATCGTGACCGGCCGCGAGTACAGCGACGTGTCCTTCGTGGTCACGGGGAGATCGTACCAGCGCGCCATCTCGGCCATCACGACCTTCAGCGGCGTGTTCGTGAAGTCGACCTTGCCCTCCGTCCAGCCGAGTGCCTGATCGACCACGTCGGTTGCCGGCTCCGACATCGTGCCGTCTTTCGCGATCGAAATCGCCTTGCCCGCGGCGACCGTGCGCGATTCCTTCGCGGCATCGATCTTCACCTCACCCTCTTTCACGCGTACGATGATCGCGGGATCGTCCTTGTACGCGCGAACCGCAAACGATCCGCCCGTCGTGACGATCGACACATCCTTCGCATTCACCTCGAAACGCGGTCCCGTCGCGACGCGGAAGTTGGCGCTCCCATCCACTCTCACCGCGCGCACCTTGGTTCCGTAATCGCCGCCGACCGTGATCCTGCTGTCGGAGCCGATCGCGGCCGTGTCGCCGGGGCCGAGCGGAAGATTGCCGCGCTGGCCGACCGTCACCGTCACGTTCTTCGCGTCGGGGAGGGTGTACGACGAGGTGGCCTGGCCGTGCGCACCGGATTGCAGCACGAACCAGCCGCCGACCGCCGCCGCGCCGATCAGCAGGACGCCGACCGCGATCATGACACCGCGCCCGCCGTCGGTACCCACTTTCTCGACGTGATGCTTGGCTTCCGTGTGCTTCCGGGCTCCCGGAGTGGCCGGCATCTTGGCGATCTCGGCCTTGATGTGCGCCCAGGTCGAGTCCACCGTGCCCGCGGCGGACGGTGTTCCCCCGTCCTTGTGCGCCGCACGCCGGCGCTGCTCGCGAGTCACGCCGCCGCGTACGGCGGCATGGATCGCGTCCTCGAGCTCCTCGGCGTTCTCGATGTTCGCGCGACCCTCCCAAACCGTGAGCATCGCGAGCTCGGCGACGGGCGGCCCGAAACTGGGGTCGCCGCCCTGATGGCCGGCCTCGCCGAGGACGGCGGCATAGGCGGCGCGGTGGATGCGTTCGAGGGCACTCGAATCGCCCTTGCGAAGTGCCTTCAAGGTGGCGTTATCGACGGACGGGAAGGTGGGGGCCATCGGTGTCTCCAGGCGACAGGTTGGATCGGTACTTCACGAAATTGCGGTGGGAGAACGGCGTACGCCAGCGCCCCACCACGCTTATCGGGTATGTTTCCTGCATGACGCCACGCACTCAGAACTCACAATCTACCGCCGGGTTCTCGACCCTCGGACTCGACGAACGGCTCCTCGCCTCGCTCACGACGCTCGGATATGAAGAGCCGACGCCCATCCAGCGCGCCGCCATTCCTCTGCTGCTCGAGGGGCACGATGTGCTCGCCCAGGCCGCCACGGGAACGGGAAAGACCGCCGCGTTCGCGCTGCCGTTGCTGCATCTCGTCACCCCCGATGCTCCTACGCGCGAACGCACCGCGGCGCTGGTTCTCGTGCCGACGCGTGAGCTCGCGATGCAGGTGGCCGAGGCGGTCCACAAGTACGGGAAGCCGCTGGGCGTGATCGCCGTGCCGATCTACGGCGGCGCGTCGATGGAGGGCCAGATCCGCACGCTCAAGCGCGGCGTGGACGTCGTCGTGGCCACGCCCGGCCGGGCGCTCGACCACATCCGCCGTCGCACGCTCCACCTGGCGGCCGTGAAGATGGTCGTGCTCGACGAAGCCGACGAAATGCTCGACATGGGGTTCGCCGAGGATCTCGAAGCGATTCTTTCCGCCACGCCGCCCGAGCGGCAAACCGCGCTCTTCTCGGCGACGCTGCCCCCGCGCATCTCCGCGATCGCCGCGAAGCACCTTCGCAAACCCACGACCATTCGCATCGAGCGGGAGCCCGTGGCGGCGGGAACGATCGCGAAGGTGCGGCAGGTGGCGTACATCGTGGCCCGCGCGAACAAGATGGCGGCGCTCAGCCGCGTACTCGACGTCGAACAGCCCGTCTCGACCATCGTCTTCTGCCGCACGCGCACGGAGGTTGACGAGCTCACGGAATCGCTCAACGCGCACGGGTATCGCGCGGAGGCGCTGCACGGCGGTCTCAACCAGGAGCAGCGCGATCGCGTGATGAAGAAGTTCCGCGCGAACAAGACCGACCTGCTCATCGCGACCGACGTCGCCGCGCGCGGCCTGGATGTGCAGCATGTGTCGCACGTGGTGAACTACGACGTGCCGGTCGCTGCCGAGTCGTACGTGCATCGCATCGGGCGCACGGGGCGCGCGGGGCGCGCCGGTGTGGCGATCACCTTCGCGGAACCGCGTGAACAGCGCATGCTCCGCAACATCGAGCTGCTCACGAAGCAGAAGATCGAGATCGCGGCGGTGCCCACGGTGGCCGACCTGCGCGAGCGGCGCCTCGAGGTGACGCGTGCCGCGCTGCGGGAGACGATCATCGCGGGCGGGCTCGACCCGTTCCGCGCCATCGTCGAGTCGCTCGCGGAGGAATTCAGCGTGCTGGACGTGGCGGCGGCCGCGGTGAAGCGCGCGGAGTCGCCGGCGGGCGACAAAGAGGAAGCGGAGATTCCCTCGGCGGCGGAACGCCCGGGATCGAGCGCGCGCTCCGCGGGCCCGCGCGCGTCGCTCGAGCGTTCGCGCCCGCCCAAGCCGGGGAGTTCGCGCAGCCGCCCGGGCGAGCTGGCCGGCATTTACATCGGCGGCGGGCGCAAGCTGAAGATCAGGCCCGGCGACATCGTCGGCGCGATCGTCAACGAGGCGAAGCTCAGTCCGGAGTCGATCGGGGCCATCCAGATCGCCGAACGTCATTCGACGGTGCTCGTACCGAAGGACATCGTGGACCACGTGATCGCCGCGCTCAACGCGACATCGATCAAGGGGAAGAAGCTCGTGGTCCGGCGCGACCGGGCGTAGCGCGGTCGCGCGGCGCGCGCGAGATTGGCCGTGACCCGATAGGTAAAGCTTGTCACAGGAGATTCGCTCGTCATGACGGCGCATATCCGGCGGCTCTACGACCATATGGTGTGGGCCGACGCACGCACGCTGAACGCCCTCCGCGCGATGCACGCCGCGCCGCTCGATGCGCTCCGGCTCTACGGGCACCTGCTGGCCGCCGAGCAGGTGTGGCTCTCGCGAATCGAGGAGCGCGAACCGGAGTTCTCCGCCTGGCCCGCACTCGACCTCGACCAGTGCGCGGCGCTCGGCGCGAAGAACCACGCCGCCTTCGCAATCCTGGCAGAGACACTCTCAACGAATGAGCTCGAGCGCCGGGTACGCTACCGCAACTCGAAGGGCGACGAATTCGTGAACACGGTCGAAGACATCCTGTTGCACGTCGCGCTGCACGGCTCGTATCATCGCGGCCAAGTGGCGCGCATCGTGCGAGGCGAAGGCGGCGCGCCGCAGGCCACGGACTACATCTTCTTCATCCGCGAGCGGAGCTGATCGCGTGACGAGCGCCGGGGATCTCGCCGTCGAACGCCCGAGAGCGTTCGCGTCGCTCGGGGCGCGGTTTCTCGCGAACATGCTCGATCTCGTCGTCATCACGATCCCGTCGCTGATCATCTCGCGACTGCTCGCGAACGCGCCCGGGCGCGCGGGTGACGCCGTAGTCACCGCATTCGTGTCGTTCTACTTCATCACGAGCTACACCGGGGCCGGCGGCGGATACTCGATCGGGAAGTTCGTGCTCGGCATCCGCGTGGTCGACGCGCTCGGGCAGCCGCTCCCCATGTCGGCCGCGACGGTGCGCTGGTTCATGTCGCTCGGCATCGCGCTTCCGCTCGCGTTCCTCGCGATCGGATTCGAGCGCGGGCTTCCGTTGCAGACCGGCCCGGCGTTCGCGATCTGCGTGCCGATCCTGTGCGTGGTGGTCGTCGATTCGTATTTCGTCGTCGCCAACCGCGTCAGCCATCAGTCGCTCCACGACCTGGCGGCCGGCTCGTTCGTGGTGCGGAGGGAGCACACGGGGGCCGTTCCCGAAACCGGATCGTTCGGCCGCACGCACTACGCCTGGATGGCGCTCCTCTGCGTGCTGATCGCGCTCTGGTTCGCCCGGGTGTATCCATGGTCTCGCATAATTGGCCAGCGGTCGGTGGAACTCATGAAGGCGCGGGCCGTGGCGCTCGCCACGAGGAAGGCGAGCAAGCTGATCCTCGCGCCGGGATTCGCAGTGCAAGGGACCGACACGGCGTGGGTCGTGTCGGCGATGGCCACGATCCACGCGAAGCCGACGACCGAGCACGAAGCCGAGGAGCTTCGCAAGTCGCTCGCGTGCACGCTTGCGCGCGCGGCGCCGCTCACCTTCCGGGCGGCCGAGCTGGACTTGATGGCGACTTTCGATCCGGGGTCGAGGCCGAGCGGGCCCGCCTCCATCTATCTCGCGGACCTCGAACTCACGCCAGCGGCGTGCACCGGCAAATGAAACTCACCCCGATTTGTTTCTCCGTCGCCGGGTGCGCGGCGATGGCATGCGCGTCGGTTCCGGCCGCGGCTCCGAACGAAGCACCGGTGTATGGGAAGATCGAGGTGCAGCACCGGCTGCTGGCGTCGCCGAAGACCGTCGCGTGGGGATATTACGACGCGGCGGCGACGCCCGTGCTCCGCGTTCGGTCGGGCGATTTCGTGGAGGTGAGCACGCTGCTCACGTCCAGTCCAGCGCGCCTCGAGGCGGCCGGCGTGAAGCCGGCGGACGTCGAGCCGGCGCTGCGCGCCGTCTACGACTCGATCAAGACGCACGGACCGGGCGGACACATCCTCACCGGCCCGATATACGTGGAGGGTGCGGATTCCGGCGACGTGCTCGAGGTGCGAATCAGGCAGATCGATCTCGCTATCCCGTACGCGTACAACTCGTTCGGCCGTACGAGTGGCTTCATTCCCGAGGACTACCAGTACTCGAAGACGAAGATCATCCCGCTCGACAAGAAAACGATGCTGGCGCACTTCGCCGACGGCATCGACATCCCGCTGCATCCGTTCTTCGGGTCGATCGGCGTGGCGCCGCCGGCGTCGATGGGAAAGGTGTCCAGCGCACCACCGGGCATTTACGCGGGAAACCTCGACAACAAGGAACTCGTCGCGGGCACGACGCTCTTCATTCCGGTGCATACGAAGGGCGCGCTGCTCGAGATCGGCGACGGGCACGCCGGTCAGGGGAACGGCGAGGTGGACATTACGGCCCTCGAGACATCACTCGTCGGACGCTTTCAACTGGTCGTGCGCAAGGACCTCAAGCTCACGTGGCCGCGCGGCGAGACGCCGGCGCACTGGATTGCCATGGGCATAGACAAGGACCTGGTCGTCGCGACCAAGATCGCGGTGCGTCAGGCCATCGAGTTCCTCGTCACGATGAAGGGAATGAACAAGGACGACGCGTACATGCTCGTCAGCACGGCCTGCGACGTGGACATCACGCAGCTCGTCGACGGGCCGGTCGGCGTGCACGTGATGATCCCGAAGCGGATCTTCGCGAAGTAGCGCGCACGGCAAAAGAAGAACCGCGGCGATAAGATGAATTCATGAACGCCGTCATCGCTCAGGTGCCAGCGGACGATCCGACCGCCGCGGGGACGCGCGCACAGGCCGCAATCCCGACCTGGTTCATCGCGACGATCGTCGCGAGCGCGGCAGGGATCGTCGTCGGCCTGCTGTGGGACATCTCGTGGCACATGACCGTGGGACGCGACACGATCTGGACGCCACCGCACGTGCTGGAATACCTGAGCGCGATCTGCGCCGGCCTCGCCGGTGGCTACGTGGTGCTGCGAACCACGTTCGGCCGTGGCGACGACACCGCGAGCGTGCACTTCTGGGGGTTCCGGGGACCGATCGGCGCGTGGATCACCATCTGGGGCACGTTCGCGATGCTTGCCTCGGCGCCGTTCGACGACTGGTGGCACAACGCTTACGGGCTCGACGTGAAGATCGTGAGCCCGCCGCACATGGTGCTGTTCTGGGGGATGCTCGGCATCGTCGTCGGTGCGCTCGCGCTGACGGCGTCGGCGCAGAACCGGTCCGCCGAGCGCGACACCGTGCGCGACGCATGGCTCTATGCGTGCGCCGGCGGAGTGGTCGCGTTCATCTTCGCCTGCGGGGCGATCGAGTACTCGTGGCCCAACGAGCAGCACTCGCCGGTGTTCTACGTCGTGTGGGCGGGCGTCTTTCCGCTCCTGCTCGCGGGGTATTCGCGCGCCGGACGGCTCACATATCCCGCGACGGCCGCGGCGCTCGTGTGCATGCTCCTCTGGCTCGCGATGGGACAGATCCTTCCGCACGTGAGCGCCGTCCCACGGCTCGCGCCGATCTGGAATCCGCGAACGTATCTCTGGCCGCCGTATTTTCCGGTCCTGCTCGTCATACCGGCGTTCGGCATGGATCTCGTGCGGCGGCGGCTCTCCGGCGTCGATCCGTGGCTCCTCTCGCTCGCGCTCGGCACCACCTTCGTCGTTCTGCTCTGCGCGGTGCAGTGGCCGATGGCGACGTTCATGGTGCACGGCAATTCGCACAACTGGCTCTTTCACGGCCATGAATGGCCGTACTCCACGCGCCTGGGACCGTGGGAGCACCGGTTCTGGCCCACCGAGCGCGTCAGTGCCGGCGTCGATGATCCGCCGTTCGTTTCGATCGTGCCCGGTCTCGTGATCGCCACCGCGGCGGGAACGATCGCGAGTCGCATCGGGCTCGCGTGGGGCAGCTGGATGTCGCGAGTGAGGCGCTGATGCGGTCCGGCCGCATCCGCCGCCGGGCGACGATCGCCGGCAGCGTCACGCGGCGCACGCTGATCGTCTCCGGCGCACTCGCGGTCTCGATCATCTGCGCCGCGCACGTCGGAAGCCCCGACGCGTACTTCGAAGGGAAAGCAGGACCGTTTCCCGTGCGCGTCATCATCCGCAGTCCGGCGGTGATCCCGGCACGCGCGGAGATCATCGTGCGCGTCACCGGCGCCGGCGTGCGGCGCGTCACGGCGACGGCACGGTCGTGGGGGGCCGACGAGAAGAACGCACCACCGGCCGACGACGCCGCGCGCGTTCCCGGCGACTCGACCCTGTGGACACTCCAGCTTTGGGTGATGCGGCAGGGATCCTATGCCGTGATCGTGCATGTCGACGGAGCCGACGGAAGCGGCACGGCCACGGTGCCGTACACAGCCGTCGCGCAGGGCGTGCTCACGATGAACCGCTCGATGGCCGTGGCGCTTGCGGCCGTAGGCGTGTTTCTCGTGGCGGGAATGCTGACGATCATCGGCGCCGCCGCGGGAGAGGCGACCCTGGCGCCCGGCGAGGCGCCGGGAGACGACGTGCGCCGGCGCGCGCGTCGCGTGCGGTGGAGCGGCGCCGCGATCATCGTCATCATCCTCGCGGGCGGGCGCATCTGGTGGATCGTAGAGGACCGCGCGTATGCCGCCGCGGTGTTTCGTCCCACCGTCGCGCACGTGACGGTGCGCGACGACACGAGCGCCCGTGGCGGCCGCACGGCCCGGCCCGGTCGCACCGAGCCGCACACGCGCATCCTGCGGTTCGCGATCGATCCGGCTGCGGCGGCGCAGCGATCGTGGATTCCGCTGATTCCGGACCACGGGAAGCTGCTGCACCTCTTTCTCGTGAAGAAGGACGGACTCGGCGCGCTCGCGCACCTGCATCCGGTCGCGATCGACTCGCTCACGTTCGAAGCGGCGCTGCCCTTTCTTCCGTCCGGCGAGTACTTCGTCTTCGCCGACGCCGTGCACGAAAACGGATTCGCGGAGACGATGGTGCAGTCGGTGACGCTCGGCGAAGCGCCGGCGATGGCGTGGAAGCCCAGCGATGCGGACGATGCGATCTTCGTGGGGAACGGCGTGAGGACGCCGTCGCGCTTCGACGACGGCTCGACGCTCTCCTGGGACGGTGCGAACGGAGCGCACGTCGCTGGCGGCGACGCCGGACTGCATTTCACGCTTCGCGACGCGAGCGGCGTGCCGCTCACCGTCGAGCCGTACATGGGGATGGCGGCGCACGCGGTGCTGGTGCGCAGCGACGGCGGCGTGTACGTGCATCTTCACCCGATGGGAACGACTCCGTCGATCGGGACGATGCCGGTGATGGCAGGCGCGATGCTTGGTGAATTCGAGTTTCCGTGGGCGTTTCCGAAAGCGGGGCGGTACCGGGTGTGGGTGCAGTTCAGGCGCTCGGGCGCGGTTCGGTCGGCGGCGTTCGACGTCGAAGTTGGTGCGGGGGGTAATCGGTGATTGGTCGCTGGTTGTTGGTAGTAGGCCGGGCATCGTTCACTTACTCTGGTTGAGCGCCGAATGCAGATTGGGGGTTCACGTCTGCCAGAGGCTCATCGTGTCCGTCCCCCGCCGCTTCGCCCTGCTCCTCGCCCTTGTCGCTTCATCGTCGGCGCTCCCACTCGCCGGCACGCTCACAGCGCAGTCCACCTTTGATCCCGGCCATGTCGCGCTCCGCTGGCGAAACATCGGACCGTTCCGCGGCGGACGCACGAAGGCCGCGNNGTCTGGAAGACCACCGACTACGGCCGCGTGTGGACGCCGATCTTCGACGAGCAGCCGTCGGGCTCGATCGGCGCGATCGACGTCTCGATCTCGAATCCGAACGTGGTCTATGTAGGTGCGGGCGAGGGCCTTCAGCGCCCCGATCTCGCGACAGGCGACGGGATGTACAAGTCCACCGACGCGGGAAAGTCGTGGACGCACCTTGGGCTGCGCGATTCGCAGCAGATCCCGCGCATCGCGATCGATCCCACGAATCCTGAACGCCTGTTCGTTGCGGCGCTCGGCCATCCGTACGGGCCGAATTCCGAACGCGGAATTTTCCGTTCGACCGACGGCGGGAAGACTTTCCAGAAAGTGCTGTTCAAGGATGACTACACCGGCGGCGCCGACGTCGTGCTCGCACCGAACGACCCGAACACGGTGTACGCCGCGCTCTGGTCGCACCAGTACGGACCGTGGGAGAACGGCGCCTTCAGCGGCACGAACAGTGGACTCTTCAAGAGCATCGACGGCGGCACGACGTGGAAGCCGCTCACCAACGGCCTCCCGATGGCGGGTGCCGGCCCGGGTCGCATCCAGATCGCGGTCAGTCCGAGTGAACCGAAACGGCTGTACGTAGTCGCCGGCTCCGGTGCGTCGGCGCTGTACCGCTCCGACGATGCCGGCGAGAGCTGGACCGTCGTGAATACCGACAACCGCATCGCGGGGAAGTCCGACGACGAGGCGGCGATCACGGTCAATCCGAAGAACGCGGACATTCTCTACGTGGCCAACACGGTCGCGTGGAAGTCCGTCGATGCCGGCAAGACGTGGACCGCGCATCGCGGCGCGCCCGGCGGCGACGACTACCAGCGTTACTGGATCAACCCGAACAACCCGAACATCCTGCTGCTCGTTTCCGACCAGGGCGGCGTGATCACCGTGAACGACGGGCTCACCTGGAGTTCGTGGTTCAACCAGCCGACGGCTGCGTTCTACCACGTCGCGGCGGACAATGCGTTTCCCTATCGCCTCTGCAGCGGGCAGCAGGACTCGGGATCAGGATGCGTGTCGAGCCGCGGCAACGACGGCACCATCGGGTATCGCGAGTTCCATCCGGTGGGAGTGGATGAATACGGCTACGCCGCGCCCGATCCGCTCAACCCGGATCTCGTGTACGGCGGTGCGTCGGTGACGCGTTTCAACCGCCTCACAGGGCAGGTGCAGCCGGTGGGCCCGAGCGCCGGCGCTGGACGCGGCGGCGGTGGCGGTGGCGGTGGACCGGATACTCTGTTCCGCCACGTGCGGACGGCACCGGTGCTCTTCTCGCCGATCAATCCACGCAAACTGTTTCTCGGGACGAACCGCGTATGGCAGACCACCGACGCGGGCGCTCACTGGAAAAGCATCAGCCCCGACCTGAGCCGCGAGACGTGGGAGGTCCCGAAGAACGTGGGCCAGTACGCCGGCACGCCGGCCGCGGCCGTCACGCGTCGCGGTGTGGTGTACACCATCGCGCCGAGCCCGGTCGACAGCAATACGATCTGGGCGGGCACGGACGACGGTCTGATCCAGGTCACTCGTGACGGCGGGAAGAGCTGGAAGAACGTGACGCCGCCGGCGATCGGCCCGTGGGCCAAAGTGTCGATCATGGACGCGTCGCACACCGACGCAAACGTCGCGTACGCGGCGATCAACACGTTCCACCTCGACGACCTCCGCCCGCACATCTTTCGCACGAAGGACGGCGGCAAGTCGTGGACGGAGATCGTCACCGGCATCGACAGCGGCGCGACCTTCAACGTCGTGAGGGAAGACACGAAGCGCAAAGGTCTTCTCTTCGCCGGCAGCGAGACGCAGGTCTGGTTCTCGCTCGACGACGGCGATCACTGGCACTCGCTGCGGCTCAACATGCCGGCGACGTCGATCCGCGACCTCATCATCAAGGACGAGGACGTTGCGGTCGGCACGCACGGGCGCGGGTTCTGGATTCTCGACGACATTTCGGCGCTGCGGCAGTGGAGCGAGGCCGCGGCCAACAGCGACGTGACGCTGTTCAAGCCCGCGACCGCGACACGCGTGCGATACAGCATGTATACGGACACGCCGGTTCCGCCCGACGAGCCGTACGCGGAGAATCCGCCCGACGGCGCGGTGATCGACTACTACCTGAAGCGCGATGCAACGGGGCCGGTCACGCTCGAGCTCCTCACGCCGGCCGGACGCGTCGTGCGGAAATTCTCGAGCACCGATCCCGCCGAGCCGGTGAAGGATGTCGGCAACTGGCCATCGTACTGGTTCCGTCCAACACAGGCGCTCTCGGCGAAGGCCGGACTCCAGCGTTACGCATGGGATCTCCATTTCGCCGCCCCGGCCGGCGAGTGCTCGCTCCCGATCTCGGCGACGCCGCACAACACGAAGTGCGAGCCCGAAGGGATCTGGGCGCATCCGGGTCAATACACGGCGAAGCTGACGGTCGACGGCAAGAGCTATTCGCAGACGTTCACCGTGCGAATGGATCCGCGGGTGAAGGCAACGGCAGCGGCGATGCAGCAGCAGTATTCGCTCTCGCTCGCGCTGTACGAGGCGACGTTCGAGTCGCCGTCGAGCGCGGCGAAGGTGCGCGCTCTTCGCGCGCAGCTCGCGGACCGCAAGGCGCAGGCCGGCGCGGCGAGCGACCTGCTCACCGCGCTCGACAAGAAGCTCGCGGAGCTCGCGGGACCGGAGAACACCGGGCGCGGCGGCCGCGGGGGTGGTGGCGGCGGCGGACGCGGAGGCCGCGGCGGACCGCCGGCGCCGGTTTCGTTCGGCAGCATCACCGCCGAATTCGCGGCGCCGCTGAACGCGCTCCAGGAAGCGGACGAAACGCCCACGGCATCACTGGTTGCCGCGGCGAACGACAAGCTCAAGACATACGCGGCGCTGAAAGCCAGATGGGAGGCGATCGTGAAGACCGACGTGCCCGCGCTCAACGCCGCCCTCAGGAAGGCGGGCGCGCAGCCGGTGACGCCGTGATACGTCGGTTCGTTCTCGCGGCGCTCGCAACGGCAACCGTTTCGGGCGCCGCCCTCGCCCAGGCGCCCGCGAAGCGCCCGCTGCAAATCGCGGACTTCTACCGCTTGAGAACGGTCGGCGATCCGCAGCGCTCGCCCGACGGCGCGTGGGTGGCGTACACGGTGACGCGCGTGGATTCCGTGAAGGATCGCGGCGACAGCGACATCTGGTGGACGAGTTGGGATGGGGCGACGTCGGTGCGCATCACGTCCAGCGATGAATCCGAGACGTCGCCGCGATGGAGTCCCGACGGAAGGCAGCTCGCGTTCCTCTCGTCTCGCCAGGGCTCGAAGGGATCGCAGATCTGGCTGCTCAATCGCGCGGGCGGCGAAGCCGAGCGCATTTCCGACATCAAGGGCGGGGTGTCGTCGCTTGCATGGGCGCCAGACGGCAAGCGTCTCGCGCTCGTGGTGAGCGATCCGGACCCCGCCGCGGATTCGGCGAACGCGAAGCCCAATCCGATCGTGGTGGACAAGTACCACTTCAAGCAGGACGGTCAGGGCCTCATCGGCCCTCAGCGCGCGCATCTCTACGTATTCGACCTCGCCACGCGAAAGGCGGATCAGATCACGCGCGGCGACGCGGACGACGGCGCGCCCGCGTGGTCGCCCGACGGCAAGTGGCTCGCGTTCACGAGCCAGCGCGAGCCCGACGCCGAGCGCTACGACAACGGCGATGTGTACGTGGTGGAGGCAAGGGCCGGTGCCGAGCCGAAGCGGCTCACGACGTTCCAGGGCAACGACGAGGGACCGCTCTCCTGGAGCCCCGACGGTTCGCTCGTCGCGTACCGGCAGGGCCAGGAACCGAAGTACTTCGGCTACGGCGGCGGGTTCGGCACGGTGGCGGTCGTTTCGCCCAACGGCGGCGGGCCGCGCCTGCTTGCCACGTCGCTCGACCGCGTGGTCAGCGGTTCGCGCTGGTCGCGTGACGGCAAGAGCATCATCGGCACGGTGGTGGACGACCAGCGTCAGTATCTCGTTCGCATTCGCGTGGACGGATCCGGTGTCGACCGCATCACGAGTTCCGTTCCGGTGATCAACGCGTTTTCAGAGGGCGCCGACGGCGGCATTGCGGCGCTCGGGTCCTCACCGAGCGAGCCGGGCGAACTTTTCGCGGTGGAATCAAGCGGCACCACGCGGAGGCTCACACATCACAACGCGTGGCTCGATGAAGTTTCGCTCTCGAGCGTCGAGCCCGTGGTCTCGAAGAGTGATGACGGCACCGAGGTGCACGGAATCCTGCGGCTCCCCGCCGGCGCCGTGGCCGGCCGAAAACTGCCGACGATCGTTCGTGTGCACGGTGGTCCCGCGGGGCAGGACGCATTCCAGTTCGATTTCGAGAAGGAGCTGCTCGCGGCGCGCGGCTGGGCGGTGGTGGCGCCGAATTATCGCGGCAGCTCGGGACGCGGTGCGGCGTACACGGTCGCGATCGCCGGCGACTGGTGCAACAAGGAGGTGCGCGACATTCACGGCATGGTGGATGCCCTCGTGAAGTCGGGCGTCGCCGACGGGCAGCATCTCGGCGTGGGCGGCTGGAGCTACGGCGGAGTGCTCACCGACTGTCTCGTCGCCTCGGATACGCGCTTCAAGGCGGCGACGAGCGGCGCCGGCGTCTCGAACGTGTTCGGGATGTACGGACACGACCAGTACGTGGTGCAGTACGATCTCGAGCTCGGCCAGCCGTGGAAGAACGTCGACAAGTGGCTGAAGATCTCCACGGCGTTCTTCCACGCGGACAGGATCAAGACGCCGACGCTGTTCCTCGGCGGTGCGCTCGATGCGAATGTGCCGGTGCTCGGCGGCGAGCAGATGTACGAAGCCCTCAAATCACTCGGGGTCGAGACGGAGCTGATCGTGTATCCCGGGGAGTATCATGGGATTCGGCGGCCGAGTTTTCAGAGGGATCGGTTCGAGCGGTACATTGCGTGGTATTCCAAGTACCTCACGACGGCTCAGTGAGGAGACTGTAACGACAGTTTCGGTTTTCGGTTATCGCAACCAAGGGTGTGGGTTGCCGGGTGTCGGATGTAGAGTAATGAACCAACTACGACGGGACCGATCGTGCGCACGATCGGTCCCGTCGTAGTTGGTTCACTACCGTCACCTCGAAAACCGTTAACTCATACCCTTTGTTTCATGCCTCACGGCTGAACACGCGCCTTTTTCTCGAGCACATCCGTAGCGCGACCCACCAGATCGGCTTCGCGCTGCACCGCCGCCGCTATTCTTCCTATCTCGACATCTGCTTCACTCCAGCTCTTCTGCTCGATCGCCTCGCGAGCGCCGGGCATCGTCTTCACGCCGTACCCCGTGTACAACCCGGGCGCGTAGAGCAGATGTTTGTACCACGGCCGCTTCGGCAATCCCTTGTCGTCGAGAAGCGCCTGGTCGGCTCGCGCGACAATCTCATTGAATCGCGCGAAGGTCATCGGATCGGCACCGGCCGCGATCGCAGCGACGTACGCCTTCTCGTAGCGTGACGCCGCGCGCGTGAGGGAGCCGTCGGCGTTGTCGAGCGGCGCGAAGTTCAGCGCCGGAGCGAGCGGCTCCGACTTCGGCGCCTTGAGCGGATTCTGCGGGTCGTTCGTCGCCGCAAAAATGCCGTCATCGATTTGACGGTTGGTCTCCGCGATCTTCGACGCAACGTTGTCGTGAAGCTCCTTGAGCTCGGCGGTGTATCCCTGCACCGTCTCCGCAAGATTGCCGAACTCGAACGGGAGCAGGTCGGCGTCGGCCATCCGCATCACGGTTGATCCGACCGTTTGTGCCAGCGCTCTTCCGTAGACGAAAGAGGTGTCGCTGAAACGCGTGTACCACGCGAAACTGTCGTAGATGGAATGGTAGATTCCGCTGCCATCCTCGCCGCCGAACCCGCCGTTGAGCGTCGGAACGCCGGCATGCTGGAGGAACGGGCTGAAATCCGAGCCCGAGCCAAGTGCGTCGATCCGCAGGTCCGCGCGATCGCGCGCCTCGCCGCGCGCCTTGCGGTCTCCGCTCGCAATGGCCTGCGCCTGGGACCGTTTCCACACCGAGAGCTTCGTCTCGGGATCGATGACGTCCTTCTCCACCTCGCCGATGAAACGCTCGAGCGTGTGCGATCCGCCCACGCCGAAAAATCCGCGACCGTTTCCATCCGAGTTGAAGTAGAGCACCGCCTTCTGCGTGAGTTCCTTCGCGTGCGTCTCCACCCATTCAGTGGAGCCGAGCAGCGCCGGCTCCTCGCCGTCCCACGCGGCGTAGACGAGCGTGCGCTTCGGCTTCCATCCCTGCTTCATGAGCTCGCCCATGGCGCGCGCTTCTTCGAGTTCCGGGACGAGGCCGGAGAGCGGGTCTTCCGCGCCGTTGACCCAGCCGTCGTGATGGTTGCCCCGCACGATCCACTCATCGGGATACTGCGATCCCGGAATCTTCGCGATCACGTCGTAGATCGGCTTGAGACTCCAGTCGAACGCCAGCTTCAGGTGCACGCGCGACGGGCCCGGGCCAAGGCGATAAGTGATCGGCAGCGAACCACGCCATCCCTCGGGCGCGACAAGTCC
>PMYN01000080.1:0-2490 GCA_003171215.1 Gemmatimonadota bacterium | reverse complement strand
CCGGGATAGACGGGCATGTCCATCACGCTGCCGCGCTGCACGCCGTCTTTCGGGCGGAACGGACCGTTGGGATAGACCTCTCCCTGCGAGTAGCCGTCGTCCTTCGGGTCGGAATAGATCAGGCAACCCACCGCGCCGTGCTCGTACGCGACCTTCGGCTTGATGCCGCGCCACGAGCCGCCGTAGCGCACGATGACGATCGCGCCCTTCACGGAAATCCCGCGGCGATCCAGCTCGTCGTAGTCCGCCGGTACGCCGTAGTTCGCATAGACCAGCGGCGCGGTCACGTCGCCGTCGGCCGAATACGCGTTGTAGGACGGAAGCTGTTCGCTTTTCTGGCCGCTCGTCGGATCCTGCGGGAGCGGCGGCTCCTCGAGCTTGGCCGTGAACTTCACCGGCGCGACCATCTCGAGGAGGCGTTCCTTCGGCGTCGGGAACAGCACCTGGAACTCCTCGATGTTCGCGTCCCATCCGTACGACCTGAACTGGTCGCGCAGCCACTCGGCGTTGTCCTTGCCGTACGGCGAGCCGACGTGATGCGGTCGCGCCGAAAGGCGGCGTAGCGCCTCGCGCATCCGGCCGGGCTCCGGAATCGCGCGGAACCTGGTTTCCCAGTTTCGCTCGATCTTGGCGGATTCAGCGGTGTAGCCGCGCATCTCGCCATCTTCGCGGGCCGCCGCGGTGAGGAGGACGAGAGCGGCGGCGGGGACGGCGAGGGTGCGCATGACTGATGACATTGGTTCTCTCCGGAATGCGGAACAGCGGCTGTCAGCCCACAACCACCTGGCAGTCCTACTCGAGCGCGAACTCCCGGGCGAACGTCAGGTCGAACGAGAACGTCTTGGCCTTGCTACGTGCCTCGATGGCATCGGCAACCCGCTCCAGCCGCTCGGGAATTTCCATGAGCTTCTCCTGCGCCGCCCGCCCCATCGCGTTGAGCCCTTCGAGCGTATCGATCCTCCACCAGCTGAGCTGTTCCTTCACGATCTCGAGATAGTCGCGCGGACCGTAGATCCCCACACGGCGCACGACGTCGGCGAGATCGCGGAAATGCGGCATCTTCACACCCGGCATGTCGATCGCCGGCATGACCTTCAGCGCGGACTCGAGCGCGCGGTTGGGATCGCGGGCGAGCACTTCCTTGAAGATCGTGCGGTAGAACGTGTAATGCCGTGCTTCTTCGGCCGCGACATTCCTGAGGATCGTCCCGATCGTCGGTTCGTGCACCCCGCACAGCTTGCCGGTGTTCGCGTGCGAGATCTGCGTCGCGCGTTCCTGCAGCGTGGTGTACACGAACACACGGTACGGATCGCTGTCCCACGACGGATCGAATCCGTTGCGAATGTAGGCGAACTGCATCTGCTCGATCACGAGGGGATCGAACAGGTCGGCGTCGCGCGCGTAGTCGTGCAGCACCGCGCCGTGCCGGTCCTCTTCGGCCGTCCAGAGATAATTCCACCGCGACCAGAAGCCGTCCTTCTCCAGGTACTTCGCGAGCAGGCGGTGGAAGTGCGGCAGCCCCTCCTCGGTGAGCAGGTTGAGGGCCACGGCTACGCGCGCGGAATCGTGAATCCCGCGTGCGCGCTCGCGGAGGGCGGCCCGGTGCCGCTCCGGGTCCTCGCCCTCGGGCGGCGCGAGCAGCTCGGAGGGAAACCAGAGCACGCGCTTGGACTCGTGCGCCTCCATGAGCTTGTCGACCACGGGTTCGAGGTCGCCCAGCACTTCGACCTTCGAGAGCGTTTCCCAGTCTTTCGATTGCACGCAGTGTCCGTGTGAAGGTCCGGCGATCCGATCCTGAATGTACCCCGTGAGGGGATGCCGGGGTACTGACGCGGTTGACCTC
The DNA here is from genome assembly GCA_003171215.1 of Gemmatimonadota bacterium. Lineage (GTDB taxonomy): Bacteria > Gemmatimonadota > Gemmatimonadetes > Gemmatimonadales > Gemmatimonadaceae > Fen-1231. The sequence continues at coordinate 647 of PMYN01000080.1, read as the reverse complement.
GCTCTCCCTCTGCCCTCGGGTGGCAGGAATGCCCCGTGCCAGCTAGATACAGATGCAGCGCACGTCTCATTCGAGGGGGCTGTCGTGAAAAAGGTCGGCGGTTTCGTCGGTGGGACGGTCGTGAGCACCGTTGTCTGGTATCTCGTGGAGGCCCTTGGCGGCGGCTTCATGAGCGCGTTCATCGTCAGCACGATCGCTTCCGGTTTCGGCATCTACTACGGAGTGAAGATCGCCAAGCGTTACGAGGCGTGAATTAGCCGGACTACCTGCTTCCGGTCGCGTCAATCTTCCCACGAACACGAGCTCTCCATGTCCATCGCAGACGTTTCCCGCCTCATCAACCGCGAACTCGCCTCGCTGCGCGATGAACTCCTCGCGTACCCCACCGAAGCCGATCTTTGGCAGCTCCCCAAGGGACTGCCGAACTCTGCCGGCAACCTGGCGCTGCACCTCGTCGGGAACCTGCGCTTCTACATCGGCACCCAGCTCGGCGCGACCGGATACGTTCGCGACCGGGACGCCGAGTTCGCCCTGCGCGGAGTGCCGCGCGCCGAAATCGTGGAGAGCATCGAGACCGCGGCCGACGAAGTCACGCGCACGCTCACCACACTGGACCCCGCGCAGCTCGACAAGCCGTTTCCGGTCGA
>PMYN01000138.1:214-3753 GCA_003171215.1 Gemmatimonadota bacterium | reverse complement strand
ATGAGAAGGGCGCGACCTTTCGAGGACGCGCCCTTCTCGCATTCCGCATCCGAACTCACGTCTCATCTCTACTCACGTCTCATCTCTCGACCCAGCATCCCGCATTCCTCTTCCGGACCCTGCATCGGGTCGGACTCCCGGATTCCGCATTCCTCTTCCGGACCCTGCATCGGGTCGATGGTCCGCATCCCGGATCCCACTCTGCATCCCGCATCCCAGCGGACTATCTTCCACGGATGGCCTCCACTCTTCTGCTCATTCACTCGTACTTCCGCTGGCTCGTCCTCCTCGCCGGCCTCATCGCCGTCGCCAGAATGGCGAACGGCTACACCCGCCAGGCCGTCTACGGCGCGTCCGACCTCCGGGTCTCGCGAATCTTCATCGGCCTGCTGGATCTTCAGTTCCTGCTCGGGCTGATCCTCTACGCCGTCAGCCCGGTGACGCGGGATGCCCTGAAGGACATGGCCACGTCGATGAAGGACCCGCACGTGCGATTCTTCGTGGCCGAACACCCGATGATGATGTTCATCGCGCTGTGTGCGGCGCACGGATCGAGCATCTGGGCCCGAAAGTCGCCGTCGGACCGCATGAAGTACCTGCGCTCATCGATGGGGTTCGCGTTGGCGCTTGGGTTGATCCTGGCGGGGATCCCCTGGTTCCGGATGGGGGCATAAAAGAGCAACAGCGGGTACAAAGTACTTGGTCATTGGTTCTTGGTCGTTGGCCGCGCCGAATGCCAACGACCAATGACCAACGACCAATGACGGATTACCCGCTGTTGTCGCCGTGCGAAGCCTACCCGAACAAACACCGATAGCGTATATTTCGCGCATGCCCGGTGCAAAGTTCGATCTCCAAGCCCCATTCCAGCCCGCCGGCGACCAGCCTCGCGCCATCGCGGAGCTGACGGCGGGCCTCGAGCGCGGCGACCGGTTCCAGACGCTCCTCGGCGTCACCGGCTCCGGCAAGACGATGACCATCGCCAACGTCATCCGGAACGTCGGCCGGCCGACGCTCGTCCTCTCGCACAACAAGACCCTCGCCGCGCAGCTCTACGGCGAGCTGAAGTCCTTCTTTCCGAACAACGCCGTCGAATACTTCATCTCGTACTACGACTANNCCACGTCGTCGCTCATGGAGCGCAACGACGTCATCATCGTCGCGACGGTCTCGGCCATCTACGGACTCGGCGATCCCGTCACCTACCGCGAGACGATGGTGACGCTCACCGTCGGCCAGCAGATCAAGCGCGACGACATCCTGCGCTCGCTCGTGAAGATCCAGTACTCGCGCAACGACGTCGCCTTCGAGCGCGGCACGTTCCGCGTGCGCGGCGACACGGTCGAGATCTTTCCGGCCTACGAAGAACAGGCCGTCCGCATCGAGATGTTCGGCGACGAGATCGAGAAGATCTCCAAGGTCAATCCGCTCACCGGCGAGACCATCATCGGTCTCGCGAAGGCGGCCGTCTACCCGGCCAAGCACTTCGTCACGACGCGGCCGACCCTCGAGAGAGCCGTCGCGCTGATCCGCGAGGAACTCGCCCAGCGGCTCACGGAACTGCGCGCCGCGAACAAGCTGCTCGAGGTGCAGCGCCTCGAATCGCGCACGAACTTCGACATCGAGATGATGCTCGAGATCGGATCGTGCCCCGGCATCGAGAATTACTCGCGCCATCTGTCCGGCCGCGGCGAGGGCGACCGGCCCGCGTGTCTCCTCGACTACTTCCCGGATGACTTCCTCGTCGTGGTGGACGAGTCGCACGTCTCGCTCCCGCAGATCGGCGGCATGTTCAACGGCGACCGTGCGCGAAAGCTCACGCTCGTCGAGTACGGCTTCCGCCTACCGAGCGCGCTCGACAACCGCCCGCTGATGTTCGACGAGTTCCTCCAGCTCACGCCGCAGGCGATCATGGTCTCCGCCACGCCGGGCGACCTGGAGCTCAAGCTCTCGCAGGGCGTCGTCGTCGAGCAGATCATCAGGCCCACCGGGCTCGTCGATCCGGAGATCGACATCCGCCCGGTGCGCGGCCAGGTGGACGACCTGCTCAACGAGATCCGCATTCGCGAGCGCAAGGGCGAGCGCGTGCTCGTCACGACGCTCACCAAGCGGATGTCCGAGGACCTTGCCGACTACCTGCAGCAGGTGAAGGTGCGGGTGCGCTACATGCACTCCGACATCGACGCGATCGAGCGCATGGAGATCGTCCGCGGCCTGCGGCTCGGCGAGTTCGACGTGCTGATCGGGATCAACCTGCTGCGCGAAGGGCTCGACATGCCGGAGGTTTCGCTCGTCGCGATCCTCGACGCGGACCAGGAGGGATTCCTGCGCAGCGACCGCGCGCTGATCCAGACCGTCGGCCGCGCGGCGCGGCACGTGAACGGCCGGGCGATCTTCTATGCGGACCGGATCACGGGCTCCATGCAGCGCGCGCTCGACGAGACGAACCGCCGCCGCGAGATCCAGCGCGCGCACAACATCGAGCACGGCATCACGCCGGTCGGCGTGACGAAGAGCGTGGAGGAGGTGCGCTTCATCACTCGCGTCGCCGACGCGCGCGACGGCAGCGAGGCGCGCGAGGAGGACCGCACGTCGCGCAAGAAGGAGCGGCGCGTGGCCGAGGCCGCCGCGCACTACGGCACCGCGGATCTTCCGGGCCTGATCCTGAAGCTCGAGGAGGAGATGCGCGAGGCCGCGAAGAATCTCGACTTCGAGAGCGCCGCGCGGCTGCGCGACGAACTGTTCGACATCCGCGCGAAGATGGACGGCACGCGGAGCGAGCCGCGGCGCGCGCATGCCCGCCGCTGAGTTCACGCTCGCGGAGATGACGCAGTGGGGCGAGGCGCTGGGCGCCCGCCTCGAGACGCCGTGCGTCGTCACGCTCGAGGGCGACCTCGGCGCGGGCAAGACGACGCTCGTGCAGGCGATCGCCCGCGGCTACGGCGTGCGCGATGCCGTCACCAGCCCGACGTTCGCGCTCGTGCACGAATACCGCGCGCCGCGCTCCCCCGTGTTCCATCTCGACCTCTACCGGCTCGAGGGGCCGCACCAGCTGGCGAACATCGGCTGGGACGATGTCTTCTCGTCGCGCGCCGTCGTGCTGGTAGAGTGGCCCGATCGCGCGGCCGGCGAGTTGCCGCCGGCCACGCACGCCATCAGACTCTCGCATGTGCCGGGCCAGCCGGATCTGCGAAGCGTGAACTGGTGATCGTCAGGTGAGCACCGGATGATCACCCTCGCGCTCGACGCGTCGACGTACGTCGGTACGGTCGCGGTGCTGCGCGACCGCGCGCTCGTCGCCGAGGGTGAGGCGGTGATGAGGGGTGAGGAGGAAGAACGGCTTATGCCGGCGGTGGTTGCCACACTTGGCGAGGCGGGGTGCTCGGTGCGCGACGTCACGCGCGTGATCTGCGGCGCGGGGCCGGGGAGCTTCACTTCGCTGCGAATCGCGGGAGCGATCGCGAAGGGGATCGTGATGGGCAACGGCGAGCGCGTCGACGGGCTCTTTGCCGTGTCGTCGCTCGCGCTGATCGTCGCGG
>PMYN01000138.1:0-148 GCA_003171215.1 Gemmatimonadota bacterium | reverse complement strand
TGGGAGCCGGACTACGGCCGGCTCGCCGAGGCGCAGGTGAAGTGGGAGGCGGCGCACGGGCGGCCGCTCGCGGGCGACGCGAGATGACCGAGGCTCCCGAGGGCGTGACGGTCCGGGCCGCCGGGGAGGCCGACCTCGCCGCGATACA
>PMYN01000127.1 GCA_003171215.1 Gemmatimonadota bacterium | reverse complement strand
TCGAGCACGCGGGCGTCGTCGTCTGTGAAGTCGGCCTTGCGGTTCGCCACGCTCAGTACGCCGATCGGCCCATCCGGCGTCAGCAACGGCGCCGCGACGATCTTCTCGACCGGCCCGAGCGCGCGCGTCCGCTCGTACGTCACGCCGTCGGCCATGACGTTGTTCATGATGAGCGTCCGCCCTTCCATCATCGCACGTCCCGTATGGCTGTCGGCGACCGGAACGTAGAGCCCCTGTACCGCCGAGCCCGTCCCCTCGGCCGCGACGATGTGCAGGAACTCGCCGCGGCGCAGCGCGACCACCGCGCCCTCCGCGCCGAGGATCGCGGCAGCGTGCTTGAGCGAGAGGCGAAGCACCTCCGACAGCTTGAGCGAAAGGCCGAGAGATGCCGCCACCGCGGCGAGCGCCTCGCTCTGCCGCTTGTCCCGCAGGCTCTCCGCGAAGAGGCTCGCGTTCACCAGCGCCGTGGCGGCCGTCGTGCCCAGGGTGCCGAGGAGCTCCTCTTCCTCGCTGCCGAACGCGGACGCCTCGTCGCCGTACACCGCGAGCACGCCGGCGAGCTTGTAGCCCACACGCAGCGGGACGGCCAGGACCGACGGTGCCGCAGCCGGCCGGCGTCGGGCGTGCGTGCCGGGCGGAGGATTCTCGGGCCCCGTCCGCGCCACGAGGCCGGTGCGCGAGGCTTCGGCAACGGCGTCGAGCACGTGCGCCGCGCTCTCGACGTCCCGCTCGGCGCCGTCGCGCCAGTGCAGCACGACGGACGTCGCGCCGCCGGGTTCGGCCGAGCGCGCGACCACGACGCCCGTGCACGCGATCATGCGCCCAACGTGGCGCGCAAGCTCGCGCTCGACGTCGTCGCGATCGAGCGAGCGATAGAGCGCCGCGCTGACCTCCTGAAGTCGCTGCAGCCGCTCGAGGGCGCTGGACCGCATCGTATCGCGCATGCTCAGAATCGCCAGACCCTGAACAAGTCCACGCCGAATTGTCGCGGCGTCGGCGCGAAGCCGCGCGCGCTGGCGTTGCTCGTGCAGAGCACCGCGCTGGTGGGCGGTTCGATGCCGCCGGACAGCGTCAGCACGGAGGTGAGCTGGTAATCGACCTTGACACCGATTGCGTCGGCAAACATGAGCGGATCGCTCGTTCCAGTGCCGCCGCCGACGAGCTGGCCCACGTGACACAAACCGTAGTCGAGACGGACGACCACCTTGTCGCCGAACTGCCGCGCGCAGTTGATTCGCGCGCCGGAGAGAATGCCGCCGCTGACATCGCGGATGCGTCCCGAGGGGTCGAAGCCGCCCGCGCTGAACTGCGCGTCGTCGCAAAAACCCGTGTTGATCTGAAATCCGGAATTCAGGAAGACGTTGATGGCGGTCGAGGTATAGTCGCCGCTCGCTCCGCCGATCTGATTGCTGGGCTGGCCCGTCGCGAGATAGCTCACGAGGTCCGCGCTCGAGACGCGCTGTGAATCCGGGCTCGAGAGGGAAACGATCGGCGCGTTGAGCGTGCCGCCGAGATGCACGCGCACACGCACGTCCTGGCGCGCGCCTTGCTGGCTCGACTGCCGCACGGTGTACAGCGCGTTGACGTTGAGTTCGGCGTTGAGGTCCTGGTCGCCAAAGAAGCGCACTTCGCCGTTCTCGACGTTGAACGCACGCGAGACGCCCGGCGCGAGGCTCAGCCGATACGTGCCCCGCACGGTCTGCAGCGTGCCATCGAGCGCGAGCTGCACCCGTCCGGCGGTTCGCCCCGTCTGCGAAACCCGGCTCGTGATCGTCACCTCGCCGCCGAGGTTGATGTTCGCCTCCGAGGATTTCAGAAAGACGGACTTCCCCATCTGGACGGTCAGGTTGTCGACCGTGAGGCTGGTGATGAACGATGCCGGCGGCGCGGGCAACAGATGGCGGTCCTCGAACGCCGATGTGTCGACGACCTTGTAGAACTCGGGATCGTCGAGCGAGATCAGGTGCTTGCTCTGAAGGTCGGGGATCGAGATGCTGCCGCGGTCGACGGTGAGCGCGCCGGTGAGCGTCGCCGCATCGCTGCTCCCCGTGAGGCCGAGGTTTCCGGTGAGGTCGAGCGTGGCGAATTTCGCCTTGTCGATCACGTTGAAGCTTTGGGCCGACAGCTTGAGATCATACGTCGGCCTCTGGATGTCGCGAATCCCGACGGAGCCCGAGAGCTCGCCGGTCGCGGGCTTGGTCTTTCCGCTGTGCGACGTGACGCGCCCCACGATGCTGTCGCCGTGGAATCCGATGTCGGCCTCGAGCGCCGTGAGGTGCACGGCCCCAAGCGGCTCGACTGAGAGCTCGCCTTCGTGCACGACGAGCGCTCCATTGAGGAGCGGATGCTTCCAGGTGCCGGTCACATCCAGGTCGAGCGAGAGCGATCCGCTCGCCTTCGTCACCGCTTTCGAGAGCGCGGCGACGATCGCCATGCCGCCGCTGTCGGTGTGAATGCTGGCGACGATCGGCTCCTCGACCAGCCGCGATCCGGTAGCGCTGAGCGCGAGATTTATGGGAAGCTTGGCGGTGCCGTGTATCGCCGGCAGTCCGAGGCGCGAGTACAGGAGCGATGTCGAGAGGCGCCGGCTGGCGTAGTCTCCGGTCGCGCGGAGCTCGTCGAGCCGAAGTCCGAGCAGCACGCCGTGGCGCAGCGTGCCGTCGAACTTCAGCACGGGATTCTCGCGCGTCCCGGAGAGGTCGGCGCTCAGCGATGCCGTTCCCTCGAACGGACTCTCCATCTGCATCATCTCGCCGATGTCGGCCAGCGGGACGGAGTCGGCGCGAACAGCGAGCGACACCGCGGAGTCCGCCGTCGTCTTGCCGCTCAGCGCGAACGAGCCGCCGGTCCGGGAGCTCAGCGCGATCGAGTCCACGATGAGCGCGCCGTTCACGACCTCGATCTGCGACCGGCGCCGCAGGAACCACGAGTCGGTCGACGTCTGTACGGAGAGACTGTCCACGCGAGCGGCGATGGTGTCACCGCGAAAGGAGAGTTCCGCGCTCGCGTGAGCCGAGTCGAGCGCGGACTTCGCGGAGAGCGATACCCGCTGGAGTTCGCGCGACATCAGGCTGTCGCGCCCGGACAGACGGGAGTAGGCGAGAGTCCCGACGCGCAGCGTGTCGAACGCGAACGTGAAGACACCGGTCGCAGAATCCGGGAGCGCGCCGACGTTCGCGGTGAGCGTCGCCTGCCGAGCCGTCAGCGTACCGAAGCGCAGCTGCGTGCCCGTCGCCGTAGCCCGCACCGCAAGCTTCGAGAGGCTGCCGGAGACCGTCCCGTTCGCGCTGATCGAGCCGGTGAGCGAATCGGCGAGAGCCGTGGCGCCGGTATCGGGGCGGGCCGCGGAATCGCCGGCGGCGCGCGCCTTCACGAGATACTGCCGCAGTCCGCCGAGCGAGTCCACGTCGATATGAAAGAGCAGCGAGTCGCTTCGCGTCGCGGCGAGCCCGAGGCCGCCATGCGCCGTGAGCGTGCCGCTCGCCGATTCGACGCGGAGCGTGTCCACCCGCATCGCACCGCCGGCGAATCGCAGCGACGCCAGGCCGTCGTACACGCGAACGCCGCCGATCAGCGACCGGTCGACGAAGAACTGCGCCTCGCCCATCATGTTCGGCAGCGAGTCGAATTCCAGCGACGTCACGAAGCGGCCGTTGATGCTCGTCGACGGTGCGCCCGGGCTGGCGAGCACTCGCTGCAGGTCGAGCCCCCCGACCGATCCGCGCGACGATACCCGGTATCCCGGGGATGCGAAGTCGAACTGCCCCTCGAGCTGCAGCCGGCCTGCGTCGCCGACGAGGTCCACGGTCGCGCTGAAGTCCGAGATGTCGCCCTGCAGGCGGAGCGGTCCGGTGTACTCGCCGCGGATCGGCAGGCCCGGCCACGAGCGCGCGATCGTGCTGAGCGAGATCGGCAGCGCCGCGACGGCGACGTCGAATCCGACGTTCGCGCCACCGGTCGAGAGGCGCGCGTCGCCCTTGAAGCGCGACGGCGGCGTGCTGTCGCCGTCGCGATGCGTGATGTCGGCGTCGCGGAACCGCACGTCCGTCCAGATCGAGTCGAGCGTCGCCTCGCCGGAGATCACTCCGTTGAGGCGCGGAAATCCTTCGCTCAGGAATTGCGCGGTGCGCAGATCGAATCGCGTGAGTTCGAGGCGGAATCCGTGGAACGTCGCGTTGGCCGGATTGAGGATGTCGAGCTCGCCACGGCCGGCGAACGCCGAGGTGGCGCCGGCCACGTTGCGGTCCGTGTACGTGAGCCGCAGCTCGTCCACGATGAAATGGTTTACGGGGCCTCCGCGCGCGCGCACGGTGCCGGTGAACGAGCCGTTCCACGGCTGCGGAAACTTGCCGCCATTCATCGTCTCGATCAGTGCGAAGTCGAACGGCATCGCCTCGACGTCCATGTCCTTCAGGATCAGCACCGGCCCGCCGACGGCGAACGTCATCGCGCCTTTCAGGTGCGAAGCGTTCGTTCGCAGGTCCATCTTCGAGATGACGTAGTTGAGCAGGCGCGGGTCGCGATCCGACTTGATCCGCAGTTCCATCGAGCCGCCACCGGTCTTCGGAATCACCGGTGCGATCCACGACACGTCCCGGAGGGAGACCGAATCGCTCAGGATGCGCAGGTCGAGGCGCGCCCCGAGGCTGGTGCCCCAGTCGATCCGCCCCTTCCCGCGCGCGACCGAGCCGGGCAGCTCGAGGTGCCGGATGTCCATCCAGAGCGAGTCCCCGCGCAAGAGCACGATTCCGCGCATGTTGCGCACGTCGAACGGCGGCGAATGCTCGTTGACGTCAAGGCGTGCGATGTCGAACTGCATGCCCGGCTTGTCGGGTTCGCGCAACCGGATGCGGTTGAAGGTGAAATTCCCTTCGGTCCAGCGCAACGTGCGCTGGTAGCCGCGCTTCCCCTTTACCACGACGGCACGAATCTCCTGATCCTTCGCGGCGAGATTGCGGACGATCGCGCTGTCGCGCCGCGCACCCTTGAGCGAGTCATCCGGCGCCCACGGCAGGGTCAGCTGAAAATGAAGCCCCCGGATGCGAACGTTCCGGAGCTGCACGATCGCGCCGAACGCGCTGCGCGACGGCGGCGGACTTTTCGGCTGCGCGCCCGTCGGCGGAAAGACCTTGTCGTAATTCCAGACCCCGTCGTTCTCCTTCCGGATCACGAAGAACGGGTGCTGCAGCTCCACCGAGCGCACGATGATCCGCCCGTCGATCAGGTCGCGCGGATCGTACGTGATGTGCGTCGATCCCGTCGCGATGAACACCGAGTCGTCGGGCCCGATGAGCGCGAGCGAGTCGACTTCGAAATCCGTGAGAAACGAACCCGACAGCTTCCCGACGAAGAGCCGCCCGTGCACGCCGCGCGCAACCTGCCGCACCAGCTGCGTGCGGATCCACTCGCGCCCGCCGTCGCTCTGCGTGGCCGCCACGAGGGCGCCGATGATTCCCGCGCCGATCAGCATCATCGTGATCGCGCTCAGCAACACGACGAGCCGGCGGCGTCCCATGGCCTAGAACGCCTCGCCGAGCGTGAGGACGAACGTCAGTCGCCGGAACCATGAGGATTGCAGCGGCGGCTGGTACGAGCCGGGGCAGGCGCCGGCGGCCTGCTGCACCACGCCGCCCACCGACGTCACGCGCAGGGTGTTCGTCGGGCTCACGCAGTAGAGCGCCCCGCCCGCGGCAACGGGCGTATCGTAGTACGCGGCGCCGGACGGGTGCTGATACGGGTTGTACGCCAGATCCATGCGCAGCACGCCGACCTGTGTGCGAATGCGCGCGCCGAATCCCGGCGTCCAGCGCAGCGAGCTCAGGCCGATGCTCTCGCCGGCCGTGCCGGCGTTCCACACCGCTCCGGCGTCGACGAACACCGCCCACGTGAGAATGTTCGGAAAGATCGGACTGCGAATGCGCGCCTCGAGCATGCCGACCGCGAGCGCGTTGCCGCCCGTGGGAATCGTGCGCTGGCCGCCGATCTTGTTGCTCGCGCGGAAGTACCCGGTGTCGGTCTTACTCGTGAAGGTGGTGTCGTGCACGCCGTTCGCATACACCGTGTCGAACACGGTCGGGACGTACACGGCCGGCCCGAGTTCGTTCTGCTGGAATCCGCGCACGGTGGTCTGGCCGCCGGCGAAGAGCCGCTCCTGCTGCGGAATGAACACCGCGGAGTTGGAGAACCCGAAGCTCGAACCGAGCACCGCGCCGAATCGCAGGCGTGCGGCAAGCACGATATCGGGTCCGGCAGGCATGTACACGGCGCCGTCCACGAGCACCTTGTTGAAATGCAGCGACGGATCCGATCCCGTGTACGCACCGGCCGTTCGGAACTCGAATCGAACCACATATCCGTGCGTGGGATTCACCGGGTTGTCGGTGCCGTCGTTCGTGACGGCAAAGCTCGCGACGGCGAGGCGCTGCAGGCGCTGCACCGATTCGCGGTCGGCGGATTCACAGGCGTTGAACACGGCGCACAGGAGCGCGGGCTGCGCCTCCGTGCGTCCGTACTCCACCGAGTACGAGAACGCCTCCGTCATGCGGCCGGCGGGGCGCGACAGCGTCACGTTTCCTCCCACGGGAGTCGTGCGCAGAAACGCGTCGAACTCCGAGCGGCGCTCGCTGTAGAGCGAGAACGTCGGCACCACGCCGATGAAGACGGCCGGCCTCGAGACCGTCGCGCCGGTGAAGTAATTGAGATTCTTGCTGTACAGGTCGCTCTGTGCGACCGGGCAGAGAGACCCGAGGCCCGTGAGCGGCTCGCCGACCCCGATCTTCGAAAGTTTCCCGTGCAGGTCGAGCCGCGTCGCACCACCCATGAGGCTGAACAGCGTGTAGTCCGTCGTCGTGCGGAAACAGTCGAGCGTGCCGTAGCCCACGCCCGCATGCAGCTCGTGCATGTATCCCTCGGTGAGCTGCAGCGTCACCGGCAGCGTCGAGCCGCCTTTCGTGCGCGCGGAATCGGGAATCACCGACACGCGCGTGAACGCCTCGGTCTGATACAGCGCGCGCTTCGCCCGCTCGAGTTCCTGCTGCGAATAGAGGTCGCCCTCTTTCAACAACGCCACGCGCCGGATCGCGACATCCGTCACCGCGCGCGACGCGCCCGACCGCGGATCCACCTTGACGGAGACCGTGCCAAGGTGCATGCGGGCGCCCGTCGTCACGGCGAAGGAGACGTTCGCGCGGTGGGTGGCGGGATGCGTGTCGTATCCGGGGAACACTTCAGCGTCGGGATATCCGCCGTTGTGCAAACGCTGCGTCAGGAGAAGGACGGTCGTGTCGTTCGCGTACTTGTCGAACGGTTTTCCCACGCGCGCCGGCAGCGACTTCTCTATCGCCGCGCGCTCGGGCACCGAGTCCAAACCGGTGATCGTCAGCGAGTCGACGATCGTCGGCTCGCCCTCGTGAATCGAGAACCGCACGGCGACCTTGCCCGGGCCGGCCGACGTCACCACCGTGTCCACCGTGACCAGCGCGTAGCCGTGATTGCGATACCAGATGATCAGGCGCAGCCGGTCCAGCGGGAATTCCTTCCTGTCGAGACAGTGCCGCGCGCCGATGCGAATCGTGCGACGGAGGAACCCCGACGGAGCCGTCGCGATGCCGTCCGCAAGCACCCCGCTCGCGAACGCGTGGTTCCCCTCGAACGTGAGCTTCATCACTTCCACGTCGCCGGCGCCGCACGTCAGGTCTTGTGCGCGCGACGTGCGCGCGGCAACCGCGAGGAGGACCGCCGCCAGCAGGGCCCAGCCACCTCGACGGCTGCGCGGAATCATCAGTCGTCCTTCTGCCCGAAGATGGCGAGGTTCGACGAGTGCCCCGGATTCACCTTCTTGTCGGGATAGACGTGGTGCACGGCCTGGTTCACCGCGGTCGCGGCCTCGCCGAATCCCGTCGCGATCAGCTTCAGCTTTCCCGGATAAGTGGTGATGTCGCCCGCGGCGTACACGCCCGGTCGTCCCGTCTCCATCTGCGAGTTCACGACGATCTCATCCTGCTCCACCCGCAGCCCCCACGCGGCGAGCGGTCCGATGTCGCTCACGAATCCCAGCATCGGCAGCACCACGTCGGCCGGAATCCGCCGCGTGGATTTCGCCTTGATGTCCTTGAGGTCGAGCGCCACGATACGGCCGTCCTCGGCGATCACGTCGTGGAGTTCGTGGAACGGATGGAGCGCGGTCTCGCCCGCGGCCGCGGCCGCCTGCACGTCGGCCACCGTCGAGGCGTGCGCGCGATACCGGTCGCTCCGGTGCACCAGCGCGACGCTCGCGGCGCGACCACGCAACTGGTGCGCCCAGTCGAACGCCGAGTCGCCGCCGCCGATGATCACCACGCGCTGTCCGGCAAACGCCGACGGATCGGAGACTCGGTCGTAGATGCCGCGGCCGTACCACTGGTCGGCGCAGGACTGTGGAAGACGGCGCGGCTCGAACGCCCCGATGCCCGCCGCGACCACGATCGAGCGCGTCGGGAAACGGTCCGTCGCTGTCACGAGCGTGAAATGGCCGCCGGACTCCTCGAGCGCGACCACGCGCTGGTTGCAGTGCACCGGCGACCCGAATTGCGCCGCTTGCTCCGTGAGCGAGCGGACGAGATCCTTCGCGAGTATCTTGGGGAGTCCGCCCACGTCGAAGATGTATTTCTCGGGGTACAACGCGGTGAGCTGACCGCCGGGTTCCTGAAGCGCGTCGACGATTTGGGCGGAAGCGCCGCGCATGCCTGCGTAGAACAGGGCGAAGAGGCCGGCTGGCCCTCCCCCAATTATCGTGATGTCCCGAATCTCGTGCGGCATCGGGGAAAGTTGGCCGCCGTGAGAGGCCGAATCAACCTGCTGGAGGAACGAAAGATGGCGATTCGTGACGCCCTGCTTCCCGAGTTCGACATGGAGATGGCAAGTACCCGCAAGATGCTGGAGCGTGTCCCCGTGGCCAATCTCGACTTCAAGCCGCATGACAAGTCGGGATCGCTCGGCTGGCTCGCGTGGCACGTCGCCGATCTTCCGGCCTGGGTCGTCGAGACCGTCAACAAGGACGAGCTCGATTTTGCGCCCATCGGCCAGCCGCGGCCGGCGCCGCCGAAGATGGAGTCTCGCGAACAGCTGCTCGCCTCGTTCGACAAGAAAGTGGCCGACGCGCGCACCGCCATCGCCGGCGTGAGCGACGAGCGTCTCGCCGGGCCGTGGACGCTGAAGGCGGGCGGCCACACCATCTTCACCATGCCGCGCGCCGCGGTGCTGCGCAGCTTCGTGATGAACCATCTCATCCATCACCGCGCTCAGCTGGGTGTGTACCTCCGGCTGAACGACGTGCCCGTGCCCGGAATGTACGGCCCGTCTGCGGACGAAAAAGGGGGCTGAGCGGTCGAATGAACGACGCCGTTCGCTCCATCGAGTACCACGGCCAGTTCCGCCTGCTCCGTCGCATCGCGAGCGGTGGCATGGCGACCGTGTATGAGGCCGAGCAGACGGGCGACCGCGGCTTCACCAAGCGCGTGGCGCTGAAGGTGATCCACGACAAGTACGCCGCGCAGCCCGAGTGGCTCCAGCTCTTCATCGACGAGGCGAAGCTCTGCGCCAACCTCGTGCACGGGAACATCGTGCAGATCTACCAGTTCGAGGAAGTCGACGGGCAGTTCTACATGGCCATGGAGTACATCCGCGGCGTCACGCTCCGCGCGCTCATCGACCATCACCGCGCGATCGGCGAACCGATGCCCGCGCCTCTCGCCGCCTATATCGTGAGCCGCGTGTGCCGCGCGCTCGACTACGCGCACAACTTCGTGGACGACGCCGGCAACCGGCTGTATATCGTCCACCGAGATGTTTCTCCCGGCAACGTGCTCCTCACGTGGGACGGCCAGGTGAAGCTCGCCGACTTCGGCATCGCGAAGGCGCGCACCATGCGCGATCCCGCCGAAGAGCGCCGCATGACGATCGGCAAGAAGCACTACATGAGCCCGCAGCAGATCGTCGGCGAGAACGTGGACTGGCGCACCGACATCTTCTCGACCGGCGTGGTGCTGTTCGAGCTGCTCGCGCTCCAGCAGCTCTTTCGCGAGCAGGAAACCGAGGCGGCCCTCGACGAGGTCGTCATCGCGCCGTCGCCCGACCTTCGCCGCCTGCTCCCAGACCTCGACCAGAGCATCACCGGCCTGCTCTCGCTGGCGATCGCGAAGGACGCCATGATGCGGCCGAACGCTGCGATGCTCGGCATGTCGCTCGACGAATGGTGCGCCAAGCAGAAGGCGCCGGGTTCGCCCGAGCGGCTGCAGGCGCACCTCGCCAAACAGTTCCCGACGTCGTACCGCCCGCCGAGCAACACGCCGCGCCTCGAGCCGCCGCCGCCGACGCAGAAGGAGAAGTCGGTCTGGTCGAAGGTCTTCGGCAGCTGATAGAGCTCCTAACGGCAGCGCTCGCAACTGACGGCAGTCGGCTTGAACCCGCCAGTCAACGGCAACGCGCTCACCTGACACCCGTCAGACCCCAGCGGTCTGACCACGGCTTCATTACCGATCCGTTTGGCGAAGGTGCCTGACCAGGCCGCTGAGCATTTTGCGAACCTCGACGAGTTCGCTCTGCCGATGCCGGAACTCGTGCTCGGGTATGATTAGGGCCGCGGCGGCGAATTCGAGGTGATACTCAACCTCGGTGGTCGATGCGAAGGCGATGTGCAAGAACTTTGCAAAGTCCTTGTCTGTCGGCCGGCTGCTTCCCTCGGCGATGTTGGCCGGAATCGAAAGCGCCGCTCGTCGCAGCTGATTGACCAGTCCCGCGTTGCGGCCAGAGGGAATTCGTTCGGTCAGCCGATGAACATTCAACGCCACCGCATGCGCCTTTCTCCACACCGAGAGTCGACGGTAGTTCTGCATCGTGTCGAAGGTACGCCGCTCGATTCCGCGATCATCACCAAATCGTTTCACGAACCATCCGTTCGTCGCACGCACCGGCAATGAGGCCGTTGTCCGAGGGCTAGCGTCTGACCGCCGTCAGCTGAGAGCGTTGCCGTTCGACTATGGCCTGATACCGGAGTTGGGTAATAGCTTTCCAGTATGGCGACCAAGATCTACACCAAGACGGGCGACGACGGCCGCACGGGACTCTTCGGCGGCGGACGCGTCGAGAAGGACCATGTGCGCGTCGAGGCGTATGGCGACGTCGACGAACTCAACGCGGTGATCGGCGCGGCGCGCGCGGTGGAGATGATGCCGCGCGTCGACGAGATCCTCGCGCCGGTCCAGCGCGACCTGTTCGCGATCGGGGCGCTGCTCGCCACGCCGCATCCCCAGAAACACCGGGAACAGCTCGAAAAGGCGCGCCTGTCCGACACGCGCATCGCCCAGCTCGAGCAGGCGATCGACGACGGCGAGGAAGAGCTCGAGCCGCTGAAGGCGTTCATCCTCCCGGGAGGCACGCCGAAGGCCGCCGCGCTGCACGTCGCGCGCACCGTCTGCCGCCGCGCAGAGCGCTCGATCATCCGACTCCAACGCACCGACGAAGTGCCGCAGATCGTGATCGTCTATCTCAACCGTCTCTCCGACCTGCTGTTCGTCCTCGCCCGCGTCGCCAACCGGCGCGCGGGCGCCGGCGAAGTCACCTGGTGACCGCGCTCGGACTGCACGGCTCGCGGATCCTCATCGGCGCCGGGCTTCTTGATCAATGCGGCGCCGACATTCGCGCCGCACTGCCCGGCCGCCGCCTCGCGATCATCAGCGACGAAACCGTCGCCCCGCTCTACGCCACGCGCGTGGCGGCCGCGCTCGCACCCTCCCCCGTCACGATCCTCACGATCCCCGCCGGAGAGGCGAGCAAGACCCGCAAGAGCTGGTCGCGCCTCACCGACGAACTGCTCGACGCAGGCTTCGGCCGCGATTCCGCGATCATCGCGCTCGGCGGTGGAGTCGTCGGCGACCTCGCGGGATTCGTCGCCGCGACCTACATGCGCGGCATTCCGTTCGTGCAGATGCCCACGTCGCTGCTCGCGATGATCGACGCCGCAATCGGGGGAAAGACCGGCGTCGACACCCGCGCGGGAAAGAACCTCGTCGGCGCGTTTCATCATCCGGCGCTCGTGATCGTCGATCCGCGCGCACTCTCCACGCTTCCGCTCCCGCACGTTCGAAACGGGCTCGCCGAGGCGATCAAGCACGGCGTCATCGCCAGCCGCGCCGAGTTCGAGTGGATCGCATCGAACCTCGCCGCACTCCTCCGCGAGGGCGGTCCGGCGCTCGAGCTCACCGACCGGCTCGTGCGGAGGAACATCGAAATCAAGTCTTCCATCGTCGCGAGGGACGAGCGCGAGGGCGGAGTTCGGAAGTCGCTCAACTTCGGTCACACGATCGGCCACGCCGTCGAGTCGCTCAGCGGATACGCGATGCTGCACGGCGAGTGCATCGCCGTCGGAATGGTCGCTGAGGCGCGACTGGCGGCGATCCTCGGAGTCGCGGATCGCGCGCTCGCGGGAACGATCGCGGAGCTGTGCGAGGCTGCCGGCCTGCCGACATCGATTCCGGAGTCGATGTCTCCCGCGGCGATTCTCGAGGCGACGCGCAGCGACAAGAAGGCCCGCGCGGGTGCCGTCGAATACGCGCTCCCAGCCAAGCTCGGCGAGATGGCTGGAGCGGACCGGGGATACTCGATCCCGGCACCCGATGCCGCCGTTCTCGATGCGCTTTCACAGTCGCATGGGGTGCCGCACTAGCCGCGGACGAGCGTGGCTCGCGGCCGGCGCGCTGCTCGTTGTGAGCGCGCTGGCGCGCATCGCCGCGGCGCAGGAGCTCACCGGCACGGTTCGCGACAGCGCGAGCGGTACTCCCATCGCAGGTGCGGTGTTGACGCTCCGCGACTCATCGGGCGCGGCGCTCGAGCGGCGCCTCACGACCGAGCGCGGCGAGTATCGCATCCCGCTCGGCAACGCCGGCTCGAGCATGCGCGTGGTGCGCCTCGGATTCGAACCGCGCGATCTGCGGATCCCCGCGCGCGCAAACGGATCCGCACGTCTCGACTTCAGGTTGCTCGCGCTCCCGAGCATGCTTCGGCCCGTTCGCGTGATCGCAAACAGCCACTGCCCGGTTCGCGCGGACGCAGCGAGCGCGATGGGACTCTGGGAGCAGGCGCGCGCCGGCCTGCTGGCCACGGTCGTCGCGCGCCAGCAGAATCCCGCTTCGATGTTGCGGCTCATTTCCCAGCAAGTGTTGGACGGCACCAGCGACCGTATTCGCTCGATGCGCGTGCGCGCCGACTCGTCCGTCGACACGATTTCATTCGTCGCGGCTCGCACCGCGCAGGACTTCGTGCGGTTCGGATTTCGGCACGACAGCGCCGAGAGACGGATCACGTTCGGACCCGACGCCGTCGTGCTCCTCAGCGACGAGTTCGCCGCGGCCTACTGCTTCCAGCTTGCCTCCGGGGGACGCGCGCGACCGCGGGAGGTCGGCATTCGCTTCCTGCCCGCCCTGTTGCAGCGCGATCGAACCGACATCGACGGAACGCTGTGGATCGACACCACCGCGCGGGAACTTCGCGACGTGGAATACGTCTACCTCGGCGTTCAGAGCAGAATGGAAGCGTTCCGTCCGGGCGGACACGTCTCTTTCCGCGCGATGCCGAACGGCGAAGTGCTGGTCGATCGTTGGTCGATTCGATCGGTCGGCGTGACGTACGATACCGTGTGGTCGACGACCGGCCCAGGTGGCTTCATCGGACGCGGCCGCGGGGGAACGGGACTCGGCGATCCGAGCGGAAGCACCGTGGCCCAGAGGGCGCTGCGCGATCGCCTCTACGCGACGGTCACCGGCGGCGAGCTCGCGCGCGCCAGCTGGCCTGACGGTCTCGTGTGGCAGGCGCTGCTCGGAACACTGCGCGCGCGTGTGCTGAAGTCCGACGGAATACCTGCGTCCGGAAGCCTGCTGTCGCTCGTCGGCACGCCCTACTTCGGCATCGCGGACTCGACTGGCTTGGTGGAACTTCGAGACCTCGTCCCCGGACCCTACGAAGTGAGGACCGTCGTCGATCCGCGCCTGGCGCAGCTCGGGCTGGGAACAGCGACACCCGTAACGTTCACCGCGTCGCGAGATTCGGCGATCAGCGCGACGGTCACGGTGCCAACCGCCGAATCCGTTGCCGCCGAGCGATGCGCGCAACCGCGCTCATCATCCGCCGCCGATTCGGTGCGCGTGCTCGGGCGCGTGATGAAACCCGATGGCACTCCGATCGCCGATGCACGAGTGACGTTCGCAGCACGCGCATCGGAAGGTCCGCAATGGCGAGCCGAGCGGAGCGTGACACGCGCCGACGGATTCTTCGTCTCGTGTCACGGATGGAACGTCGGCGAGGGAATAGTCGTGCGCGTGAGCCGCGGTGGCGTACCGCCGATCGACCTCAACATGCGGTTCGCGTCGCCGCTGCTGGTCGTCCCCGTGATCATCGAGCCCTAGATGAGGACCGTCATGGCAACTTTGTGATGCCGGCGCAAATCCTTGATTTTCAACGATATCGGATCGCGAACTGCCCCGGACGGCGCACTGGCACACGATTTGGGTGTTGACCGGCGTGTGTACCTCTACATATCCTGACCGTCCCTGCGACATGTCCGCGAACTGGTCCGGGTCCACAGCGCTCTTTCACTTCCCAACGCCGCACCGGGGTGTGTATGCTGCATGCGACTGAGTCGAGATCCAAGGGTTTCTTCCGCTCCTCTCCTTCCACGGCGTTCGACCAGTACCTCCAGGACATCCAGAAGCTCCCCCTGATCACGGACCCGGCCGAGGAACGACGCCTCGCCAGGCTCGCGCAGAAGGGCGATGAGGCCGCAGCCGAACGGCTCGTCACGGCGAATCTCCGGTTCGTCATCTCGTACGTGAAGAAGTACCAGGGACACGGGCTCGATCTCTCGGAGCTCGTCGCGATCGGCAACGAAGGACTGCTCAAGGCCGTCCGCAAGTTCGACCCGGACCAAGGCGTGAAGTTCATCTCGTACGCCGTATGGTGGGTGCGCCAGGCGGTCCTCAAGGCGCTGGCCGAGCAGACGCGCTCGGTGCGAATCCCGCTCAACCAGAACTCGCAGCTCATCCGCCTCTCTCGCGCCGAGACGGTCCTGGCGCAGGTCCTGAAGCGCGATCCCACCGACCACGAAATCGGCCGCCTCCTCGAAGAGACTCCCGAGCAGGTCCGCGCCGCCAAACAGATGTCGGCCACCGAGCTCTCGCTCGACGCGCCGATCGATCGCAGTGACCGCGAGGCCTGCACGCTCGGTGAGCGATTCGCCGGCGGCGACGGCGCGGAGATCGAGGAGACCACGGACTTCAAGCTGATGCGCGAGTGCATCGACCGTGTCTTCAGGGACTACCTTACGCCGCGCGAGCGGAAGATCCTCCACCTGTACTACGGGCTGGATGAGGGCGCCGAGGCGATGACGCTCGAGAAGATCGGCGCATTGATGGGCGTGACGCGCGAGCGCATCCGCCAGATTCGCGAGCGCGCGTTCGAGAAGCTCCGCGAGTCGCCGGAAGGCCGTTCGCTCAACGGCTTCTGGTCGGTGACCTAGTCGAAGATCCGACCCGACGGCCGCCCCGGCGCGGCCGTTGTGATCGGGCCGAAGGGTCGAATCGAGAAACCGATTCGGCCCTTTGTGTTTTCGGACGGATCGCGTCTCGCTGTTTAGATTGGCATCGTGCCCCATCTCTCGGACGAACTCAGCGGAATCGTCGGCGCGCGCCACGTGCTCCAGCGCGCGACGGAGCTGCTCGTCTACGAGAGCGACGCGCTGCCCGGCTATCACAAGCGTCCGCGCCTCGCCGTGTTTCCCGGCACGGGAGACGAGGTCATCGCCGTCGTGCGCGCGCTCCACCGCGCACGCGTGGCATTCGTTCCGCGCGGCGCGGGAACGGGACTCTCCGGCGGCGCCCTCGCCGACGACGTCGTGCTCATCGGCCTCCAGCGGATGCGGAAGATCATCTCGGTCGATCCGGCGGCCCGCTCGGCCGTCGTGGAGCCGGGCGTCGTGAACACGTCGCTCACGAAGGCCGCCACGCCGTTCGGGCTGCACTACGCGCCGGATCCGTCGAGCCAGACCGCGTGCACGATCGGCGGCAACGTCGCGGAGAACGCCGGCGGGCCGCACTGCCTGAAGTACGGCGTCACGCTCAACCACGTGCTCGCCGCGAGCATCGTGCTTCCCGGCGGCGACGTCGTGCGGCTCGAGCGTCCTGGCGAGAACGACACGGCCTACGACCTGCTCGGCGCCTACGTGGGATCGGAGGGTTGCTTCGGCGTGACGCTCGACGTGACCGTGCGCCTCACGCCGAACCCCGAGGCGATCCGCACGATGCTCGCCGACTTCACGTCGGTGGACGACGCGGCGCGCGCCACGAGCGCGATCGTGGCCGCGGGAATCCTCCCGGCCGCGCTCGAGCTGATGGACCACGGCACCATCGAGGCCGTCGAGTCGTCGATCTACGCCGCGGGATATCCGCGCGACGCCGCGGCGGTGCTGCTGATCGAAGTGGACGGCGCGCTCGCGGGACTCGACGACGACGTGAGCGCCGTCCAGCGTATCTGCCGCGAGTGCGGCGCCCGTGACATTCGCACCGCGAGCGACGCCGGCGAGCGCGCGCGCCTCTGGCAGGGCCGGAAGAAGGCGTTCGGCGCGATGGGCCGCGTGGCGCCGCATCTCGCGGTGCAGGACGCCGTCGTGCCGCGCACGAAGCTCGCGCCGATACTCGCCCGCATCGCCGAGATCGGCGCGCGACATCGCATTCACGTCTGCAACGTCTTCCACGCCGGCGACGGCAACCTGCATCCCAACGTCCCCTACAACGGCAACGATCCGGACGAGGCGGCGCGCGTGCACGCGGCGATGCGCGAAATAATGGAACTATGCATCGCCGAGGGAGGGACGATTACCGGCGAGCACGGCGTCGGTCTGGACAAGATCGGCTACATGGAGCGTCTCTTTCCCGGCGAGTCGCTCGACGCGATGTGCCGGCTGCGCGACGCCTTCGATCCGGAACGGCGCGCGAACCCGGGGAAGGTCGTTCCGTCGCATCGGTGCCGCGAGTGGCTCGCCGCGCCGGGGGCGCACACGTGACGTCGCGCCCGGCGACCGCGGCGGAACTCGCCGGGATGATTCGGGACGCGCACGATCGCCGCACGAGGCTTCGCGTCGTTGCGCGGGGCACGTGGCAGGGATGCACGGCCTCGGTCGCGCCGGATGCCGCCGTGCTCGACGTGTCGGGACTCTCCGGGATCCTCGAATACGTGCCGGGCGACCTGACGCTCACCGCGCGGGCGGGCACGACGGTCGCCGAAGTCGACGCGGCGACGCGCGCTCACGGACAGTGGTGCCCGCTCCTCCCCTGGGGCGGCGACGAAGGCACGCTGGGTGCGACGTTCGCGACCGCCACCCACGGGCCGTGCAGCGCGTCGTTCGGCGCGCCGCGCGACCTCGCGATCGGGATGGAGTTCGTCGACGGCACCGGCGCGCTGATTCGTGCCGGCGGGCGCGTGGTGAAGAATGTCGCGGGATTCGACCTCACGAGATTGCTGGTTGGATCCTGGGGAACGCTCGGCGTGATCACGGAGGTGAGCGTGCGCCTGCGCGCGCGGCCGGCC
Organism: Gemmatimonadota bacterium; assembly: GCA_003171215.1. GTDB lineage: Bacteria > Gemmatimonadota > Gemmatimonadetes > Gemmatimonadales > Gemmatimonadaceae > Fen-1231. The sequence goes on along the minus strand of PMYN01000127.1, from coordinate 33,612 downwards.
GTCGACGAGACGTGGAGCGTCGCGATCGACGCCGGCGGCGGCGCACGAGCGCGCCTGGAGGAGTTCCGGCGCGGCCCGCTCGCGCCGCTCGCGATCGAGGAATTCGAGACCGGCACGCTCGTGCGTCTCGGCGGCAATGCCGCGTTCGTCGCGGCGTCGCGCGAGATCGTGATGACCCTCGGTGCCGCCGATCCCCGCGACACCGGCATCTGGACACGGCTCCGTCAGAGCGATCCCAAGCCACGGGGACCGCTCGCATCGAGTGCGCTCGCCGATCCTCTTTCAACGCGCGTGAAGAAGCAGTTCGACCCCAGGCACATCCTGAACCCGGGCATCATGGGCGAGGCGTACGCGTGACCGCACGACCATCCGCGGCCCAAACGGCGGCGCTCCCGCTCCCCGGCTCCGAGAACTGCGTGCACTGCGGCTTCTGCCTGCAGGCATGCCCGACCTATCTCGCGCTCGAGGACGAGAACGATTCGCCACGGGGACGCATCGTGCTGATGAAGGCCCTGGCCGATGGCGCGCTGTCGCCCGACGACGCCGACGCGCAGCTGCATCTCGATCGCTGCCTCGGATGCCGCGCCTGCGAGACCGCGTGTCCTTCCGGCGTGCCGTACGGCCAGCTGCTCGAGCTGACGCGCGAGCGGAGTGCGGCGCGCCGCGCGCTTCCGTTGATCGTGCGCCTCATCCTGTTCGTGTTCTCGAGCGCCCCGCTGCTCGCGATCTCGATGTGGAAGGCGCGNNGGAGGAATCGTCACGCACGTATGAGCCGCGCGGCGACGGATCGCGCGGCACGGTCGCCACGCTCGACGGCTGCGTGATGGAGGGGCTGTTTGCCCCCGCGAATCGTGCGACCGAGCGCACGCTCGCCGTGAACGGCTATGCGCTCGTGCGGGCGGCAGGACAGCGCTGCTGCGGCGCACTCCATTTGCACGCCGGCGATGCTTCCACCGCGCGCGAACTCGCGAAGGAGAACATCGCGGCGTTCGAGCGGAGCGCCGCGGAGTTCGTCGCGGTCAACTCCGCCGGATGTGGCGCCATGATGAAGGAGTACGCGCACCTGCTCGCCGGCGACGCCGCGTGGAGTGATCGGGCGCGTGCATTCAGCGTGAAGGTGCGCGACGTGAGCGAACTCCTGGCCGCCGCTGGTCCGGCGGCCGGCGGCGCGCTCCCCGTAAAGGTCGCGTACGACGCGCCGTGCCACCTGCTCCACGGGCAGCGCGTGTCGTCGCCGCCGCTCGCGGTGCTCGCCGCGATTCCGGGGCTCGAGCGCGTTCCGCTCACGGACAGCGAGCAGTGCTGCGGAAGCGCGGGGATCTACAATCTCGTCGAGCCGGAGATCTCGGACCTGGTCCTGGCCCCGAAGCTCGCCAATATCGCCGCCTCCGGCGCGCCGGTCGTCGCCACGGGCAATCCCGGCTGCCTGATGCAGATCGGAGCGGGACTGCTGCGTTCGGGCGGAGTGGCGCAATGCCGTCATCCGGTCGAGCTGCTCGACGCATCGTACGCGCGACGCGGCGAAGCGACTTTGTATATATAGAAGCAATGTCGGCGCCCATCATTTTTCTCGACTTCGACGACGTGCTCGCGGAGACTCGCGCTCCGCGACTCGCCGCGCTTCGCCATGCGCTGACCGCAGAGGGCGTGGAGTTCTCGGATGAGACGTTCGAAGACTCGTGCGCGGGGCTCTCGTTCGCGGGCGCCGCACACGCCGCGATCCGCCGGTCCAACGTCGCCGGACGTTTCGCCGACGAGACGACCATCGAGCTTGCCGCATTGCGCGCCACCCGCGCATTCGGCGAGTCGGTGGCTCGTGGCCTGCCGCTGGCGCGCGGCGCCGCGGCGTTCGTGCGAGACGCCGCCGGCATCGCGCGGCTCGGCATCGTCACGCGCGCACCGCGGCGCGACGTCGACCTCGTCCTTTCTTTTTCGGGGCTCGCCGATTCGTTCGAGTGCGTCGTGGCCGCGGAAGACTACACCGGGCCTGAGCCCGCGGGTGACCCGTTCGATGCCGCGATCGGGAGGATGGCGCGCGGCCGCCCGGTGACGATCGGCGACGGAATCGCGCTCGTCGCATCGCTGAACGCCGTCGCCGCCGCGCGCGCCGCGCGCCTGCACCCGATCGTCGTCGGTCCGGTGTCGCCGGCGCTCGCGTTCGCCGGCGACGGATACCTGGCGTCGCTCGAGGGAACGACCGTCCGCGACGTGCTGCGCCTCGCGGCGGGAGCGGGCGCGAGATGACCCTTCCAAGCGTCGCGCCGGGGGTGGCCGTTCCGCCGGGATTCGAGAACGCCGCGCTGTTCACGTCGGTCGAGGAGGAGTACGCGGCGCTGCGCGGCGGAGCCGGGCTCGTCGATCGCAGCGCGCGCCTCCGCATGCTCGTCGGCGGAGCGCAGGCCGCGGAGACGCTGACGGGACTCGTGACCAGCGACGTCGGCGCACTGCGTCCCGGCGCGGGACAGTACGCGGCCGCGCTGACGGCGAAGGGCAAGGTGATCGCCGACCTGCGGATCTTCGCGCGCGCGGATGACCTCCTGCTCGACACGCCCGCGAGCGCCGGACCGGGGTTCGCCGCGATGATCCGGAAGTACGTGAACCCGCGCCTCGCGAGATCCGCAGACGTGAGCGCAGTGCTGCGGACGCTGGGTGTGTTCGGGCCGCGCGCGCACGGCGCGCTCGCGTCGGTGCTGTTGGCGCATGGCGCGCCGGCGGTGGCGGTCGCCGCGCTGCGAGGGCTGGCGGACTATCATCACCTCGGGTTCGACTTCGCCGGAGCACGCGTGTTCGTGGCGCGCGTTCCTGATCTCGGAGGCGAGGGATTCGACTGCTTCGTTCCCGTCGAAGTCGCGGAACTGCTCTGGTCGCGGCTCCTGCATGCGCGCGCGACTCCGGTCGGGCGGGACACAACGGAGATCGCGCGCGTCGAAGCCGGGCGGCCGATGTGGGGGATCGACATGGACGAGAGTACGCTGGCGCAGGAAGCGAACTTCGACGCGATGGATGGGATCTCGTACACGAAGGGGTGCTACACCGGGCAGGAGACCGTGGCGCGGGTGCATTTCCGCGGGCACGTGAACCGGTGCCTGCGCGGGGTGCGGAGCGCAGTGGCGATTCCCGCCGGCGCGGAGCTGTTCGACGGAGAAAAATCGGCCGGCACGATGAAGAGCAGCGTCGTGTCGCCGCGGCTGGGGCCGATCGGGCTCGCAATGCTGCGGCGCGAGGTTGAGACGGGCGCGGAGGTTACGGCGCGCTGGGAAGGCGGGGAGGGGGCGGCTCGAGTGAGAGAGCTACCGTTCGGATAAGGCGCAGATCACGGAAAAAAAACGGGCGCGGCAGTTTGCCGCGCCCGTTTGCTGTCTGAGAACGCCGAGTTTACGGCTTTTTCGCAGGCGCCTTCGACGACGAATCGGCCTTCGTGGTGGTCGTCGTGGTGGTCGTCGTCTTCGTCTTGGTCGAGTCCATCTTCATGGCGGTGTCCGCGGCCGGTGCGGCGGCAGCCGGAACGGGCGCGGCAGCAGCCGGCGCCTCTTCCTTCTTCTCTGTCGAGCAAGCGGCGAGCACGAGTGCGGCAGCGACGAAAGCAATCTTCTTCATGTGAGGATCTCCTTACGAGTACTGGATAGGCACAATCGAGACTGCGCCTTATACGCAGTCCTCGGACAGCGATGTAAGGTACGGTTTTTTGGGGGGAGGGTCAAGGCCAGATCGCCCCTTATCCGTCGCCCGTTGCTGAATTGGAGTTAGAATTAGGCCATCTACCAGAACATTCCCGCCCTCGAAGACCTGGCGATGGCCGCTCCCACGATTCCGGCAGTCGATGAATACGCGCCGCGTGTCGTACGCGGGGCATGTCCCCACGACTGCCCGGATACGTGCGCGACGCTGGTAACCGTCGAACACGGTCGCGCCACGCGCATCCAGGGCGACCCCGACCATCCCTTTACCCAGGGATTTCTCTGCGCCAAGGTCAACCGGTATCTCGAGCGCACGTATCATCGCGACCGGCTCACCACACCCCTCAGGCGAGTGGGCCCGAAGGGGAGCGGCCGGTTCGAGCGCGCCACCTGGGACGAGGCGCTCGACGCGATCGGCACGAGGCTGAACGCCATCGCGCAATCGAGCGACGGGCCACAGGCGATCCTTCCCTATTCGTATGCGGGCACGATGGGGCTCGTACAAGGCGCGTCGATGGACCGGCGCTTCTTCAACCTCCTCGGCGCCTCGCAGCTCGATCGTACGATCTGCTCGATGGCGGGCACCATCGGCATGAAGATGACCATCGGCGCGAACACCGGCGCCGACGGCGAGGGACTGCCGCAGAGCGACCTCGTGCTCCTGTGGGGAACGAACACCCTCACCGCGAACCCGCACCTCTGGCCGTTCGTGCGGAAGGCGCACGAAAACGGCGCGCGAGTCATCGCGATCGACCCGATTCGCACGCGCACCGCCGACCAGTGCGACGAGTGGATCGGGATCCGTCCGGGAACCGACGCGGCGCTCGCGCTCGGCATGATGCATGTCATCTTCGCGGAGGGCCTCCAGGACGACGACTATCTCACCCGCTACACGCTCGGCGCGGCGGAACTGCGGGAGCGCGCAGGCGAGTACACGCCGGCGCGCGTCACCTCGATCACGGGCGTCGCTGAAGACCGCATCATGGATCTGGCCCGGGCGTATGGCCGGGCCAACGCCGCGTTCGTGCGCATCAACTACGGGCTGCAGCGCCACGCCGGAGGAGGAATGGCCGTTCGCACCATCGCGTGCCTCCCCGCGGTGGCAGGGCACTGGCGCCGCGCGGGCGGCGGGGTGCAGCTCTCGACCAGCGCGAACTTCCAGTTCAACAAGAAGGCGCTCGAGCGTCCGGAGCTCTCCCGGCCCGGGCGCCTCATCAACATGATCCGCCTCGGCGAGGCGCTCACGCGCAACGATGCCGGCGTCGGCGGACCACCGGTGAAGGCGCTCGTCGTGTACAACTCGAATCCCGCCGCCGTCGCGCCCGACAGCAACGAGGTGCTCCGCGGGCTCGCGCGCGAAGATCTCTTCACCGTCGTGCTCGAGCACTTCCAGACCGACACCGCCGACTGGGCCGACTGGGTGCTCCCCGCGACGACGCAGCTCGAGCACTGGGACGTGCACTACGCGTACGGCCACCTGTACGTCACGCTGAACAGGCCCGCCATCGCCCCGCTGGGAGAGGCGAAGCCGAACAGCGAGATCTTCCGCCTCCTCGCTGCGCAAATGGGCATGCGGCACCCGGCGTTGCAGGACGACGACGTCACGCTCATCCGCCAGTCGCTCGACAGCACGGACGAGAAGATGAAGGGCGTCACCTTCGATGCGCTCATGGCGAACGGCTGGGCACGGCTCAACGTGCCCAGGCCGTACGTGCCGTTCGCCGAAGGCGGCTTCCCAACGCCGAGCGGAAAGTGCGAGTTCGTGTCGGAGCGCATGCGGGAGATGGGGCTCGATCCGCTGCCCGCGTTCACGCCGCCGTACGAATTTCCGGAGAACGTTCCGGAGCTCGCGGCGCGCTTTCCGCTCACGCTGATCTCCTCGCCGCGGCACCAGTTCCTCAACACCACGTTCGTGAACGTGGACTCGCTGCGCCGCAACGCGGAGCCGGAGGTGCTCGTGCATCCCCGCGACGCGGCGCGCCGCGGAATCGCCGAAGGGATGCGCGTGGTGGTGGAGAACGACCGCGGACATTTCACAGGCGTCGCGAAGGTCGGCGACGCCGTGCGCGAGGGCGTGGCGTGGGCTCCGTCGATCTGGTGGCAGAAGCTCAGCCCGGATCACGCGAATGCGAACGCCACCACGTCGCAGCGCGAGACGGACATGGGACACGGGCCCGTCTTCTACGACAATCTCGTGGAGGTCTCACCAGCGGACTGAACACCGCTAGATTCCACGCATCTCGCACCGGACCGCACCGTGGCACAGTTCCCGAACACCCTCGGCGCCCTCAAGCGCTCTTCGTTCGCCTCCCCCGAGCGCCAGCACCGCTCGGTCAAGGACGAGATTCGCGCCAATCTTCTCGCGCGCATCGCGACGGGCGGCACGCTGTTCGAGGGCGTCCTCGGCTACGACGAGACGGTGATGCCGCAGATCGTGAACGCGCTGCTCTCGCGGCACAACTTCATCCTGCTCGGGCTTCGCGGCCAGGCCAAGTCGCGCATCCTGCGTTCGCTGACCACGCTGCTCGACGACACGATGCCGATCGTGGCCGGCAGCGAGATCAACGACTCACCCTTCCGGCCGATTTCGAAGTTCGCGCGCGACCTGCTCGCGACGGCCGGCGACGACACGCCGGTCGCGTGGGTGGGTCGCGACCAGCGATTCGTGGAAAAGCTCGCGACTCCCGACGTGACCGTCGCCGACCTCATCGGCGACCTCGATCCGATCAAAGCCGCGCGGGGCGGGCACATTCTGTCCGACGAGCTCACGATCCATTACGGCATGCTCCCGCGCGCAAACCGCGGCATCTTCGCGCTCAACGAGCTGCCGGATCTTGCCGGCAAGGTGCAGGTGGGGCTGTTCAACATCATGCAGGAAGGCGACGTCCAGATCAAAGGGTATCCGGTGCGCCTCCCGCTCGACGTGCTGCTTTGCTTCACGGCGAATCCCGAGGACTACACCGCGCGCGGCAAGATCATCACGCCGCTGAAGGACCGCATCGGCAGCGAGATCATCACGCACTACCCCGAAGAAGTGGAACTCGGCGTCGCCATCACGAAGCAGGAGGCGTGGACGGCGCGGGGCCCGAATCCCGCGCGGATTCCGCCGCTGCTCGCCGAACTGGTGGAGCGCATCGCATTCGAGGCGCGCACGGACAAGCGCATCGACCGCCGCTCGGGCGTCTCGCAGCGCCTGCCGATCAGCGTGCTCGAGAACGTGGTCTCGAACGCCGAGCGGCGTTCGTTGCGGCTTGGCGAGCGCGATGTCGTGCCGCGGCTCGCCGACGTGTACGCGGCGCTCCCCGCGATCACCGGAAAGATCGAACTCGAGTACGAGGGCGAGCTGGTCGGCGGAGCCGCGATCGCGCGCGATCTCATCCGGCGCGCGGCCGACGCCACGCTGAAGGCGCACGCGCCGCACGCGGACACCGACGACATCGTGATGTGGTTCGACGGCGGCGCCGCGCTGCAGGTGACCGACGAGGCGCCGTCCGGCACGCTGCGGGCAGCCTTCGACACCGTTCCAGGACTGATAGGCCTCGTGCTCGAGCACGACCTCGCCGACGAGCGCGACGACGCGCTCGTCGCCGGCGCGTGCGAGCTCGTGCTCGAGGCGCTGGTCGCGAGGCGGAAGATCTCGCGCAACGACGCCGGCTCGTATGGGCGCGCGGCACGCGACGAGCCGCGCCGCCGGCGCGGCGGCGAGGAGCCGATGGGCGGGATGTCGGCCTAGCTCGTGCGAGCTCCTCCGCTCGGCATCCGCGCGCGTCTCACGCTCCTGACGCTGGCGCTGCTCACGCCGATGGCGGCCATCGCCATCTGGCATTTCGCCGAGGAGCGCGCGGATTCGAGGTCGCGCGTAGAGGACCGCACCGCCGAAGTCGCCCGGCTCATCGCGTCGCGCGCGGACGAGTTCGTCCTGCGCACCGAGGAGTCGCTCGAGGCGGTCGCCTTGATGGTGCGCGTGGATCCGCCGGACATCCCGTACAACGACAGCGTGCTGACCGCGTTCGACGACCGGACGGTGCGCACTCTCGGCACGCTGAACGTGCATCTCGCCGGCGTTGGCAACATCGGCGCATCACACGTGCCCGCCGGCGCGAATCGTGCTTTTTCGCTCGACGACCGACGCTATTACGCCGAGGCGCTGCGGACCGGGGCATTTGCGGTCGGCGAGCCCGTTCGCTCCCGGCCCGACACGACGCGATGGATGGTCGGCTACGGCCTGCCGATTCGCGGGCGCTCCGGAAAGTTCGTGGCGGTCGCGCACGAGTCGTACTGGCTCGACTCGCTGAGCTACATCGCCGACGCGGGCACGCTCCCGGCGGGCTCCGTCGTCACCGTGCTCGACCTGGGCGGCCGGATCGTATTTCGCTCCGTCGAGTCGGAGAAATTTGTCGGCCAGGACGAACACATGCTTCCCAGCTTCCTCGAGATGAAGTCGACGCCGCGCGGCACGAAGACGAACGTCAGCGAGCTCGACGGCGTGGAACGCGTCAGGTCCTGGGAGCGCGTCGGCCGCGCACCGTGGGTCGTCATCGTCGCCATCGGGACCACCGAGGCAATGTTGCAGCAGGCGGCGCGATCGCGCGGCGAACTGCTCGTGATCCTCCTGACGGTCGCGCTCGCCCTCCTCGTCGTCGCGCTCGTGGCCGGCCGCATCAGCCGGCCGATCATCGCGCTCACCGCGGACGCGCAGGCGATCGCGGGGGGCGACCTGGCGAGGCGCGGATCGGTGACGAGCTCGAGCGAACTCGGCACGCTCGCGGCCGCGTTCAACCAGATGGCGGAGACCGTCGAGTCCCAGACGAAGGCGCTCACGGAAAACGAACGGCGCTATCGCCTCGTGTTCGAGGGGAATCCGCTCCCCATGTGGATCTGGGAAGTCTCCACCCGCCGGTTCCTCGCCGCGAACGACGCGGCCATCTACCGGTTCGGGTACTCGCTCGACGAGTTCCTGTCGATGACGGCCCGCGACGTGCGTCCGCCGGCCGACGTGCAGCACTTCGAGGAGCTCGTCAGCGGACCCGTTACGCGGCAGAGCGACGCCGGGGTCTTGACCTACCGCGTGAAGTCCGGTGAAACGTTCGAGGCCGAGATTCACGCCTCGCCGATCGTCTGGGGAGGCCGCGAGTCGTACCTCGTCGTGATCAACGACATCTCGGAACGCTTTCGCGCCGAAGCCGCGCTCGCGGCGTCGCAGGCGCAATTACGGCAGATGCAGAAGATCGAGGCGGTCGGCAGCCTCGCCGCCGGCATCGCGCACGACTTCAACAACCTGCTCACCGCCATCCTCGGCAGCATCGAGCTCGCGATCTCGTCGCTCCCCGAGGAGCACGCGGCGACCGACGAGCTTCGCCATGCGCGCGGTTCCGCGATGCGAGCGACGGACCTGACCAAGCGCCTGCTGACGTTCTCGCGGCAGAAAGTCTCGGCGCCGATGCTGGTCGACGTGCGCGACATCGTCCGCGGCATGCAGCCGCTCCTCGTGCGGACGCTCGGAGAGCAGGTGAAGCTCGACGTGCGCCTCGACCGAGCGCCGTGCACCGTGCGCGCCGACGCGAGCCAGCTCGAACAGGTCGTGCTCAACCTGCTCGTGAACGCGCGCGACGCGATGCCGAACGGCGGCTCTGCGGTGATCCACGTGCACTCGCCCGAGCCGGATTCCGCGCCCTCCGGCCTCGCGCCGGGGCGCTGGGTCCTTCTCGCCGTCTCCGACAACGGGATGGGGATGGATGCGGCGACGGCGGAGCGGGCGTTCGAGCCGTTCTTCACGACGAAGGAGCGCGGCAAGGGAACGGGCCTCGGCTTGTCGATGGTCTACAGCATCGTGCAGGCGGCCGGCGGCCAGGTGAGGCTTCAGTCGAAGGTCGACGAGGGGACGACGCTGAGGGTCTACCTCCCATTCTGCGCCGGCGATCCCGCACCGCGCGTCTCGCCCACCCGCGGCACGGACGCGGTCGGCGGCGGCGAGTCCGTGCTGCTCGTCGAGGACGACGACGCCGTGCGCCGCGTGACCGCGCGCATGCTCGAAGGGCTGGGCTTCCGCGTCATCGCCGCGGCCGGACCGAGGCAGGCGCTCGACCTGGCGCGCGATCACATCGGCACGATCGACGTGCTGGTTTCGGACGTAATCATGCCCGGAATCAACGGCCGGGAACTGGCCGAGGCAGTCCAGAAACTTCGCCCCGGGATGAAAGTCGTCTTCGTGTCGGGCTACACCGACGACATCGCGCTTCTGCAGCAGCTGCGCGCCAAGGCGCTGTTCTTCCTGCAGAAGCCGTTCTCCGCGCCGGCGCTCGGCCTGATGATCCGGTCGGCACTCGACGCGCCGATGGACGAGAACTGATTTACGCCCGTCGCAATTCCGAGTACCGGTGAAACGCCCAAATGGTGAAGAGCACCATCGGCGCCACCATCATGCCGATCGCCCGGCTCGCCCCCACGTACGACGCGATCCATCCGCCGATGAACGATCCCACCGGGTTCATCCCGATGTACACCATCACGTAGATCGCCATCACCCGGCCGCGCAGCTCGTTCGGCACTCGCTGCTGCAGCAGCGTATTGATCAGCGCATTGTTCGTGATCACTGCCACTCCCGTCACGAACAGCATCGTGCCGCAGAACACCACGGAGTGCGACAGCGAGAACGCGAGGATCGCGATGCCCAGCCCGAGCGAGCTGACTGTCAGTGTGCGGCCGCGCTTCAGCTTGCCTCCCTGCGACGCGATCGCGAGCGCACCGAGAAGGGCGCCCACGCCATAGCAGGTCATCAACAGCCCGTATCCCGAGACGTCGAGATGCAGCTGGTCGCGCGCGACCACCGGGAGCAGCGTGAGGATCGGAACGGTGAGCACGGAGAATACGGCCACGATCCGCATGAGGATCCACATCAGCCGGTCGTTGCGCACATAGCGCAGCGCCTCGTGAATGCCCGCGAGCGCCGACGGATGACTGATCGCCGGCGCGAGCGGATCGGGCGCCGGCAGCCGGATCATCGCGAGCCCGACCAGCACCGCGAGATAGCTGAGCGCGTTGAAACCAAAGCACCACGAGAGACCCAGTGACGCGATCACCAGCGCCGCGATCGTCGGGCCGACGATTCGCGCGAGGTTGAATCCGCCGGAATTCAATGCGATCGCGTCGAGCAGGTCCTCCTTCACGACGAGTTCGATGATCAGCGACTGTCGCGCGGGGATCTCGACGGACGAGAGCACGCCGCCGAACAGCACCAGGGCGAGCAACAAGTCGATCGTGATGCGACCGGACCACGCGAAGCCCCACAGCACCGACGCCTCGACCAGCATCAGGGTCTGCGCGATGCGCACCACGCGAAGCTTGTCCGAGCGGTCGGCGAGCACGCCGGCCGGAAGCGAAAAAAACAGGATCGGAATCGTTCCGGCCGCCGCGACGAGCCCCACCATGAACGCGCTGTTGGTCAGCTCGAGGGCGAGCCACCCCGTCGCCACCTGCTGCATCCACGTTCCCACCAGCGAGATCGTCTGCCCGAACCAGAACAGCCTGAAATTCCGGTGCCGCGCGAGCGTGCGGAACGGGTTGGCGGAGCGCACGGCGGTTCCCATTGCCACCAAAGATCGCAGATCACGCCCTTTCATTGCAGTGGGAGTCGCCCCGTTCGTTGCATGTCGAAGCGCCCCATACTTTATTCCACTCCGGAGGCAGCGATGCGATCTCATACCTATACCAAGTTCAGCCCCGCGATGGGAGACGCGGTCGATCTCCAGTCGCTGCTCGACAACCTGGCCGACTTTCTCCTCCAGTCGGGATTCGCCGGCGGGACGCAGTTCCATCCGTTCTGGGGCGAGACCGGCGACGACGCGGATCATTCGCTCGATGCGCTCAAGCAGGCCATTCTCGACGCGCTGATCAAGAGCGGACAGTTTACGCCCGAAATGCTCGACGCGCTTCGCGGCGACGGCGACGATCTCTCCGAGCAGAAGCTCGCCGAGATGCTCGACAGCATCGTGAAGCGCCTGATCGAGGAGGGCTATCTCAACCTCGACAAGCCGCCGGAAATGCCCGCGGGCCACCAGAATGTCACCGGCCCCGGTGGCCTCGCCCAGGCCGCCGCGCGCGACGTGCAGTTCAACCTCACCGACAAAGGCGTCGACTTCCTCGGCTACAAGGCGCTTCGCGGAATCCTCTCGTCGCTCGGCAAGTCGAGCTTCGGCTCGCACGACACGGCCTACCTCGCCACCGGCATCGAATCGGACGGCTGGAGCAAGCCATACGAATTCGGCGACACCCTCAACATCGACGTGAACGAGACGCTGAAGAACGCGCTGGTGCGCAATGGCAATCTCGACGTTCCCATAGACCTCGACTACGGCGACCTGATGGTGCGCCAGGCCGAGTACCGCTCGAGCTGCGCGACGGTCCTCATGCTGGACTGCTCGCACTCGATGGTGCTCTACGGCGAGGACCGGTTCACACCGGCGAAGAAGGTCGCGCTCGCCCTCACGCACCTCATCCGGACGCAGTTTCCGGGCGACACGCTGAAGGTCGTGCTCTTCCACGATTCCGCCGAGGAGATTCCGCTCGCCGCGCTCGCCGGCGCCCAGGTGGGCCCGTACCACACGAACACCGCGGAGGGTCTCAAGCTCGCCCGCAGGCTCCTGCTCGCGCAGAAGAAGGACATGCGGCAGATCGTGATGATCACGGACGGCAAGCCAAGCGCGCTCACGATGCCCGACGGCAGGGTCTACAAGAACTCCATGGGACTGGATGCCTACGTCCTGCAGGAAACGCTGAAGGAAGTCACCGACTGCCGCCGCTCGGGGATCATGATCAACACCTTCATGCTCGCGCGCGACCGCGCGCTGGTGGAGTTCGTGAAGATGGTGTCGAGCATCACGCGCGGCCGCGCCTATTTCACGAACACGATGACGCTCGGTCAGTTCATCCTCATGGACTTCCTGAAGCGCAAGACGCGGACCGTCTCCTGATGCCGGTCGGTCTCAGCGTGCTCTCGGCCGCCGTGCTCGGCTTCCTGCTGGGGCTCAAGCATGCGACCGACGCCGACCACGTCGTCGCCATCACGACGATCGTCTCGCGCGAGCGCAGCTTTCGCCGCGCGGCGTGGATCGGCGGGCTTTGGGGCATCGGCCACTCGCTGACGGTGTTTCTCGTGGGCGGCGCGCTCGTGGTGTTCCGCATCGCGATGCCGCCGCGTGTCGGCCTGGCGCTCGAGTTCGGCGTGGCATTGATGCTGATCATGCTCGGGTTCAGCAATCTCCGTCCCGCCGGCCCGGCCGCACCGCACTCGCACGACGTTCCGGCGCGATTCAACGGGATCCGGCCCCTCGTGATAGGCATCGTGCACGGCCTCGCGGGCTCGGCGGCCGCGGCGCTGCTGGTGCTCGCCGCGATTCCGGAGACCGCGTACGCGCTCGCGTACCTGTTCATCTTCGGCGTCGGCACGATTGCGGGGATGACGCTGATCACGGCGATGCTCGCCGTTCCGTCGGTGTATGCGGCCGACCGCGTGGTGCGGCTGCAGCGCGGAATCCGGTTCGCGGCCGGCGCGCTGAGCCTCGTGTTCGGCATCGTCGTCGCTCGCGCGATCATCGTCGACGGCGGGCTGTTCTCGGCCACGACAAACTGGACTCCGAAGTAGACAAACGCTGGTCCCCTCACGCCTCGCGCGTCACACTTCACCAGATCGCCGCTCACTCGTCACTCGTCGCCGTTTGGCTCACGGCACCCTCCACCGTCCCGTGTCGAGCCAGTGCGGCTTCGGCAGCGCCGCCCCGCCCCAAAGCGCCGTGAGCCGCAGCGCGACGATCACGAGCACGGACACGCCCACGCAGACCCCGTCGTTCGCGCCGAGTCGCAGGAGCCCGAGATAGACCGCCGCGCCCGCCAGCGCCGCCGTCGCGTGCAACCGCCCGTGCTTGAACAGCTCCGGGATCTCGATGATGATCAGGTCGCGGATCACCCCGCCGCCCGTTCCCGTGACCACGCCCAACAGCGCGCAGATGATCGCCGGCATCCCCGCCTTCGCGGCGAGCGCCGTGCCGGAAATCGTGAAGAATCCGAGCCCCAGCGCATCTATGATGTCGGCGCGCGCCACGAACGTCGTGCTCCACTGGTAGAGCTTCCGGCTGTACACGAACGGCACGCACAGCGCGAGCACGATCACGAGATACTCCCAGCGCTCGACCCAGAAGAACGGCCGGCGGTCGAGCAGCAGGTCGCGAATCGTACCGCCGCCGAACGAGGTCACGAGCGCCAGCGCATACACGCCGACGAAGTCCATCTCCTTCTTCGCGGCCGTGATCATCGCCGAGAGCGCTGCGACGATGACGGCGGATCCCTCGAGGAGCAGGCTGGGACTGATGTGGGTGAAGGCGCCCATGCGGGAAACATACGCGGATTGCGCTCCTCCGCGCCCGGCAATCGTTAGCTTCTCTCGCCAGATGCCATTGAAACCCATCGCCCCCGCCGCGCGCGCGGCATTCGGTCGCCGGCTGCGCGACTGGTACCGCCGCAATCATCGTGACCTGCCGTGGCGGAAGACGCGCGATCCGTACCTCGTGCTCGTTTCCGAACTGATGCTTCAGCAGACGCAGGTCTCGCGCGTGCTCGAGTTCTATGCGCGGTTCATCGAACGATTCCCGACGATGCAGCACCTCGCGGACGCGCGCCCGAAGCGCGTGAGGGAATCGTGGGAAGGACTCGGGTACTACGCGCGGGCACGAAACCTGCACAAGCTCGCGCGGCATGTGACTCGCGATGGCGGGCCGGGCGCGCTGCCGTCGGAACCGACCGAATTGCGCAAGCTGCCGGGGATCGGGGCGTACACCGCGGGGGCGGTCGCGAGCTTCGCGTATGAGAAACGAGCGGCACTGGTGGACACCAACGTGGCGCGGGTGTTATCGCGCGTATTCGCCCCGAAGTTGGATCCCAAGCGGCCGCGGGATTTGAGGGAGCTTTGGGCGATCGCCGAACTGACGCTGCCGCGGACCGGAAAAACGGCGTGGACGCAAAATCAGGCGTTGATGGAACTCGGCGCGCTGGTCTGCACGGCTCGGGTCAAGCGATGCGATGAATGTCCGCTCGCGAGGATGTGCAAGAGCGCGGAGTGAGGGATGAGATCGGAGTGCGAACGATGAATGCGGGGCCAAGTCGTGAGCTGCGAATTCTCGCCTCTCATCACTCGGCCCCGCATTCCGCATTCCTCTTCCGCACTCTGCATCGGGTCGAAATTCCGAATCCCGAATCCTGCTCAACTCTCAGGACTATTTCGTAATCTTGTGCTTGTAGTCGAGGGTCGGCTTGTACGGCCTCTCCGCGTATCCCGTATAAATCTGCCGCGGACGCGCGATCTTCTGCTCCTTGTCCAACAGCATCTCCTCCCACTGCGAGAGCCAGCCGGCGGTGCGCGCGATGGCGAACAGCACGGTGAAGTAATCCGTCGGGAAATGCATCGCCCGATAGATCAGCCCCGTATAGAAGTCGACGTTCGGGTAGAGCTTCCTGGAAATGAAGTACTCGTCGCTCAGCGCGATCCGCTCGAGTTCGAGCGCAATCTCCATGTCGTGCGACATTCCGGCGACCTTCAGCACGTCGTCGCACAGCGCCTTCACGATCTTCGCGCGCGGGTCGTAGCTCTTGTAGACGCGATGGCCGAAGCCCATCAGCCGCTTCTCGCCCTTCCCGCTCTTCACATCGGCGATGAACGCCGGAATGTTCTTCACATGGCCGATCTCCTGGAGCATCCGCAGCACCGCCTCGTTCGCGCCACCGTGCAGCGGGCCGTAGAGCGCCGCGATGCCGGCCGCGACCGCCGAGTACGGATCGACGTGCGACGAGCCTACCGCGCGCACCGCGTTCGTCGAACAGTTCTGCTCGTGGTCGGCATGCAGGATGAACAGGATGTTGATCGCCCGCGCATACACCGGATGCGCCTCGTACTTCGGCTCCGACATCCGTGCGATCATCGAGAGGAAATTCTCGGCGTACGGCAGCGAGTTGTCGGGGTAGACGTACGGCATTCCCTTCACGTGACGGTATGCGAACGCCGCGAGCGTCGGGAGCTTCGCGATCAGCCGCACGAATGCGATGTCGCGCTCACGCTTATCGTAGATGTCCTTCGACGTGGGATAGAAGGAGCTCAACGCCGCCACCGATGCGCACAGCATCGACATCGGATGCGCGTCGTAGCGGAACCCCTCCATGAAGTGCTTGATGTTCTCGTGCACGTACGTGTGATACGTGACGTCCTGCACCCACTGGTCGTACTCGGCCTGCGTCGGCAGCTCACCGTGACGAAGCAGCCACGCAACCTCGAGAAAATCCGCCTTCCCCGCGAGCTGNNTGTTCATGAACGCCGGGTCGTAGCCCATGATTCCGAAGTCGTCGGCGTTGACCTTGATCTGCTTGAGATCAGCCGTGCGAATCGTGTCGTCAATGATCGGGACCGTGTAGGACTTGCCGGTGCGGGAGTCCTTGATCTCGAGGTGGTCGCCGGTGGTGGGAACTGCTTTCCCGATAACGGGAGCTTCTTTCGTACCAGGCATGGTTCGATACCGAAATGGGCTGGAGTGAACGTCGTAAGACCCAGTCGTTAACAGTAGCCGGATTTCGGGCTCAAGTGCATGGGCGCTGCTTCCGGGTCGCCTCTTCCCCTACAGCCAAGTAAGCTTTTGCAGCCGACACTCGTCACACTTCGCCGTTCCGTCACCTCACCCATCGCCCTTCGGCGTAGGTCAACGTCCTCCATCATGATCGAGGAAACCCTCGACCCCACCGACTGGGAGTCCTTCCGTACCCTCGCTCACCGCATGGTGGACGACTCCCTCGATTTCCTGAAGACGCTCGGGGACCGACGTCCTTGGGAGCCCATGCCCAAGGACGTTCGGAACGCGATAACGTCCGAGCCGCTCCCGAGGCAGCCGCAGTCCGCCGAGCGCGCATACGACGATTTCGTCACGAACGTGCTTCCGTTCACGAACGGAAACCGGCATCCCCGCTTCTGGGGCTGGATTCAGGGGAACGGCACGCCGCTCGGCATGATGGCCGACATGCTCGCCGCCGGGATGAACCCGCATTGCGCCGGACTCGACCAGGCGCCGAAGCTCGTCGAACTGCAGGTGATCGCCTGGCTCGCCGAACTGATGGGATTCCCGCGCGACTCGAGCGGCGTGCTGGTGAGCGGCGGCACGATGGCGAATGTGCTCGGGCTCGCGGTCGCGCGTCATGCGCGCGCCGGGTTCAACGTGCGCGAACTCGGCATGCACGGCGCGGAGGAGCGGCTGACGGTCTACGCGTCGAACGAGGTCCACAGCTGGGCGCAGAAGGCCGTGGAGCTGTTCGGCATGGGGAACGCCTCGCTCCGCCGCGTGCCCGTCGACCGTGAGTTCCGTATCCGCATCGACGCGCTGCGCGACATGATCGCCGCCGACCGCCTCGCGGGCGTCCGCCCCATCTGCGTGATCGGAACGGCGGGCACCGTGAACAGCGGCGCGACCGACGACCTCGACGCGCTCGCCGATCTTTGCGCCGCGGAGAATCTCTGGTTCCACGTCGACGGCGCGTTCGGCGCGCTCGCGCGGCTCGTTCCCGCCCTCGCGCCGGCGCTCAAGGGGATGGAGCGCGCCGACTCGCTCGCCTTCGATCTCCACAAGTGGATGTACCTCCCGTTCGAGATCGCGTGCGTGCTCGTGCGCGACCGCGCCGTGCATGAGGCGACCTTCTCGGTGACGCCGAGTTATCTCATCGATGAAGGGCGCGGCGTGATCGCGGGCGGACTGCCGTTCGCCGATCGCGGCGTGGAACTCACGCGAAACTTCAAGGCGCTGAAGGTGTGGCTCTCGCTCAAGGCGGAGGGCGTGGACAAGTTCGCGCGCGTGATCGCGCAGAACGTGGAGCAGGCGCGCCGGTTCGCGGAGCGGATCGTGAAGGTTCCAAACGTGGTGTTGAGCGCGCCCGTGTCGCTGAACGTCGTCTGCTTTCGCGTCGCGCCGCCGGCACTGTCACCCGAACAGCAGGACGCGCTCAACAAGGAGCTGCTGCTGCGGATTCAGGAGACCGGGCTCGCGATCCCGAGCGGCTCGCGCATCGCGGGACGATACGTGCTGCGCGTGGCGTGCTCGAATCATCGCAGTGTGTGGGCGGACTTCGAGGCGTTGGCGGAGGGGATCGAGAAGCTCAACGCGGAGCTCGAACGCACGATGAGTTCCTCCTAGCGCGCCATCTCCACGATCGTCTCCCACTCGGCAGCTCTCACCGGCGTCACCGACAGACGGCCAATTCGAATCAGCGCCATGTCGGCGAGCTCCTTCCGCGCCTTGATCTCCGGGAGCGCCACGGGACGCGTGAACTGCGCCACCGCGCGCAAGTCGACCATGAACCAGGTCGGCGCATCCGGATTCGACTCTTCATCGAAGTGCTCGTGCTTCGGATCCAGCGCCGTGAAGTCGGCGTAGCCCTCGCGCACGACTTCGCAGATCCCCGCGATCACCTGCGGGTCGGCCATCGAGTGATAGAAGAACACACGGTCGCCGAGCCTCATCCCGTCGCGCAGGAAATTCCGCGCGGCGAAATTGCGTACGCCGTCCCAGTACGTCGTGCAGTTCGGCGCGCGCAGCAAATCATCGAACGAAAAGACGCCCGGCTCCGACTTCACCAGCCAGTATCGCTTCTCGCCCGGCTCCCGCGGCGCGAACGCCACGGCCCACTTCCCCTCCGCATACGGCGCCGACTTCGGGATGGTCCTCGGCGCGACGAACTTTTTGGCGGCCTTTTTCTTTGCGGCTTTCTTCGCGATAGGTTTCTTGGCGGTCGCGCCTTTCTTCTTTTCTGTCGTCCGTCGTCTGCCGGCTGCCATCTGCTGTTAGGCGATGCCCGTCTTGATCGCCTTCAGCACCGCGTCCGAGAACGTGTCGATCTCGTCGAGCGTGTTGTACACGTTCGGCGTGATGCGGATGCCGTTGAACTCGGCGTGCCCGATGGGCGTCGTCACGATCCGGTAGTTGTTGTACAGCCAGCCGCCGAGCTTACCGAAGTCGAGGCCGTCCACGTTGAACAGGCAGATCGCACCGCTCTTGTCCGGGCCGAGCGGCGTGAGGACTTTCACGCGATCGCTCGCCGCGAGCAGCCGGTTTGCCCAGCGGTCACGCAGGTAGCGGAGGCGGGCGATCTTCTTGTCGGGGCCGATGCCCCGGCTGAACGCCAGCGCCGTGCTCACCGCGTTGAAGTTCGCCTGCGGGTGGGTGCCGATCTGCTCGAACTTCCGGATGTTGTCCTTGAGCGAATCGTCCGATCCCATGAGCGACCAGATCTCGGGAATCCTGTTCTTGCGCACGTACAGGAACCCCGTGCCGATCGGCGCGAGCGTCCACTTGTGCAGCGAGACGCCGTAGTAGTCGCATTCGAGGTCGTCGCGCTTGAACGGGAAGTGATTGAACGCGTGCGCGCCGTCGACGAGCACCTGGATGCCCAGCGGACGCGCCATGCGCACGATGTCGCGCACCGGCATGATCTGGCCGGTGAGGTTCGTGATGTGCGTCACCTCGATGACTTTCGTCCGAGGCGTGATCGCCTGGCGGAACTGGTCGACGAGATATGCGTCCGACGGCGGCGGAACCTTGAACGAGATCTGCTTGAAGACGATCCCCTCGCGGCGCTCGCGCTGCTGCCACGACGTGGTCATGCGCGGGTAATTCTGGTTCGTTGATATGACTTCGTCGCCGCGCTTGAGGTCCATGCCGAAGATCACGATCTCGTTCGCCTCGCTCGCGTTGCGCACCACCGCCATCTCTTCCGGATCGCAGCCGAAGTCCTTCGCGAGATCGCGGCGCGTGCTCTCCATCCGCGGCTCGAGCGTGCGCCACATGTTCTCGACGGGCAGCTCGTTCACGAAGTGCTGGTCGCGGATGAGCTGGTCGAGCACGTGCGTCGGGCACGGCGAGATTCCGCCGTTGTTGAGGTTGATCATCGTGCGGTCGGTGTCGAACGCGCGCTGGATCTGGCTCCAGTACGCCTCGTCGTCCGCGATGGCGCCCGCCGGCCGGTCGCCCGCGATCGCGCTGGCCTTGAAGAGCTGGCCGAACGCATCTTCGCGCATGATCGGGAGCGTGATGCTCGCGCCTGCCAGGCCGCGAACGAAATTTCTACGGGTCGTCATGGGCGGATCCGGTGTGGGGAATCATGAACTATATGGTTGGTCGCCCGTCCGCGGCCAGTCGGCGGTATTTCAGGGGACGACGACCAGGCCCGCCTCGCCTCCGTACTCATCCCTCATGCGGGCCGTCCCGCGAGGCGCCTGCCACGGGCCGCCGTTGATGCGAACCGCTACGCGGTGGCGACCGGGGGGCAGTGCGATCTCGGCCTCCCATCCCTCGCTCGTTCGCGTGAGCGGCACCGGCTTCCAGTCCGAGAACGTCCCCGCGAGCTCGACCCGTGACGAGTCGTCCGCGACGATCCGCACGACCAGCAGTGCGCCGCTCGATTTGGGCGTCAGCATCGCGAACGAAGCCCCGCGCGCCGAGTTCGCCGGACCGGTGATCCGCAGGGGCACCAGCGCGATGCGGATCGCCGCACTCGTGATCTGCATGTCCGGCACGCCGCGAACCGGATCTGCGAGCTGCCGCCCCGTCGCGACCGCGAACGAATACCGCGGCGAAAACGTCCAGACCGCGGTGAAGTACAGGGACGACTGGCTCGCCGTGGTCGTGCGCGCGCCGGTCCGGAGCGTCCCTGTCGCATCGAGCAGAAGGGCGCCGTGCTCGTAGCGGAGTTCCGTCGCAACATCGGTGAGGTCGTACGCCGCCGCGCCGTCCGGGAGAAATACTCCCGCGGCCTCGAGCAGCGAGAAGTCTTCGGAACGCACGCGACTGACAGACGCCGTCGCCTCGAAATCTCCCGAACGCCACCAGGCGCCGATGTCGAGCGCCGTCGAGTGGCTCGCAAGATTGTCGCGGGACGTGCCCCCGTACGCGGCGCCGGCCCACACGCCGCCGGCATCGAGCGCCAGGCGCTCGCGGAGGTATCCGCTGAAGCTGCCGCCGCGAGAGAGGATCGAGGCACCGAACGCGGCCACCGTCATCCCGCCTTCGGTCTGCCACGCAGATCGGTCGGTCGGTCGCCAGGCGGCCGCGAGCCCGGCCTGCGCGGCCGTCGTGCTGTCGCCGGTTTGGGTGACCGCCGCGGAAAGCAGCGTGGCGAACAGCGGAGTACCCTCGCGCCAGCCAAAGCCGAACACGCCGGCGACATCGTGCGCTGCGCGTCCGGTCTGCTGGATCTGCGCAGCCCCGGCATCCAACCGCACCTCTCGCGTCGACTGCGCGCCCGCCGCATTCAATGCGACGAGAAGCGCCAGCGCGGAAGCGCGGGCGGTCATCTCATGACCTTATGGCCTCACCGAGGACGTCCATTGGCACCAGACACGGCAGGCGGTGGGGGAAGGAGTGACATGATGCCACGTCCGTGCCTGTCGAGCGCTGCCTCCGGAGTCAGACCAGCGGCGACGTCGTTCTGCACGGCGGTATTCATCGCCGTAAGTTGCGCGCCCGTCGCCCCGCGCGCCATGAGGTCCAGAATCATCTGTGAAGCCTTCTTCGGCGAAACGTTGCGCGCGACGAGTTCCGTCAGCACCCCCAGTTCCACCGCGATCGACCGCCTCGGCGCCGCCAGGCGCATCAGTTTCAGCGTCTTTTCGGGGACGCCGACGTAGAGCGCGTCGGCGCCCGCCGAGAGCTCGTCTACCGTCGGCGACGGCGCCAGCAGGTCGTTGGCTCTGCGCAGCCGCTTCTGCAGCGCGTCCATTGCCGCACGGATGCTCTTGGAACTCGCGTTCTTGGCGACGCCCTCCAGCGCCTTCGAGAGGAGCGGCTCCATCGGAACGCCATGCTCCTTCGCGATGCTGAGCTGCTCGATCACGACGCTGCGCGTGGCATCGTCGCGAATCGCAGTGACCCGGGTCTCCTGCTGGGCGCCGGCACGCGCGCCCGAAAGCGCGACGAGCAGTACGGCGGCAACGAAAACGCCGGCAGCAGAGAAACGTGCGTTCAGGAAAGTATTTTTCATGGCTGGTTCACCATCAGCACGGAGGCGTCGCCCCCGAAATCGAGATCGCGAGTGTGCGGCGCGCGAGGGTCGACGACGAGTTTGCCGTCGACCAGGAACGCGTAGAGATGGCGGCCCGGCATGACCTTCACCGTTGCCGTCCAGGGGCCGTTCGGGCCGAATCGCGTGAGCGGCGACGCGGTGCTGTCCCAGTCGTTGAAATCGCCGACGATCGAGACGCGCTTCGCGCCGGCGGCGTCGAACGTGATCGGCACCGGCACCGCGCGCACCTTGTTCGGCTCGTTCGCCGCGGTGATCGCCGGCACGCTCGCCGACGGCGACGCCGCCGTGGGCAGGACCCGCTCATCGGGCGTCGAGAGTGCACCCCGCGTCACGAATCCGATCGCGAGCGCGGCCGCGGCGAGCAATCCCGCGGACGCCACCGAGAAGGTCGGCTGGCGCATCCATTCGAGCACGAGCGTGAGGCGCCGCGGCGCCTGCGCGCGGCGCGCGTGCACGGCGGCCAGGATTTGCGCCCGCGCATGCATGTTTCCCTGCGGCAGCGGCTTCAGCGCCCGCGCCACCCGTTCGATCAGTTCGTCGCGTTCATCGATCATGTTGCTCCACCCTGGTCAGCCTCGCGCGCAACGTGTCGCACGCCCGCTTGACCCGCATGCGCAGCGCGGAAAGGCGAACACCGGTCAGCGCTGCAATGTCTTCGTATGAAAGATCCTCGACGTGACGCAACAGGAACGCTTCCCGCTGCTCCGCCGGGAGTGAATCCAGCATCATCCGCACTTCCTCGGCCCAGTCGGCGCCATACTCTTCCTCCGGCGCCGCGGCCGTAATCGGAACCTCTCCGTACTCGATCAGCGCCCGGTGCCGCCTGTTCCGGGACAGCAGCGTGCGGCACCTGTTCGCCAGAATCCCGAACAGCCAGGGATCGAACCGCGCCTCTTCACGAAACCGGGGGAAGCTGTCGTGCACTCGCACGAAAGCGTCCTGCACTGCTTCTTCGGCGTCCTGGTCGTCCGACAGCATGTTCCGCGCGAAACGAAGGCACCGTGGATAGTAGAAATCCACGATCTCGATGAAGGCCTGCGCTTCACCTCGTTTCGCCCTGAGGGGCACCGAAGCATCGATTTCGTTCACGGACTCTCGGTTGGTCTGGGGTGTCTCCCGCAGATTATCCCGCTGAGGAGTCGTGCGCCACCGCCGACCTGCCCACAACCCGTGAACCGTGCTTCATTTACAAGTACCCGCGAGAGGGTCTGCCACGTCACCAAATGGGCGTACTTTTGTGCGCCCCGGCCGTCGCCGACCACCGTCGTCCAGCCACCCCGGCAGGAGCACCCCTGATGGCACCGTCCGCCAGACCCGCCCCCACCCGACCCGTCGAGTCCGTGGACCCAGCCACCGGGCAGGTTTGGAAGCGATTCGAGACCACGCCCCGGGACGCCGTGCTGGAGGCCGTGCGAAAGGCGAAGGCCGCCCAGCGGGACTGGGCCGGCGAGCCGGTAGGTGCGCGAGTGCGGGTGCTGCGTCGGTTTCACGAGTCCCTCTTTCGCCGCCGCCGGGAGGTGGCCGAGGCGCTGACGCGCGAGAACGGCAAGCCCGTGGCGGAAGCAATTGGTTCCGAAATCGCGATCGCACTCGATTTCGCGAATTACTACGCCCGCGAGACGCCGCGGTTCCTTCGCGCACCCTGGTTCAATGCGGGTCCGCTCGCGATGAAGCGCAAGCGCATCCGCGTGGCACACGAACCGTTCGGAGTCATCGGCGTGATCTCGCCGTGGAATTATCCGTTCATGCTGTCGGCGGGCGTCGCGATTCCCGCCCTCGTCACGGGCAACGCGGTGCTGCTCAAGCCGTCGGAGTTCACGCCGGAGTCCGGCGAGCTGCTCGCATCGTTGTTTCATGAAGCCGGAGTTCCGCACGACGTGTTCGCGGTTCTCCAGGGTGACGGGTCCACCGGTGCGGCGCTCTGCGACGCGGCCGTCGACAAGATCTTCTTCACCGGCAGCGTGCAGACCGGTCGGCGCGTTGCGGTGAAGTGCGCAGAGCGGCTGATTCCCTGCGCGCTCGAGCTCGGCGGAAGCGACGCGGCGATCGTGCTTGCGGACGCGAACGTGCATCACGCCGCGAGTGGAATAGCGTGGGGCAGGTTCTCGAACGCGGGGCAGACGTGCGTGGCGCCCAAGCGCATCTACGTGGAGGCGCCGGCGTACGACGCATTCCTGGCCGAGCTCGGCCAGGCCGTGCGGGCACTCAAGGTCGGCGCAGGCGGCGTGCAGGAAACGGACGTCGGCCCGATGATCCGCGCCGATGCCGTCGCCGCGCTCGAGTCGCAGCGCGATGACGCCATTTCGCGAGGCGCGGCCGTCGTCGCAACCGCCGCGACGCCGGCCGCGGTACTCCCGGGAAGCGGATCGTTCTTCGCGCCGACCGTGCTCGCAAACGTGCCGGCCGACGCACGTGTGCTGCACGAGGAGACCTTCGGCCCGCTGCTTCCCATAGTGAAGGTGAAGGACGCCGAGGAAGCCATCGCGCTCGCGAATGCCAGCGAGTTCGGGCTGTCGGCGAGCATCTGGAGCGCCGACACCGCGCGCGCCGCGCGGTTGGCGCAGCGCATCGAGGCGGGGAGCGTGGTGATCAACGACGCGGTGGTCGCCGCCGGAATGGCCGACGTCCCGCACGGCGGCGTGAAACAGAGCGGCATCGGGCGCACACACGGCAAGGCCGGGCTCGAGGAGTGCGTGCGCACGAAGGCGACCGTGATCGACCGCTTTGCGTCGTGGCGGCAGGCATGGTGGTTCGGATACTCTTCCGCGCACGAAGAGGGAATCGACGCGTACGTGCGCGTCGCGCACAGCCGCAGCGTGGTGGGGAGACTTTTCGCGCTGCCGAAGTTCATGAGGTTCATCTTCACGCCGCGCCGGCCGGTCTGAGCGTCACCATGCAAGCGTTCCTGAACGCATTCGACACCTCGCTCGCCGCGCTCCGCGTCGCGCTCTTCGGCATCGCGGCCGTGCTCGCCGCGCTGTGCGCCCTCGACTGGATGGTGCGGACGCGGAAGCTCTCGCCGTTCGGTCCGGTCGCCCGCTTCATGCGCACGACCATCGACCCACTCCTCAAGCCGGTCGAGCGGCGCGTGGTCCGCGCCGGCGGCTTGCCGTCGAGCGCGCCGTGGTGGGCGCTCGGTGCCGTGGTGCTCGCCGGAATCGTGCTGCTCTGGATGCTCGGCTTCACGCGCTCGCAGGTCGCGTTCCTGTATTACTCGCTGACGGGCGGACCGGGCGCGATCATGCGCCTGCTGATCACGTGGATATTCACGGTGGTGCAGATCGCGCTCCTCGTGCGGGTGCTCCTCTCGTGGATCCCGATGGGACGGGGCGCGTGGTACTGGCGATGGTCGTACGCAATCACCGAGCCGATCCTCAAGCCGCTGCGGCGGATCATTCCGATGATCGGCATGATGGACATCACGCCGATCGTCGCGTGGTTCCTGCTGGGATTGCTGCAGGGATTCCTGACGCGACCCTGACCGGCGTCGCCGCGCCCGCTGTTTCCGGGCGCGGCGACCGGCTGCGATTCTCCGGGACGGACTCTACTTCTGCGTGAAGTCGAACGCGCTGGTCAGATCCCCGGCGCCGGCATCACGCGTGCCGAGCGCCGGCAACTTCCAGCGCGTTTCGATGAATTTGAGGATCGAGAGGGTTTCCAGGCTCGCCTGGTTGACGAACCCCTTCTTGGCGAACGGGGAGATGATGATCGTCGGCACGCGGCTTCCCGGTCCCCACTTGTCCTTGACGGGCGGGGCCACGTGATCCCAGAAGCCACCGTTCTCATCGTACGTGATGATGATGACCGAGTCATTCCAATTCGGACCGTTGCGAACGGCGTTGATGAGCTGGAGCGTGTGGTTCTCGCCGGTCTCGATGTCGGCATATCCCGGGTGCTCGTTGTTCGCGCCGATCGGCTTGACGAAGGACACGGCGGGAAGAGTGCCCGCCGCTGCAGCGGCCATGAAATCCGTCTCGTCCTTCAGGTGCGCAGCCCGGCCAGGCGTGCCGTCGGCGTACTTCGCATAGTAGGCGAAGGGCTGATGGTGATACTGGAATAGCGGATCGGGATTGCCGGAGACCGCAGCGTTCCATCCGCCGGAGTACCACGCCCAGTTCACACTCGCGTCGTTGAGCCGGTCACCGATGGTCGGATTCGTCTGGTTCGGCACGAGTTGGTTCGTCGCTGCAGAGGCCGGATGCGGCGTGTTGACCGTGTACGACGTGTTCACCGCGTAGCCGTCCGGCGTCACGAAGCCGTCCGTAACCACGTTGCCGCTTGCGTCGAGCACGGCCACCACGCTTGCCGGCGCGTTGGGGAAGGTCGGCGCCGCGGCCGCGATGAAGAACTGATGATTGAGGAACGACCCGCCGAAGGCGCTGTGGAAGAAGTGATCGCACAGCGTGTACTTCGCCGCTTCGGCCGCCAATGGCAGGATCGATGTGTGGTAGTAGCCCATCGACAATCCCTGCGCGTCGCTGATCTGGACGAACTTGTCCATCTTGCCGCCGTCGATCTGGACCTGCTCCTGATAGTAGCGGTGGACCAGGTCGCGAGTCGGGATCGTCGGCGGATTGTAGAGCGCGATGTCGAATGGCGTGTTGGGAAGCGTCGTCGGGTACGGCTGCCCGTTCACCTGCGGCAACGTCGTGTACACGGCCCCGGTCGCGCTTATCTGTTTCGGCGCACCGGTGCTCGCCGCGAGGCCCTCGGCGCCGGGAAACTCCCCGTACGTGTTGTCGAATCCGCGATTCTCGAGGTAGATCACCACGACATGATTGACCTTCGTGATGTCTGCCGCAGCCGCTGCGGTCGTCGGCGCGGAAGAGTCCTTGGCGCACGCGACAATCAGAAACGCCGATGTGACTGCGGCGATGGACACGGTGAAGCGGTGCAAGCGGCGATGCATCGTGTTCTCCTCGAGGGCTGTGGTGGAAACAGGCGGTGAAGATCGTCGGAGTCGGCGAGGAACACGCAACGCCGGCGTAACAGCTCCGCTACAGACAGTCGCGCGCGGCACGAGCCGCGCGATCGTTACCGGACGCGCGATACGACCGTGTCGGTCAGGGTCCGCAGGAACGCGACGAGATCGCGACGCTCGAACGCGCGCAGTCGGAGAGGGTTCGCGCTCAGCGTCTGATTGGGCACGCGCAACCCGGCTCCCACCCCGCCTCCGCGATCGTAGAAGTCGATGACGTCTTCGAGCGACTTGAACGCACCGTTGTGCATGTACGGCGCAGTCAGCGCGATGTTGCGCAGAGTCGGAACCTTGAAGGCGAACCTGTGCGCCTCGGCATGATCCACACCTGCTCGCCCGGGATCGCCGTCGAGCAGAAGCCTTCGCGCGCTCGTGTTCTCGGGCACGCCGATCACCTCGGGCTCCGACCTCACGAAGTCAGGCGGCGCCACGCCGCTGAACAACGGCATGAAGTG
Source organism: Gemmatimonadota bacterium (assembly GCA_003171215.1). Lineage (GTDB taxonomy): Bacteria > Gemmatimonadota > Gemmatimonadetes > Gemmatimonadales > Gemmatimonadaceae > Fen-1231. The sequence continues at coordinate 6,406 of PMYN01000127.1, read as the reverse complement.
GCATGTACCACAGCGCGCCTTGCCCAAGAACAGGTCGAACCCGCGCCGTTCGGAAGACGTGAGGACTCCGGCCTCGCCGCGCGCCGCACGATCGAACCGCGAGTTGAGCGCCACGAGCGAGCGCACGTACGCGGCGAGCGCGACGCGGACACCCAGTGCGGTCACGGCGGTATCGCGCCGTCCGGTGAGCGCGCCCGCGAATTCGGCGCGATACGATGTGTCACCCTGGAGACGTGTCGCGACGAGTTCCGCCGAACTCTGCATTTCCGCGCCGCTCGAAAGCACTCGAGCCACCTGTTCCTCGAGTGAACCCGCGCGCTGGTCGGCGAACAGCGTCGGCTCGAGTGCGACATTGAGCAGTGTCGGCGAGTTTCGCGCCATCGCCTGCGCTGCGGGATACAGCGTGAGTGCGCGCGCGCGCCCGTCGGTGAACGCGCGCGATGGATCGTGGCACGACGCGCACGAGCGGGTCTGCGGCCCCGACAGGCGCGGGTCGAAGAAGAGCCGCTTCCCGAGCGCGACGAGCGCCCCCGTTGCGGCGGGAGCGTACTCCGGCGCGTACGCGGACGCATCGAACGCGCCGGAGTCGAATACCGACGCCGCCGCCGGCCGCCACGCACGGCGGAGAGACGGCTGCGATGGAGGAAGCGCGGCCCGGACCGCTCCGAGCGAGCGCGCGATCGATCCCACGTAACCCGCGATGAACGCCAGGCGGTCGACGCGCTGAAACTCCGGATCCACGCGAAGTTGAGCGGCGGCGGCGCGAAGCGCGACCGCCGTGGCATTCCATGCCTGCACGGACGCATGCCCGCTGGCGACGCGCGCGGCGGTGTTCACGAGCGGCACCATTCCTTCGAGCGACGCGGCGGACTCGACCGCGATGTCGGTCGGCCTGTCGGTGTCTGCGCCGGCGATGCCAAGCGTACCCACGCGTGCGACCTCCGCCCGCACGGCATCGAGAAGTGCGGCTTCCCCGACGCTGACCAATTCCGTTTGCGAACGAAAGGTTCGCCCACGACCGCTCATCGAGACCGCGATCGCGCGAAGGCGGGACGAACTCACGCTGTTGACTCTCGACGCTCCGGGGTGAAACAGCGCTCCTTCAATCTGCTGAAACGCGGCGGGGGCCCCCAGCGCCGGCGGCGGTGCATCGCCGTCCGATTCGGCGGCCGGGCCGTTCAACGCGGCCACCGTCGGCGGCGAGTAGGCCGCGAGCAGGCACTCGGCTCGCTTGTAGGACACGCGCGCCGCACGGAACAGTCTTTCTGCGCGGAGATGGTCGTCGGTGCCGAGCGCGGCAGCGAGCGAGTCGAGCGAGCCGACGAGCGCATCGAGCTGGGATTCGAGCGTCGAACGAATCGCCGCGGAGAGTACGGCCTTGTGAGGATCGTCTGCGGGATGCGACAGCGGTGCCCCAGCATGGTTGCCGGCCGCGAGTCCGGCCGCAAGCGACACCACGGCCGCGACGAGCATGACTCTTGCTGGAACGCGCACCGCTCCTCCCACCGTTGCCTTGAGAATTCCCCGCCAACGGCGAAGAATCGCCTCCGTATGCAACAGTGGTGTCGCGGACCGGCAACGAGCTTGTCTTGTTCGCGGAGCTGCTCGCGCGGCTAGCTTATGCGTGAATGGCGAACGATTTCGAGGCGATCACGATCACCGAGCGCGCGGGCGCGGAACCGGCCGTGCGATTCGCCGTGCGCGTTCAGCCGCGGTCCAGCCGCGCCGGGGTCGACGGCGTGCACGGCGATGCGCTGCGCGTTCGCGTGAACGCTCCTCCGGTGGAAGGCGCGGCGAACGAGGCGGTCGTCGAGGTGCTCGCGAAAGCGCTCGGCGTCGCGAAGCGCGCGGTGACGATCGTGAGCGGCGCGACATCGCGGTCGAAGGTGGTCGAGGTGCGCGGCGTGACGGCCGCCGGCGTGCGGGTCGCGCTTCAACAGCCGAAGCACGGGACGCGCCGATGAGAACCCGACGACCGCGGCGCTACTTCATTTTGGAGGGGAGCCGGATCGACTTCCCCGCGATCATGAATACGCCGTTGCCCCGATGGTGCATCGTCCTCGGGTTCTTCTGCGCGGGATCAATCCACGCCTTGAGCACCTCGAGGACGAAGAAATTGTATTTCGTCACCATGCTCGTATCGATGACCCTGCACTCGAGATTCGCATAGCACTCGGCGATGAGCGGGGCCTGTACGAGGGCCGCCGGCAGCCGGGTGAGGTCGAACTTCTCGAACTTGTCGACCGTCCGGCCGGACACGTTCCCGATGCCGACGACCACCTTTGCCAGCTTCGCCGTCGGGATGTTGATCACGCACTCTTTCGTCGAACGCAGAATCTCGAACGTGTAGTCGCGATTGCTGATGACGCATCCGACGATCGGCGGCTCGAAGTCCATCATCGTGTGCCACGACATGGTCATGACGTTCTGCTTGGCCTTGCGCGCGGTCGTCACCAGAACGACCGGTCCGGGTTCGAGCAGTTGGTACACGCGGGCGAGCTGAAGCGGCTTCTTTTTCATGGGTCTCGCGATGCCGGGGGAGACCTCATTCTAGCACGGGTCCAAGGAGTATTCAGCGACCCATGCACATCCGGCATGGCGCGCGGCGGCATCGTCCATGGTAGAATCATTCGCATGGACGACCTGATTACGGCGGCCGACGCCGCCAAGCTGCTTCACCTGCACGTCAAGCGCGTACAGCACCTCGCGCGCACGGGCCAGCTTCCGGCAACCCGTTTCGGCCACAAGTGGCTCTTTTCGCGCTCGAAACTTCTTGCCACCCGGGCACCGACCGCGAGCGACCACGACCCGATGGGCGCGCTCGAGATCAGCGCACGCAACCGGCTTCGCGGTCGCATTTCGTCAATCGTCGCAGACGGCGTCATGGCTGAGGTTCGGGTGCAGGTGGGGGACCAGGAAATCGTCTCGATCATCACGCGTTCGTCGGCCGAGCGGCTGCGGCTCAGCGTGGGCGATGAGGTATTTGCGGTGGTGAAGTCCACGGAGGTGATGATCGCAAAGGCTGGATAGCGACTGCAGGGCGGCCAGCGAATTGGACGTGACATTCCCCAAACGTCCCTAACGCGCTAATATTAGCGGACTTGGTGCCATAACGAGGTGGGATGCGCACGCGCGCATCCCCACGGCCAGACCGTCCAGAGGCTTCCCGACGTGCGTATCGTGACGCATCGAATCCTGTTGCCCATCCGCACCCTGATCGCGTTCGCCGCCACGGCCGTCGCGCAGACAGCATCGTCCACCAGCAATGCGCACGAAGGCTTTTGGACTCGTTGGCTCAGGCGTTCCGACCGCTCGAAAGCCGGACAGCCGCACTGGCTGACGCCGCTCGCGACCACTACGCCGCGTCTCGAGCAGGAGGTCCGCTACGACGTGAACTGGTCGCAGGTGAAGCCGGGTGGCCCATACACCGAGACATACGGCAACACCAAGGGACTCGAACTGATTCCGGTCGAGCGCATCGAAATCATCGCCGCGCTTCCGGCGTACATCGTGCACAACAATCCCGCGACGAAGGACGGCTGGGGCGATATACAGCTGCTCGTGAAATACCGCCTGCTCTCCGCGAATGAGGAGCACGGCAACTATATCCTTACGGCCTTCGTCAGCTCCACCTTTCCCTCGGCCTCGTACGGCAACGGCCAGCCCAAGGCGATCATCACGCCCACTCTCGCGTACGGGAAGGGCTGGGGAGCTTTCGACATTCAGGGCACAATCGGCACGGCGGAACCTGCGGGCAATACCTCGTCCATTGGAAGGACGTACACGTGGAATCACACCTTCCAGTACCACGCGCTTTCGAAGATCTGGCCCGAGCTAGAGATCAACCAGAGCTGGTTCTCCGGCGGCAGGAACGATGGAAAGGAACAGACTTTCGTGTCGCCGGGAGTGGTCATCGGACGCACGCGAATCACGGATCGCATCGGGTTCACCTTCGGCGCCGGTGTGCAGATCGCCGTCTCACAGTTCCATACCTCCGATCACAATATCATCCTCTCGATGCGTGCGCCGTTCTAACGCGATAGCTGTTGGCGCGGCAGCAGCGAGCTCGCTGCTGCTGCTCTTCCTCGTTCTCCCGGTCGTGCGTCTCGTCGCGGCAGCCGGCCCCCAGGGCGCGGCGCGACTCTGGAGCGACGCGGAACTGCGGCAATCGCTCGCACTCACCGCGCTCACCGCGACGGCCGCCACACTGCTCGGTGCGCTCGGCGGCGCTCCGCTGGCCTGGCTGCTCGCACGACGCGCGTTCCGCGGCCGCGCGCTGGTGGCCGCGGTGCTCGATCTTCCGCTGCTGATTCCGCATCCCGTCGCCGGCATCGCGCTGCTCCTCCTGCTCGGCCGCGGGAGCGCTATCGGCGGTTCCCTGCTCTCGCTCGGCCTGCGGATCGTCGGCACGCCACTCGGCATCATCGCCGCAATGCTCTTCGTCTCCGCCCCGCTCTTCGTGAGCGGCGCGCGCGAAGCGTTCTCGCGCGTGGACGTTCGCCTCGAGGGCGTCGCGCGCACGCTCGGCGATTCGCCATGGCGCGCATTTCGGCGCGTGACGCTCCCGCTCGCCGCGCGCGGACTCATCGCCTCGGGCGTCGTGACATGGGCGCGCGCCGTCAGCGAGTTCGGTGCGATCGTGATCCTCGCGTACAATCCGAAGGTCGTGAGCGTGCTCGCGTACGACCGGTTCACCGGATTCGGGCTCAGCGAGGCGCTGCCGGTCGCGGCCGCGCTCGTCGTGCTGTCGCTCATTCCGCTGACGGCGCTGCGCGCGCTTCGCATGGGCGAGGAGCCCGCGGTCGCATGATCTCCGCGGCCGCCCTTCGTGCGCGCGTCGGCGCATTCACGCTCGAGGATATTTCGTTCGATGTGCCGCGCGGCGCGTACGGCGTCGTGATCGGCCCCACCGGATCCGGCAAGACGACGCTGCTCGAGGTGATCTCCGGTCTCCTGCCCCAGACCGGCGGACGGCTGACGCTGAACGGCCGCGATGCGACCCGCGAACCGGCCGACGCACGCGGCGTGGGGCTCGTCTACCAGCTCGGGTTCCTTTTTCCGCACCTCTCCGTCGAGCAGAACGTGATGTACGGAGCGACGGACGCCGCGTTCGCCAATACGATCGCACGACGTTTCGGGGTGGACGCCCTCTACGCGCGCTCCGTGCGCTCACTCAGTGGAGGTGAGCGCCAGCTCGTCGCGCTCGCGAGGGCGTTGGCGCGCCGTCCCGAACTGCTGCTGCTCGACGAACCGTTTTCCGCGCTCGATCCGTCGCGGCGCGCCGCCGCGCGTCGCGAAGTGCGCGCGATCCATCGCGAATGGGGACTCACCACCCTCCACGTGACGCATGATTTCGCGGAAGCCGGATCGCTCGGCGACGTCGCGGTCCTGCTCGATGCCGGCCGGGTACTGCAGAGCGGCGAGCCCGCCGACGTGTTCCGGCACCCGAAGACGCCGTATGTCGCGGAGTTCCTCGGCGCCGAGAACGTCTTCGCAGGGGGTGTGACGATCGCTGACGGCGCCGCCGTCTTCCACAGCGGCCCGCTCGCAATCCACGTTGCCGGCGCGGCGGCGCCGGGGCCGTGCCACGCGATCATACGCGCGGAGGAGATCCTGGTCGCGCGTGTGTCGCCGGCGCCCAGCTCCGCGAGGAACCAGTTCGAGGGGCGCGTCACGGAGATCGCGTCGGTCGGGCCACTCTGGCGCGTCACGATCGACGTCGACGGCGCGGCCCTCGTCGCGGCGCTCACCACCTACTCGGCCGGCGAGCTCTCACTCCGTATTGGAGACACGGTCTTCTTCACGTTCAAGGCAACCGCGGTGCATCTGTGCTGAAGGGGCGTGGAGAATTCTCAAAGGCGCGGCGTGCCCTGATTGTTTCGCTGGCGCTCGTCGGCGTCGCGTCGGCGTTCAGGTCGGGCGCGGCGCCGGCCCTCGCTGCATCCCGCGTCGGGACCCCGGGAATACTCTCGGTGATGAGCGCCGCGTCGATCACGCGCCCGATGCGTGCCGTGCTCGACAGCTTCGTCGCCCGCACCGGCGCGAAGTACGAGCTCGAGCCCGGCGCCAGCCTCGAGATTGCACGCCGGCTGACCGAGCTTCATCGAACGCCGGATGTGGTGCTCCTCGCCGATCCGGAGGTCTTTCCGCAGTTGCTGATGCCGCAGTACGTGCGGTGGTACGCGCTCTTCGCGCGCAACCGCATCGTGCTGGCGTACACCGACGGATCGCGCGGTGCGGGCAGCATCAACGAAGCGAACTGGCGCACGGTGATCACGCAGCCCGGCGTGGAGGTCGGGCGCGCCGATCCGAACACGGATCCCTCCGGCTATCGCACACTGCTCACGATGCAGCTCGCCGAGCAGCACTACGGCGAGCGCGGGCTGTTCGCGCGGCTGCTCGCGGC
>PMYN01000081.1 GCA_003171215.1 Gemmatimonadota bacterium | reverse complement strand
GCACCGCGGCGTATCCGGTGCGCGTGCTGCACGCGCTCGGCGCGCGGGTGCTGTTCGTCTCGAACGCCGCCGGCGGAATCTCCCGCACGTTCGCGCCGGGAGACCTGATGATCATCGAGGATCATCTCAACCTGATGTTCCGGAATCCGCTTTTCGGCGCCGTGGAGCCGACCGACGAGCGCTTCCCCGACATGTCGGCACCATGGTCGCTGCGGCTCGTCGCGCTGCTGCGCGCATGCGCCACGAAGACCGGCGTGCCCGTGCGGTCAGGCGTGTACGCCGGCCTTCTGGGGCCGAATTATGAGACCCCCGCCGAGGTGAGAATGCTCGCGACGCTCGGCGCAGATGCGGTGGGGATGTCGACGGTGCCGGAGGCGATCGTGGCCGCGGCGATGAAGATGGAGGTGGCGGGGATCAGCGTCATCACGAATGCGGCGGCGGGGATATCGGACGCACCGCTGAATCATTCGGAGGTGGTGGAGGCTGGAGCGCGAGCGGCGGGGCGGTTCGCGATGGTCGTGGAGGAGTTCATCCGTCGGCTCTGACTGCTAGAGGCGAGTGGCGAGACCAGGGGAGAGTGGCAAGGGTGAGTGGGGAGTGGGGAGAACCGAGTGGGGAGCGGGGAGTCGCGAGAGAAGTGGCGAGTGATGAGACCTGCTCAGAAGTGGGGAGATCTCCCCACTCGCCTCTCGCCACTCGGTTCTCCCCACTCCCCACTCACCCTTGCCACTCTCCCCTGGTCTCGCCACTCGCCACTATTTCTTGACTTCCGGCGACGGCGGCAGCGAAGCCAGCCTGTCCTTGAACGCATGAAAGTTCTGCGAGTCCCTCGTCAGCCCCTCCAACTGCGCCGGCGGAAACGTGTGGATGAGCGCCTGCGCCGCCGCGATCCGGTCTTCTTCCATCGGATGCGTTGCGAAAAAGGCGTCCACGGTGCCGGGATGATTCTTCCGCTCGTCGAGCAGGATCCGGAACATCTCCGGGATCCCGTTCGGATCGATGCCCGCCTTGATCAAGGTGCGGACGCCCTCGTCGTCGGCCTCGGCCTCGTCGCCGCGGCTGAAGTGCGCAAAGAGGCCGCCGGTGCCGACGTCCATCGCCGTCGTCGCGAGGCCCGATCCGCAGATGCGCGTGAGGATGCATCCGAGCGTCATGCCGACGTTTGCGCCCTGCGCCTTCTGCATCTGCTTGATCGAATGGCGACGCGTCACGTGCCCGATCTCGTGGCCGATCACGCCCGCCACTTCGCTCATGGTCTGCGCGCGCTCGATGAGCCCGCGATTCACGTATACGTAGCCGCCCGGAACCGCGAACGCGTTGACCTCCCTGCTGTCCACGATGTTGAAATGCCACTGGAGATCGCGCTGATCCGTGACTTTCGCGAGCGAGTCGCCCAGCACGTTCATGTATCGCAGCGCCTCGGGGTCCCTGATGAGCGGGAGTTGCTGCGCGATCTGCGCGGAGTAGTTCGTGCCCATCTGCACTTCCTTCTGCTGCGATACCGCGCATGCGCCGAGCGCGGCCGCTGGAAGGGCAAGGAAGAGAAACGCACGGAGCATGCGGAGCGTCTTCAGGGAGACCCGGTATAGCTTGTTGGAAGTGTTCACTGGATACGCGGCATGGCGAGAGGAGTGACGTGCAACTGTTGACCCTAGCAAGGGATCTGAAACGTCGCAAGGCGAGGGAACGGCGGCTGCAATTCGTCGCGGAAGGCGTGCGCACCGTCGAAGAACTGCTCCGCTCGCCCGTCGCGGTGCGCGGCGTACTGCGCACCGCCGCCGTCGCCGGCTCACCTCGGGGAGCGGCCCTGCTGCACGCGCTTGCGGACCGCAACATAGAATGCGTCGAAGTGGACGAGAAGGATTTTCTTTCGGCTGCCGACACCGAGCATACGCAGGGAATTCTCGCCGTCGCCGACGTGCCCGCGCACGCCTTGCCCTCCCTCACGCTCGCCGAAACCGCGCGCCTCCTCGTGCTCGACGCGATCCAGGATCCCGGCAACGCCGGCACGCTCGTGCGCACCGCTGCGGCGCTTGGCGCGGCGGCGGTCATCGCGCTGCCGGGCACGGCCGATCTCTGGAATGCGAAGGCCGTGCGAAGCGGTGTGGGCGCACACTTTCGTCTCCCGACCGTGAACGCGGCGCCGGAGGAGCTGGCCGCGTTTCTGGCGTCGCAGCACGTCGCGCTGTGGGGCGCCGACGCGGGAGGCGACGCGGTCGACACCGTGAAGGCTCCGCGCCGCCTCGCCCTCGCGGTCGGCAACGAAGGCGCCGGCCTGAGCGCGAGCGTGCGCGAAATGTCGGACAAGATCGTCGGCCTGCCGATGGCCGCCGACGTGGAGTCGCTGAACGTGTCGGTCGCGGCCGGCATCATGCTCTGGGCGCTGCGCGCATGATCGCCTTCTTCTTCGTTCTCGTGTTCTTCGTCGGCGCGAGCGTCGGCTCGTTCCTGAATGTCTGCATTGCGCGCTGGCCGGCGGAGCAATCGGTCGTGCGTCCCCGCTCGCGCTGTCCGCGCTGCGGCGCCGGCATCGCGTGGTACGACAACGTTCCCGTCGTCTCCTGGTTCGTCCTCCGCGCGAAGTGCCGCAGCTGCGGGCTCCCTATCTCCAGCATCTACCCGATCGTCGAGGCGCTGGTCGGGCTCGCGTGGGTCGCGTCGGTGTGGTGGTTCGGTCCCGGCTTCATCGCGCTGCGGGTCGCAGTGTTCGCGACGATCCTGTTCGGCATCGCCGTGACCGACGCCAGGCACTACCTGATTCCCGACGGCTTCACCATCACGGGGCTGGTCTTCGGCGGCTTGACGAGCCTCATCGGCGCCTGGCTCATGGTGCAGGATCCGTTCGCGTCGCCGGTCGACGCGGTCTTCGGCGCGTGCGTCGGCGCCGGCGCGGTCACGATCATCGGCTGGCTGGGCGAAGTCGCGCTGAAGAAGGAGGCAATGGGCTTCGGCGACACGACGCTCATGGCGATGGTCGGCGTCGCGCTCGGGCCCAGCCGGGCGCTGCTCACGATCTTCGTCGGCGCGTTCATTGCCGCGGCGGCGTTTCTCCTCGTCGTGTACCCGGTCGGCTTCCTGCGTGCCCGTGCGCGCGGCGAGACCTTCGAGACCCCGCTCGTTCCGTTCGGCGTGTTTCTCGCGCCGGCCGCGCTGTTCACGCTGCTCTTCGGTTCCTCTCTCATCGGTTGGTATCTCGACCGGGTAATCGGCTGAATGACACTGCGCACCTCCGCGGCGGCGACACTCGCCCTCGCATTTCTCCCGGTCCTCGCCGCCTGCCAGCCGGACCGTCCGGTCGGCACCGGTCCGTACGCGAAGGAAGTCGCCACCGCGATTCCCGCGATCGAAAAGTCGGTGGGCCTCAAGTTCAAGACGCCGCCGAAGGTCGAGTCGAGATCGAAGGATGAAGTCCGGAGTTTCCTGGAAAAGAAATTCGACGAGGACCTTCCCGCGCTCGAACTCGCCGGCGCCGAGCGAACGTACAAGCTGTTCGGCCTGATCCCCGACACGCTCGACCTGCGCAAGTTCATGCTCGGCCTCCTCACCGAGCAGGTCGCCGGCTACTACGACCCCGCCACGAAGGTCCTCTACGTCGTGGGCGCGGAAGGCACGGGCCCGGGCGCGGTGACGCCCGAGATGATCACGATCACGATCACGCACGAGCTCGTGCACGCCCTGCAGGACCAGTACTTCCCGCTGGACTCGCTCGAAAAGGAGCACGGCGACAACGACCGCACGAGCGCCGTCCAGGCGGTCATCGAGGGAGAGGCGGTGTTCGAGCAGATGAGCGCGATGCTCGGCGGCAACAACTTCGCGATGGCGCTGCCCGGCGGCTGGGAGCGCGTGCGCCAGATGATCCGTGACGCGCAGGGCACGATGCCCGTGTTCGCCACCGCGCCGATGTTCATCCAGGAATCCCTGCTCTTTCCGTACCTGAGCGGCGCCGAGTTCGTTCGTCACTTCAAGGAGAAGCGGCCGGGGCAGATGCCGTTCAGGCCGCCGCCGACGTCCACCAAGCAGGTCATGCACCCGGACCGGTTCCTCGATTCGCTCGACGTGCCGACGCGGGTGCTGTTGCCGAAACCCGAAGGCGGCTCGGTCGTCTATGAGAACGACCTGGGAGAGTTCGAGACGAGGCTCTACCTGTTCCAGCACCTCGGCGACGCGGGCATCGCGGCCCGCGGCGCGGCAGGATGGGAAGGTGACCGGTACTTGGTCGTCAATACATCGCGGGGCGCGGGTCTCACCTGGCTCACCGTATGGGATTCGCCGATCGACGCCGCGCAGTTCCGCGACCTGATGGAGCAGACGATCGAGAAACGCTTCAAGACGGCGCACGCGGCGGGCGGCAGCGGCACGACGAGGAAGTTCGCGGCAAAGGGAAGGTCGGTCGAGCTCGCGGCGGTGACGGTGCAGGGAAAGCCGGCCGTGCTCTTCACGGACGTTCCAGCGGGCGCAACGACGCGCCTGATCGATCTGGCGAAAGTGAAGTTGATGAAGCCATGAGTCCCGGAGGACGTGATGCGGTCGCGAATCGAAGTGCTCTGGATCCAGCTGCGCCGGGTGTGGCGCCCCGCACTGACGCTCTGCGCGGCGCTGCTATGCCTCGGGGCGTGCGTGCAGTGGGATCCCGCGACCGAAACGATCGTGCAGCCGGGACGCGCGACCGCCGTCGCGCACCGCGGCGCTCATGCTGCCGACAGCGTTCGTGTCACCGGCGCAGCAGCGACTCCAGCGCGAACTGCGCAGCCCCAATCGCCCCGCCGAGCACATAGCCTAGCTGCACGATCAGATTGAGCTCTCGCTGAGTCACGCCGCGCACGAGATCTTCGACGCGCTGCGTGCTGAAGCCGAGCACTTTCCGTTCGACCATCGCGGGGATGTCCACGGTCTCGAGGAGCGCCGGAAGCTTCTCGATGATCTGGTCCCACACGGCCGGCGCCGCGGTGGCGACCAGGCGGCGCGGCGCATCGTCGGGAAGCCAGCGGCCGAGCCTGCCGAGCGGACGGTCGAGCAGCGCGACTCCCGCGCCGCGCACCGCCTCCACCGCCATCGATCGCGCCCGCTCCGAGCGCGCCGCCCGCAGCGCCCATCGCACGATCACGTCGTCTATGAGGCCGGCCGCCATGCCGGCGGCCTTTCCGGCGAGTCCCGGGCGACGCTCGGTGGCGATCTCCGTCCCCGTCTCGTCCGGCGGAACGTCCTTGCGTGAGCGCGCGACGAACGAGCGCACCTGCTCCTCGAACGCCTCGGTCGCGACGTAACGTTCGTACGCCGCCGCCGCATCGGGGCCGGCCTCGGCGATCAGCCGCTCGAGCTCGCCGACCACGGCGGGCGGCAGCAGCTCGCGCAGCGGTCCGCGGTCGCGCTCGAGCGCGTCGACGGCGACGTCGGCCAGCTTCGCCTCGATCGCCTCCCGCAGTCCCGAGCGCCGCAGTTCATCGACGATGTCCGCGGACGTCAGCAGTCGCTCCCCGACCGTCTTGCCGATCGTCTTCGCGAGCCGCGCCTTGTTCTTCGGGATCGCGCCGTGAAGGCCGAACGTCTGCTCGTACGGGCGGAAGATGAGCACGACCGCGACCCAGCTGGTGACCCCGCCGGAGACCGAGCCGAGCAGCACGTCGAGCCACAGGCGAGTGTAGTTCATGGACGGCAGACGGCGGACGGCAGACGGCAGCTGGGACGGCGGACGGCAGTTGCCGTCAAACGTCGACGGGCGATGAGCCCGGAAGGTCTTGGCTTATCGACCGCCGTCCGTCGTCTGTCGTCCCATCCGCCGTCCGCCGTCCGCCGTCTGCGGTCTCATCGGCGAGCGGCGCCGACGCCTCCGGCAACAGCAGCGCCGCGATCACCTCGTCCATCGTGCTCACGAAGGAGAACCTGACGCGCTCGCGGATGGCCTCCGGCACCTCCCGCACGTCCTTCTCGTTCGCCAGCGGCAGCATCACGTTGCGGAGTCCCGATCGATACGCGGCAAGCACTTTCTCCTTCACGCCTCCGATTTCGAGCACACGTCCGCGCAGGGTCACCTCCCCGGTGACCGCCACGTCGCGGCGCACGGCGCGCCGGCTCATCACGCTCGCGATCGCCAGCGTGACGGCCACGCCGGCGCTCGGACCATCCTTGGGGACCGACCCGGCCGGGAAGTGAATGTGGAGATCGGTGGCCTTCATCTCCGCGTCCACGATTCGCAGCCCGCGTGCCCGTGAGCGTACGTACGAGCACGCCGCGTCCACGGATTCACGCATCACGTCGCCGAGCTGTCCCGTGACCGTGAGCTTGCCGCTGCCGGGCATGCGCAGTGCCTCGATCGTCATGAGCTCGCCGCCGGCCGCGGTCCACGCCAGGCCCGTGACGGTGCCGATCTCCGGCTCGATTTCGGCTTCGTCCGACGGGTAACGGGGCGAGCCGAGGGCTTCTTCGATGCGCGCCGCGTCCACGATCCATGCGCCCTGCTCGCCCTGCGCCTTGCGTCGCGCGCGCCGCCGCATCAGCGCCGAGAGATTTCGCTCGAATCCGCGCAGTCCCGCCTCCCGCGAATATCGGCTCGAGATCGTCGAGAGCGCTTCATCGGTGAACTGCAGGTCGAGGTCCGTGATGCCGTGTTCGGTCACGAGGCGCGGCAGCAGGTACCGCCACGCGATCTCCACCTTCTCCTCCACCGTGTAGCCCGCGATGCGAATGACTTCCATGCGGTCGCGTAGCGCCGGCGGGATGTCGAAGAGGTTGTTCGCCGTGCAGATGAACAGCACCGGCCGCAGGTCGAACGGCAGGTTGAGATAGTGATCCACGAACGACGCGTTCTGCTGCGGATCGAGCACCTCCAGCATCGCCGCGAGCGGATCACCGCTCGGTCCGCCGCCCTGCATCTTGTCGATCTCGTCGATCATCAGCACGGGATCGCACACCTGCACGCGGCGCAGCGCCTGAAGGATCAGGCCCGGCAGCGAGCCCACGTATGTGCGGCGATGTCCGCGGATTTCGGCCTCGTCCCGTACGCCTCCAACTGAAATCCGGTAGAATGCCCTCCCAATAGATTGGGCGATCGCCTCCCCCAGCGACGTCTTGCCGGTTCCCGGCGGCCCGACGAAACACAGGATCGGCCCGTGCGAGTAGCCGCCGCTCTGCTTGAGCAGCTTGCGCACCGACAGGTATTCGAGGATGCGCTCCTTCGCCTCCTCGAGCCCGTAATGCCGTGTGTCGAGCGCGGCCTCCACCTTCTCGAGCGCGATGTCCTCGTCGCCGGAGCGCGCGTGCCATGGCAGCGCGAGCACCCACTCGACGTAGTTCCGCAGCACCTGGTATTCACTCGACGCCGGCGACAGCGTCCGCAGCCGCTCCGTTTCGCGCCGCGCTTCCTGCGCGACCCGCTCCGGGAGGCTGGCCGCGTCGATCTGGCGCATGAGGTCCTGCGCGTCGCTCTCCGTCGGGTCGCGCTCGCCCAGCTCGGCGCGAATCGCCTGCAGCTGCTGGCGGAGATAGAACTCGCGATGGTGCTGCTCGACCTTCACCTCGGTCTGCTGCTTGACCTCCTCGAGCACCGTCGCACGGGCGACTTCCTTCTCCCACCTCGAGGCGACGAATTCGAGCCGCGCGGCGACGTCGAGCCGCTGCAGCGCTTCGTCGCGCTCGGCGATGCGCAGGTTGCCGTGCGACGCGGCGAGATCGGCGAATCGCGACGGGTCGCCGGTCACGCGGCGGAGCAGCCCCGGCACCTCGGCGGGGAACTGTTCATTGCGTTCGACGAGCGCATCCGCCGTGACGACGATCCGGTCCATGAGCGCGCGGGCCGCGTCGCGCGGCGCGGCGATCTCGTCCACGCGCTCGACCAGCGCGATGGGGAAGGGAATGCGTTTCGACAGCGCGCCGATGCGCACCCTGGCGAGGCCCTCCAGCGTCACCTGGATCGTCTCGGCGCCCGCGTTGCTGCGATCCTTCACGCGCGCGAACACGCCCACCCGCGCCTCGAGCCGTGCCGGATCCTGCGCATCGTCGCCGAGCGCCACGGCGAGCAGCACCAGGGCGCCGGGCTCCGGATGCGCGCGCAGCAGCGCGAGGTTGTCGGGGGCGCCCATTTGCACGGCGATGGTGCCGTGGGGAAAGACGATCGTCGAGCGGAGCGCCAGGAGCGGCAGCTCGGACGGCAGAGGCGGCGCGGTCACGTTGGGACTAAAGTAGTCCGGCGCGGACCGGGCGACCAGCGCGCGCGGAGTAGGACTACTGCGGGTGGAACCGTTAACCACTACCCGTTGGTTGGTTAATAGTGAACGAATTGGTTCACCAACCACCAACCAACAGTGAGTGGTTAACGGCTTTACTCGTTTGTGGCGAAAATGACCGCCGTTCCCCTTGGATTAAGGCAGGGCATTGGATAGCTTTTAAGGCTCAATGTTCGACGAGCTCTCCTCCAAGCTTGAAGCCACGTTCGCGAAGCTCCGCGGCCGCGGCACGTTGTCCGAAGCCGACATCAAGGACGGGCTCCGCGACGTGCGGCGCGTCCTGCTCGAGGCCGACGTCAACTTCCAGCTGACCGGCGAGTTCCTCGAACGCGTCACCAAGAGGGCGGTCGGAGTGTCGCAGCTGCGCACGGTCAGTCCCGCGCAGCAACTGGTGAAGATCGTCTTCGACGAGCTCACCGCGATGCTCGGCGAGCGACGCGAGGGGCTCAAGCTGTCGAGCGTCCCGCCGACGGTCGTGATGATGGTCGGGTTGCAGGGTTCCGGAAAGACGACGACCGCGGCGAAGCTCGCGCGAAGATTGAAGGCGGAAGGGAGACAAGTTCGGATGATCGCAGCGGACGTGTACCGTCCCGCGGCGATCGACCAGCTCGAAACGCTCGGCGGCGAACTCGGCATTCCCGTGTTCGCGGATCGCTCGACGCAGGACGTCGTGAAGATCGCGCGTGCGGGACTCGAGCTGGCGCGCCGCGAGCGGGATCGCGTCGTCATACTCGACACCGCGGGCCGCCTGCAGATCGACGAGGAGATGATGAACGAGCTGCGCCGCCTGAAGGATGCGGTGCGGCCTGATGAAATTCTGCTCGTGGCCGACGGCATGACCGGCCAGGAAGCCGTGAAGATCGCGCAGGGCTTCGACACCGCACTGGGTGTGACCGGCGTGATCCTCACGAAGCTCGACGGCGACGCGCGGGGCGGCGCGGCGCTTTCCATCTATGGGGTCACGAGAAAGCCGATCAAGTACATCGGCACAGGCGAGAAGACCGACGCCCTCGAGGAGTTCCACCCGGACCGCATGGCCGGACGGATCCTTCAGCAGGGCGACATCCTCTCGCTGGTGGAGAAGGCGCAGGAGACCTTCGACACCGAGGCGACGAAGAAGCTCGAGAAGAAAGTCCGCCGCGAAGGGATGGACCTGAACGACTTCCTCGCGGCGATGAAGCAGATCCAGAAGCTCGGCCCGCTCGAAGGCGTCCTGAAGATGCTGCCGGGCGTGAACACGAAGATGCTGAAACAGGCGAACGCCGATCCGCGCCGCCTCAAGTGGGTCGAGGCGATCGTGCTGTCGATGACGAACGAGGAGCGCAAGAAGCCCGACCTGCTGAATGGCTCGCGCCGATTGCGGGTGGCGAAGGGCAGCGGCCGGCCGATCAGCGAAGTGAACCGGCTGCTCGAGCAGTTCCGCGACATGCAAAAAATGATGAAGAAGATGTCCGGTGCCGCCGGCGGAAGAATGCCGCCGGGTATGTTTGGAGGACTTCCGTAACCAGATGGCAGAAGGCAGACGATAGACGGCAGTTGACTGCCATCCCTCGTCTGCCGTCCAACCTGTCGTCCGTCGCCCGCTGTCTGTCGTCCGTTCCACCCCGAGTGCGATCCGGATCTTCCGGATATGCGAAGAGCTCGGTTCAGCACCGTACCATCGAAGCGAGGAAAGAAAATGGCAGTCCGCATCCGCCTCCGCCGCACCGGCCGCAAGAAGGCGCCGACCTACCGCATCGTCGTCGCCGACTCACGCAGCCCGCGCGAGGGAAAGTTCATCGAGATCATCGGCCAGTACGCTCCTCGCAGCGGTGAACTCGCGCTGAACCTCGACATCGCGCGCGCCAATTACTGGATGGACAACGGCGCGCAGCCGAGCGACACCGTGCGCTCGCTCCTCCGGAAGGCCGGCGTCCTCAAGACGCGCCACGAAGTGCGGCTCGCCGCCAAGAAGAGCGCGGAGGCCGTGCCGCTGAAGGAAGGCTGAGCTCTACGCAAGACTACGCGCTCGTCGGCCGCGTGCGCCGCGCGCACGGCGTGCGCGGCGAGCTCGTCGTGGAATTGTTGACCGGTGCGCCGGACGTGATCTTCGCGTCCGGCGCTCGCGTCTTTCAGGGCACCGCCTCCGGCGACGTCTGGCATGACCCGGCGAGCGGCGCGACGCGTGAGCTGAAGGTGCTCGCGAGCCGGCCGTTCAAGGGCGGCCTGCTGGTCACGCTCGACGCCGTCACGGATCGCACGGAAGCCGAGCGATGGAACGGCCGCCATCTGCTCGTGCCGCGCGGGGAACTGACCGAGCCCGAGGACGGCGAGGTCTTCCTTCACGAACTCGGCGGCATGCGCGTGCTCGATGAGAGCGGCGCACAGCTCGGCGAAGTGCGCGCCTGGTTCCCCGTCCCGCACGGTGTGCTGCTCGATGTGCACACGGCCCGCGGCGACGTCGCGCTCCCCTTCAACGAGCAGTTCGTACGACACGTCGATCGCGCCGATCGCAGCATCACGGTGTCGATTCCGGACGAACTGTTCTTCGGCGGCGGCGCGTGAGCGCGATGCTGACCATTCGCGTCGTGTCGATCTTTCCGGAGTTCTTCGAGGGCCCGCTCGGGCTCTCGATTCCGGCGCGCGCCGCCGCCGCCGGTCTCGTGAAATACCAGCTCGTCGACTTGCGCGACTACACGCACGACAAGCATCGCACCGTCGACGACGCGCCATACGGCGGCGGCGCCGGCATGGTCATGAAGCCCGCACCATTCTTCGAGGCGGTCGAGGCGATCGGCGCGAAGCCGCCGATCATCCTGCTTTCTCCGCGCGGCCGCCGGTTCCGGCACGCCGACGCCGAACGGCTCTCGACGCTCGACGAGTTCACCCTCCTCTGCGGCCACTACAAGGACGTCGACCAGCGCGTCGCCGATCACCTCGCGACCGAGGAGATCTCGCTTGGAGATTTCGTGCTGAGCGGCGGCGAGTCCGCCGCGCTCGCGGTGATCGATGCCACGGTTCGCCTGCTGCCCGGCGCGATGAGCGACATGGACAGCGCGCGCACGGATTCCTTCTTCGGCCGCGGCATCTCGGCGCCGAGTTACACGCGACCGCCGGAATATCGCGGCCACGAGGTTCCCGGCGTGTTGTTGTCGGGGAATCACGCCGAGATCGTCAGGTGGCGACGACAGATGGAAGGGAAAGCGGACGAAGGCCGGAAGGGGATGGCCGACGAGGTCGCGAAAGGAGATAGCTGACAAAGTAGGCGGAGTGCTCTTTGTGTCCGGAGAGTCCCTACGTAATTTCAGGGATAGTCCCGATCCCCTTCCGTCCCCCCGAACGCGAAACTGCTCTCCATGGAAGAACATAGCGAAGGCGGTGCTGAATCAGCGCATCCTGACGACGACCGGCGGGGATTCCTCGCGAAGGTGAGCGCGGCGTGCGCCGGTGTAGGCGCCGTGCTCGTCGGATTTCCAGTCGTTCGCTCGTTCGTCTCGCCGACCCTGCCGCAGCCGCGCGTGGACGGCTGGGTGAAGGTCGCCGACGACATCGCGCTGCTCGACGTCGGCGTGCCCGTCCGCGTGAACTTCGTGCAGGCGCAACAGGACGCTTGGGTCGAGAGCCGCTCGCTCAACGGCGTGTGGCTGTATACCGAGGACGGCGACAAGTTCAAGGCATACAACGGGCACTGCACCCATCTCGGCTGTAGCTACGTATACGACAAGGACCTGAAACACTTCTTCTGCCCGTGCCATCGCGGGCAGTTTGACGTCAAGACGGGCGAAGTCCTCGCCGGACCGCCGCCGCGTCCGCTCGACGAGCTGCAGGTCGAGATTCGCGACAGCGCGGTGTTCGTGAACTACCGCGACTACCGGCTTGGCGTCTCCGACAAGATCGAGGCGTAGCGCGATGGACAGAATCTCGAAGTGGGTCGACGAGCGCATAGACCTCGCCGGAATCCGCAAGACGCTCCTCGACCGCAAGATGCCCGGCGGCCTCACGTGGTGGCACACGCTCGGCAGCGCGACGCTCGCGGTGTTCATGGTGCAGGCGGTGACCGGCATCGTCCTCGCGATGTACTACGCGCCGTCGCCGGACCACGCCTACGACAGCATTCGCTACCTCGAGCACAGCGTCGCGAGCGGCGCCGTCCTCCGCGGGATCCATCACTGGGGCGCGTCGGCGATGGTCGTGCTCGTCGTGGCGCACGCGATCCGCGTGTTCTCGATGGGCTCGTACAAGTATCCGCGCGAGCTCAACTGGCTGCTCGGCGTCGGGCTGCTCGGCATCGTGCTGGGCTTCGGTTTCACCGGCTATCTGCTGCCCTGGGACCAGAAGGCGTACTGGGCCACGCAGGTTGGGACGAACATCGCGGGCACGACGCCCGTCGTCGGTGCGCTGCTCGTGAAGCTGCTTCGCGGCGGCGCGCAGCTGGGCGTGGCGACGCTCACGCGCTTCTACGCGCTCCACGTGCTGCTGCTGCCGGCCCTGCTCGTCATCGTCGCGCTCCTGCATCTCTTCATGGTCATCCGCCAGGGCATCGCGCCGCGCACGGCGGTGCTCGAGACGGGAGCGCCGGTGCACACCGACAGCGCCGAGTATCACCGCTACTACAAGGAGAAGTATGCCGCCAGCAAGGGCGCGGGCGTGCGGTTCTGGCCGGACATCGTCGTGAAGGATGCCGTGATCGCGACGGGAATCGTGATCCTGATCTTCGTCTTCGCGCGCTTCGTCGGCGCGGGGCTCGAGCTGCCCGCGGACCCGTCCGACTCGTCGTACGTGCCGCGGCCCGAATGGTATTTCCTCCCCTTCTTCCAGCTGCTCAAGCTGGTGCCGGGATCGATGGAGAGCGTCGTCGCCGTCGGCGTGCCGGGCGCGCTCGGGCTCGCGATGGTCCTGCTCCCATTCTACGACCGCAAGAGCCCGCGTTCGATGGGACGGCGTCCCGTCGCGAGGTTCTCGCTCTTCGCGCTGCTCGGCGGGATGGCGTTGCTCCTCGGCGCGAGCATCCGCGAGCCGAAGCCGACCGCCGTCGCGCCGGAGGTCGGGCGCGTGCTCAACTCGTCGGAACGCGCCGGACGCGCGCTGTTCGAGCGCCAGCAGTGCGGCGGCTGCCATGTCATCGCCGGCAGGGGCGGTGCGGACAGGAAGGGCGACGCCAAGGATGCGCCCGATCTCACCGAGGTCGGACTCAAACATTCGGCGGCCTACATCCACAGCTTCATCGAGGATCCGTCGAGGTTCCACACCGGCTCGAAGATGCCGGCGTTCGGCCCGCCCGTCCTCTCGCACCAGGAAATCGAGGAACTCTCCCGGTACCTGTCGTCGCTGCGCGGCAAGGACTGGCAGACCGCAAAGGAAGCTTTCGTCGACACGTTCCCCGAGCCCAAAAAGCCCAAGGAGAAGCCATGAAGATCCGCTCGATGATGATCGCGCTCGCGCTCACCAGTGCCGCCGCGGCGAGCCGCGCGGCCGCCCAGGCCGACGGCAAGGCGCTCTACGACGAGCACTGCAAGAAGTGCCATGGCGTCGTCGGTCGTCCGCCCAAGACGATGAAGGAGAAGTTCCCGAAGATCTACACGTTCGACGCCGCGTTCATCGCCGCGCGAAGCGACGATTCCGTGGTGAAGATCCTCACCAAGGGCAAGAACGAGGACATGGTCTCGTTCAAGGACAAGCTGAAGCCCGCTGAGATGATGGAGATCGCGAAGTACGTGAGGGAGCTCGGCTCGAAGTCGCACCCGTAACGCAGGCCCGACGACCACGCATCTGGCGGCCCACCCGCACAGTCGCCGTCCACTGCCGGGCGGCGAACGGATCAATCACTGAGACATGAGACACCTACGTTGGCTTCTCGCAGCGTCCGCGCTGCTCGTCGCGTCGAGAAACGCACCGGCCCAGCAGGCCGCCAAAGCGGCGCCGCCGCCCGGATACGCGGGCAGCGCCACCTGCGTCGACTGCCACAAGAAGGAGATCGGCGGGTTCATGGCGTCGCCGAAAGGCAAGCTCCTCATGCAGCATCCGCGTGACGAAAAGGAAAGGCTCGGATGCGAGAGCTGTCACGGACCGGGCAAGCAGCACGCCGAGTCCGGCGGCGAGGAGCGCGGCGCGCTCATCTACTTCAGCAAGAAGACGAAGACGCCCGTTGCGGAGCGCAACGCCGCCTGCCTGCAGTGCCACGAGAAGACGGCGCGAGTGTTCTGGAAGGGAAGCGCGCACGAGAGCCGCAACGTGGCCTGCACCGACTGCCACACCATGATGCATCCGGAGTCGGAGCGCGCGAACCTGAGGAAGGACAACGTGATGGCGACGTGCGCGCGCTGCCATGCGACCCAGGTCGCCAAGCAGACGCACTACTCGCACATGCCGGTTGCGCAGGGGAAAATGGAATGCACGTCGTGCCACAACCCGCACGGCTCCCCGAACGAGAAGCTCCTCATCGCGACCTCGACCAACGAGACCTGCTACACCTGCCACATGGAGAAGCGCGGCCCCTACCTCTGGGAGCACGCCCCCGTCGTCGAAAGCTGCGCGAACTGCCACGACTCGCACGGCTCCGCGCATGAGAAGATGCTGAAGGTGTCGCGTCCGCGGCTCTGCCAGCAGTGCCATGCGAGCAGCGGACACCCGATCGCGCCGCGCGGAACGACGCTGCCCGCCGACGCGCAGTTCGTGTTCAACCGCCAGTGCTCCACCTGCCACTTCAACATCCACGGTTCGAACCATCCGAACGGTGCCTATTTCAACCGGTAGCATGCTGCCCACCAGGAGAGAAACCATGAAGCACATCTCACGTGGCGCGGCCATGCTTCTCGCCGCCGGCGCATTCGCGCTGGCGCGGCCGACCACTTTGCAAGCGCAGGCGAAGGACACGACAAAGGCGACATCCGGGATCGAGGCTGCCGCCGAAGTCGGCGTGCGCCAGTTCGACCCGCTCTTTTCCATCGTCCCAAACCAGCAGCAGCTGGGCAAGCTCCTCGAGTACCGCGACCTCAAGGAAGGGCTGGTGATTCCGCAGGCGATGCTGATGTACACGCCGAAGGACGGCATGGGCACGTATCAGATCATCGGGCGCAACCTGCTGCAGCGCGACCAGAGTGTTTTTGCGCGCGCGAGCCAGCCGGGATCGTACGACGTGCAGGTCCGCTACGACGGGATGGTGCACACGTATTCCACGGACGCGCGCTCGCTCGGCACTTTCGGAAACGGCAACCTGTACGCGCTGCCGTCGCCGCGTCCCGACTCGAATGCATGGCGCGCCGCGCCGTACCTCTCGCCGATCCGCTCGATCTGGGATCCGCTCAAGATGTCGTTCGCGCTGACGCCGACGCCCTCCTGGGACTTCAAGGCGGAGTACACGCACATCTCGAAGACCGGCGACCGCCCGATGGGCATGGCGTTCGGCGGATCGTCGAACAACACGCGCGAGATCCTCGAGCCGATCGACCAGACGGTGCAGGACTTCCGGCTCACGCAGTCATTCACGAAGCCGCGTTTCACGGCGGTCGCGTCGTACGATTTCTCGATGTTCCAGAATGCGTTCAACTCCGTGAGTTCCAACAATCCGCAGCAGGTCACCGATCAGCTCACGAACGGAGCCGCGGTCGGCCGTACCGCGCTGGCGCCGAACAACTCGGCGCAGACGGCGTCGCTCGTCGTCGCGGGGAACTTCCCGTGGAGAACGCGCGTGATGGCGACGGGTTCGTATTCGTGGTGGCGGCAGGACGAGGCGTTCATCCCGGTCACCACCAACAGCTACTACATCAACGATCCGCGCTTCGTCGTGCCGCGCAGCAGCCTTCAGGGCGAGGCCGGCACGTCGATGATCAACGGGTCGGTGAACAGCCATCCGTTCAAGGACCTCACCCTCACGGCCCGTGCGCGGAGCTTTCAGTACCGGAACTCCACGCCCGAACTCGCGCTCACGAATTTCGTGATCAGCGACCGGAGCGTCGCCGCGGGCGACACGTCCGCGGCGCGGCCGTACACGAAGACCAACGCCGAGTTCAGCGCGGGCTACCGCCTGCCGATGGACTTCAACCTCACGGCGGGATACGCCTGGGAGCAGTGGCTGCGCGACTCGACCGAGCGCAACGTCCACACGACCAACGAAGTCACGCCGCGCGTGAGCCTCGACTACATGGGCGTGAACTGGCTCACGCTGCGCGCGTCGTACACGAAGGGATCGCGCCGCGGCAGCACGTACAACGCGATGACGACTTCAGAGAACCCGAACTTCCGCCGGTTCGACGAGGCCGACCGCGACCGCGAGCGGACGAACTTCGAGGCGGAGTTCATGCCGGTCGACCAGTTGAGCTTCTCGCTCACGTGGGAAGTCGGTCACGACGGATATCCGAACTCGACGTACGGCGTGCAAAGCGACAAGAGCATCATGGCGGGCGGCTCGGCGGAATGGAGCCCGAGCAACCGCTTCATGTTCAACGTCGGCTACTCGAGGGAGGACTACAACGACCTCCTGCAGCAGCAGTACCGCACGGGGAGCACCCCCGCGACCGCCAACAACCCGACCTGGGTGTGGCTGAACAACAACACCGATCACATCAACACGTCATACGCGGGCTTCACCGCCGTGCTCGTGCCCGGAGAGTGGGACGCGGGCGGCACCATCTCGATGTCCGACGCGACGTTCCTGGTTGCGAGCTTCAATCCGGTGACGCCGACGGGAGGCACGGCCGCGCAGAATCTGTCGGCGACCGCCACGAACTTCCCGGCGGTCACGCAGCTGCTCCATCCGCAGTCGTATTTCGTGCGGTGGACGTACAGCGCGGATTGGGCGTTCACGCTGCGCTACAATGTCGAGTCATACAACCAGAACGACTATCGCACGCAGACCCTGACGCCGGCGATCGGCACGACGGCGAATCACGTCAACCTCGCGAGCTACTACCAGAACTACAACGTGGGGTGGTGGAGCTTCCTCGTGAGCTGGCATCCATCCTTGATGAAGTTCGGGGTGGGGCGGAGCACGATGTAGGAGAAGACGGCAGACGGCGGAAGACGGACGGCAGCAGGGAGGGCAGACGGCAGACGGCGGCAGACGCCATCCGCCGTCTGCCCTCCGTCGTTCAGGCTGCCGTCCGCCATCTGCCCGCCGTCGTCTGCCATCCCAGCTGCCGTCCGCCGTCNNCATGGCTCAACCCAAGACCTTCGAGCCGCGCCAAAATGCATCCGTTTATTGAGACCCAGAAGGAATGGATGAAGACCATTCCGCCCTTCCGCTCCGGCGACACGCTGCGCGTCAACGTGCGCGTGAAGGAAGGCGAAAAGGAACGTCTGCAGGCGTTCGAGGGCGTGTGCATCTCGCGTCGCGGCGCCGGCGTTTCCGAGACGTTCACGGTCCGCAAGATCTCGAATGGCGTGGGCGTCGAGCGCATCTTCCCGGTGCACTCGCCGATGCTCTCCGAGATCACCGTCGTGCGCCGCGGCCGCGTGCGTCGCGCGAAGCTGTTCTATCTCCGCAACGTCACCGGCAAGTCCGCGCGCATCAAGGAAAAGAAAGTGCGCGTCGTCGTTCCGGTGACCGGCACGACCGAGCAAGCGTAGCACGGCCGCGGAGCGGCCACGTATCCTGCATTCCGCATCCCGCATCGGCGCTCAGCATGCCACGCTGGAGTTCAATAGAAAGCGAGCTGCGCAGTGAAGGCGCGCGGCTGATCGCCGGAGTCGATGAAGTCGGACGGGGCCCCCTCGCGGGCCCCGTTGTCGCATGCGCCATCGTCATGCCGCCGGCTCGGCGCGCGATCGGCGGCGTGGACGACTCGAAGGCGCTGAAGCCGCGGGAGCGCGAGCGCCTCGCAATTCTCATTCGCGCTCAGGCGATCGAGATCTCGCTGGGCGCCGCGAGCGTGCGGGAGATCGCCGCGCTGAACATCTATCAGGCGACGGTTCTCGCGATGCGCCGCGCCCTGCTCCGACTGGCGGTCACGCCCGACGCGGTTCTCATAGATGGAAAGCCGATCCGCACGCTGGAGATCGCGCATCGCGCCGTGGTGGGCGGCGACCGCCGCTGCTACAGCGTCGCCTGCGCGTCGATCGTCGCGAAGGTCACGCGCGACCGGCTGATGGCTTCGCTTTCTGTTCGGTATCCTGCCTACGGCTGGGCGCAGAATTCCGGGTACGGCACCCCCTCACACCTCGCTGGACTGCGGTCTGCAGGCCTGACGGCACATCATCGGGTCGGCTTCTGCCGCCACGTTACCCCTGGTTCCGACGGTTCGTCATGTTACGCGGTAGGTACGACCGATGCCGACGAGTTGCTTGACGGCTTTGGTGACAGCACGTAGCTTTTCCACTCGCGCAGCATGTGCGGGCGCGAATGGAAGTGTGTCGACTCGCATGGCGGATCGCGACCCCTTTTTCAGAGAGGGTTGCCGATCCGTCCTGTCGTCCGCATATTTCGCAGGATTGTACAATCGTTCTTCACCTTCAGGGGGTCATTCATGAGAGTCCTTCGTTCGTCTCTGTTCGTTGCAGCAACGGCGATTATCGCCGCTGCCTGCGGCGACAAGGTCAACGTCGTCGGTCCCAGCACCGGGACCACCACACCACCAACGGCCAAGATCAACAGCGTGATCGTTGCGCCGAGCTCGGCAACGATCACCGCCGGTCAGCAGGTTCAGCTGACGGCCGCGGTCAACGCTGATGCCGGCGTCACGGCCACGGTCACGTGGAGCACCACCAGCTCCGCCTCGGCCACTGTTTCGCAGACCGGTCTCGTGCAGGGTATTCTCGCCTCGCCCGGCGTCGCGATTTGCGCCGTTGCGAGCGCCGCGAATGTCGCGAGCGTTACGAATTGCGCCACGATCATCGTCCAGGCTCCGACCACAGTCGTTCCGGCCGTGCTGCAGATCGCGTCGGTCACGGTAGCTGGTAACCTCAACAACCCGGTAGCGAATCCGCCGGGCACGATGGTGAACCAGGTCAACGTTTCGGTGAACCTGAATCCGGGCACCGAGAAGATGGACTCTGTCGTCGTCCAACTGAACGGCAAGACCGCTGCGACGCAGGTCTTCACCTCGGCTCAGGCCGCGGCTCTCCGCTCGGCGATGAACGGCGGCGCCGATCAGGCGCTGCAGTCGACGCTCGTCTTCGCGGTCAACACCGCTGCCTACAACACGACGACGGGTGCGGTCACCTTCCCGAACGGCGCCGCAGTCTTCACGGTCATCGGCTACGGCAAGCAGGGCGGCACGGCGACGACGAACACGGTGACGTCGCAGGGGTACCTGCTCGGCAACGCTGACGCCTGGATCGTCGCGCAGACGCTCACGGGTGGCAAGACGGCCACCAGCGGGACGGGCTTCGCTTGGGCGTC
This sequence comes from Gemmatimonadota bacterium, assembly GCA_003171215.1. GTDB lineage: Bacteria > Gemmatimonadota > Gemmatimonadetes > Gemmatimonadales > Gemmatimonadaceae > Fen-1231. Next base: position 12,580 of record PMYN01000081.1, on the reverse strand, counting down.
CGGCGCGGTGAGTGTGACCGCGATTCCGGTGCTCTACTCGGGCCTGACGATCGGCACGGCCAGCATCAACTATGGTACCGCGGCTTGCGACGCATCGACGTCGGCGCAGCGCACGGTGGCAGCAACCGCACCGGCAGCGGGCACGTTCGCTTGGACCGCTACGTTCGCCAATGCGTCGCAGGCGGGTCCGAATTCGGCAGGCGCGAATCCGGTTGCGGCTTCGAAGCTGAATACGGTGAACAGCTATGAGTTCAACCCGGCAGCTTGCGTGGCGGCGAACGCCGCGGGTGGCGAAGGTGCGGTGGTCGCTGCGGCGCAGTACTCGAACACCAACGCCGCCCCGGTCGGGTTCGCGGCGGGCTCGACGCCTCCGGTCGCGCGCTTGGACAACCGCGGTCCCGGTACACCGACGCTTGTTCAGAATCCGCGCATCCGCCAGAACGGCTGGATCAACGCCGCGGTCGGCGTCCTGGCCGTGAACACTGGTTCGGCTGCGACGGCGAACAACCTGATTACGGCCGGCACCGCTGACGGCGGCGTCGGTGGCTACGCGCCGCAGGTTCGTGTTGCGGCATCGAGCTTGGGCGGCACGGTTGACGCGGCGCTTGCAACGGCTCCTCTGACCACGGCTGCAGCGGCTGCTACCGGCGCGCTGAGCCCGTCACTCACGAAGGATTCGTATTGCGGCGTGTGGAGCGCGACCGACGCGCTGGGTAACGAGTCCAACCTCCCGGCGACCGGCGCAGGCATCGTCTGCACGCCGACCGTCGTTCCTTCGAACACGGCAACTGGGCCGCTGGGCGCCACGAACGTGCAGGCGTCCATGCAGTTCGGCGTCGACATCGCGCCGCCGACCATCACGATGGGCGCTGCAAGCATCGCAGCGGGCACCTCAGGTACGGCCGTCGTCGGTGGCACCGTCGGCACTGAGTTCCAGGTTACGGTCACGGACACCGGCGTTGTCGGTAACTCCGGCATGCAGGCGACGGCGCCTGTGATCGGCACGGTGACCATCCGCGCTCCAGCATCGGCCGGCGCCTTGACCGCGCTTCAGCTCTGCCCGGTGGGCACAGTGGTCTCAGGCGTCTGCACGGCGTCTGCGACGGGAATCGGCGCGGTGGCGTTCCCGAACGTCAGCACCACGACGATCGCGGCGGACGCAATCGTTGGCTACTACACACTGACCGCGAACTCCGTCGACGCTGCCGGCAACGTGTCGGTTGGTGTTGCGACGCGCGTTGTCGGACACGACATCGTTTCGTTGCCGGCCCTCACGGGCTCGGTCTTCACGACGCCGATCACCGGCGGCTCGGTGACGTTCAGCGGCACGGGGTCGGATAACTTCGACCTGTGGAACGTGGGCTACACCCTCACGTACGGCGGCGGCGTTTTCGCCGGTCCGTTGCTCTACCCGACGACGGTCATCAACACCTTCAACACCGCACCCTTCGTGAACACGGCGGTGCCGGTCAACATCACCGTCAGCAACTTCATGCGTCAGGTCGAGGCAGTGACCAGCGCGTGCAACGCTGCACTTACGACGGGCGGCGGGTTCAAGCCGACACTGTTGAATGAAACGATGCTCGACATGGGCTCGCAGAGTTCTGGTGTCATCGGCACGCCGATTCCTGGCGCCTCGGTCACCACGGGCGTGCTCTACACGGCCGCGTTGGCACCGCAGTTGACGTACACGGCCGTCATGAACAACGGTGTCACGGGTTGCCCGGCAGGCGCTGCGGTCAACGCACCGGTGTACGTGTCGGTGGCGGGCGCAACGGCGGGTAGTGCGCTCAGCGTCACGCTGGGGCTTGATGCCTATGGGCCGACGGCGACGTACAACGCGCCGTTCGCAAGCGTGAACTTCTACGCTCTGATCGCCGGCAACCTCGAACTGCTCGGTTCGTCTTCGAGCCCGTCGCTGGTTGACAACGGCGTGGCCCTCAGCGGCCGCAAGTACACGTACTCGTTCTCGTGGACGCCGACCAAGAAGTCGCCGATCAGCGCGACGACCTGGCCGACCGCGACCGCCGGTCTGTGCGTGGCCGGCACGGCAGCGAACCTCTACGCCGTCGGAGTGAACGCGCTTGGTGATGCGTTGACTTCGCCGGTCAACACGAACGTCTGCATCGATCCGTAATCTCGAGCGCATCGAGTTACGTTCAGTAGGCTGAACAAAGGGGTCCGGGCGAAAGCCCGGGCCCCTTTGGTTTGGTGTGCCCAGCATGACAATCGACTTGGAGGTGTGAGTCCTCTCGGAAGCAGATCGCAGCGACCGGAGTGAACCGCAAGGCGCCGATTGTGAGGAGAGCGCTGAAAGCAGCGGGGAGGAGTGCCTGCGGGGTGACGAACAGGAACCGGATAGAAGGCGGGATTGGTCAGGGCGAGAGGGCAAACGACCACGAAGCTCTCGCGATCAAAGAGCGGTCTCGTAGATCCGGCGCTCGTGCGGGGACAGTCGATGAGTCTTACCTGGGGAGATCTCGCCTCACTCCTGAAAGGGAGACGATGCGTCAGCAGTGGACGCAGATGAGATGGACAAGGAGTTGGAGCGACGCGGGCACCGCTTTGCCCGGTACGCGGATGAATGCAACGTGTATGTGCGGTCGAAGCGGACGGGTGAGCGGGTGATGCAGACGCTGGTTGCTCTGTTCGCCGAACTCCGGCTTCAGGTCAATGTCAGCGCGCGACTGGTGCAGTGGCTCCGCCGCCGATTGCGCGCCATCCATCTCAAGCACCGGAAGCGGGGCTCGACCGTCTTTCGCGAGTTACGGCGCCGTGGCGTCTCTGCACTCGTCGCCGCGATGGCGGCCCGATTCACCGGCAACTGGTGGCGAGTGGCTGGCCATGCCGCCCTTCATCTCCCGTTGCCCACGTCGTATTTCGATCAGCTCGGAGTGCCAAGGCTTGTTGCGCGATAACCTCAACTCACCGAACCGCCGGATGCGGACCCGCATGTCCGGTGGTGTGGGAGGGAAGTAGGAGAGCGATCCTCTCCTACTCCCTATCCCGATTGCCCACGATATCAAGGGTGCGGCAGGGGCCGGGACGGCCTAGGTCGTTGCCGCGCCGTGCGGGCGCCGTTGCCGGTCCTCTTTCCGCCCTGCGGCGCCAGCACAGCCACCACCAGGAGGACACGACGGTCGCCGTGAGGGCGGCGCTGCGGAGCTTCTGGGGAGCTCCACGCGGGGGAATGGACGAGGGCAGTGGTGAGGACTGAGATGAATGCGGGCTGCGGAATTTCGACCCGATGCAGGGTGCGGAAGAGGAATGCGGGACCTGGGATAAGCGATGAGAGGTGAGATCTCCCCACTCACCGCTTGATTCCTGTATCCGGATTCCTCTTCCGCACCCTGCATCGGGTCGAAATTCCGAATCCCGCATTCCACCCCGCATCCCGCATCCCGCATGATGCTCCCGCCCCAAGCCAGCTCCGCCATTCCCAGCACCCCCATCGAGCTCATCAAGAGCGCGAGCTACGTCACGCAGGGCGTGTTGGCCCTCCTCGCCTGCTTCTCGCTGGTGAGCTGGGGAATCNNTCGAAATTCCGAATCCCGCATTCATTTCGCCGCTCGCCGCTCACGGCCCTTGACTGCCTAGCCGGTTAGACGCCCTTCCACCCCTTTGTACCCCGTTACATTATTCAGCCATTACCGTGATTTAAATCACCAAACATCTCGACGACGGAGTCGGCGTGCCTGTTTGTGGCGTAAAGAAGCGACGCGGTGAGTAGGAAGTATCACGCGCGGTTTGCCGTCGCATTTTTCATGGCCGCGCTCGCGGTCCTTTCCTGCCGCTCCGGAGAGTCGACCAGTCCCTCGAAGATCGCAGCACTTCCCGCCGATTCCCAGCCACGCCTGACGATCAACCTGCCGCTCGGCGAGGCGATGACGTCGGGCACCACGGAAAACATTACGATCGCCGCGGTCAACCTCGAGCCGCAGAGTTGCCGGATCACCGCACCGGACTGGCTCGGTCTCAAGGCCGGCGCCGATTCCAATTCCGTCTGGACTGTCGCACCGACGTCGAGCGGCGCCGCCGTGCTCGTCACGCGATGCACCGACTACCGAAACGGCATCGTTAGCGCGAGCGACACGCTCACGGTCTACAGGAAACCGTCCGTCACTCCCGATATCAGCGGCATGGTGCCCGTCGACGTCGGCGATTCGATCGACGTCTCATACGATTCAACCGACACGCAGAAGATCGACGTCGCGTGCAGTCACTGCGATTCGTTCGCGAGCCTGACGCGGGTGGCGGCGAATACCTTGCGGTTGTTCGCACGAGACGTGCCGGGAGACACGACGCACCGCGGTATCTGTTTCACCGTGCACGGGCTCGACGGCCGCTTCACCGATCAGCAGTGCGTCCGCGTCGCCATCGAGCCCGCGCAGGTGGCGCTCTACTCCGTGCCGTCCGCGATCCGCGCATCGGAGATCGTGCCGCTGCACACGATCCCGGTGGCGACTTACGATCTCACGGGCCAGTCGACCCATCCCGATTTCATGCGTGTGAACGCGCCATGGGCAGGGGGCGCGTGCTGGATGGTGTTCACGCCGTACTTCGGATCGAACGGCATGGTGGAGAATCCCTCGCTGGCGACGAGCCCGGACTGCGAGCACTGGTCACCGGCCGCGGGCGTGAAGGCGCCGCTCATCGACATGCCGGTGAACGGATACAACTCCGATCCGGAGCTGATGTACGACACGCCACGCGGCTGTCTCGGCGTCGTCTTCCGGCAGGTGATCGCAAAGAACATCATCAACATCTCCAGCACGTGCGACGGGAAGGCGTGGAGCGCGCCGCGGCAGCTGTTCACGGCGCCGAACCACAGCGCGGTCTCGCCGACGGTCACGCAGGGACCGGACGGATTCAACCGGATCTGGTACGTGGATGCCGGAGCTGTCGGGTGCACGAACCAGTCCAACGTCGTGAAGATGCGCACGGCGACCGCGGACACCGCGGGCCTCGCCGACATCCAGTTCGGCGCCGAAGCGGCGACGGATCTCGTCCAGCCCGGCTACGTGATCTGGCACATGAAGGTCCGTTACGTCCCGGCCCTCAAGCAGTACGTCGCGATGTACGCGGCGTTTCCGATGACCACCGGCATCGGCAACTGCATGGACGACGACCTGTTCATGGCGACCAGTGCGGACGGCGTGCACTGGCAGTCGTTCCAGGCGCCCGTGATCAACCATCTCGACAAGCGCTTCAAGTTCACGTCGATGTACCGCGCGTCGTTCCAGTACGATGCCGTCACCGACCAGCTTCGCACGATCGTCTCGGGACTCGAGGCGAGCAACTGGGGAGAGTACGGCGTCGTGCACGGCTACAAGGCGCTGGTCAGCGCGCTGAAATCGTCGTTCACGGTGGCGGCGTCGCAGCTGATCCCGTCGTCGACGCTCGTGCGGAAACCGGATGTGGGAGTGATCCAGGTGATCATGGAGGACCGCCCGTAGCGACGCGGTCCCACGGGTGCGGATAGCTTACAGGGTGCCCATGATTCCAGCTTCAGCTCGTCCTCACCTCTTCGTCGTCTTTGCGCTCGTCGCCGCCTGCGGTGGAGGGAAGTCCGTCCCGGCTGCGCACGCGCCAGCGGACCGCGTCACCCTCATGGCCGTGCCGCCCGAGTCGACGCTTCGGGACGATCCCTTCTCCCGCTCCGCTCGTCGCGGCCGGGCGATCATGCGGGCCACACGGGATTCGCTTCCCGGATACGTGGGCAACCGGTTGAGATGCGTTTCGTGCCATCTCGACGACGGGACGCGTGCGTTCGCCATGCCCTGGGCCGGTGCCTATGGACGTTTTCCGCAATACCGCTCCCGCTCGGGCCGGGTGGGCCGCCTCGAGGATCGGATCGACGATTGTTTTCGTCGCAGCCTGAACGGGACGCCGCTGCCGTTCGCAGGCGATGACATGCGAGACATCGTCGCGTACATCTCCTGGCTGTCGAAGGGCTCAACGTCGGATCGTCACGCGCGCGGAAGTGGGATCGACTCGATCGCGCCGCTGCCGCCCGATACGACCAGGGGGCGGCTCGCCTATCTCCTGACCTGCGCGCGCTGCCATGGAGTCGCCGGGGAGGGCCTCGTCGCGACGCTCGCCGCCGCGTCCGGTCCGCCGCTGTGGGGGCGAGAATCGTTCAGCATCGGTGCCGGGATGGCACGCGTTCGCGTGTCGGCGGCGTTCATTCGCCGAAACATGCCTTTCGACGCACCGGCGACGATCTCGGTGCAGACGGCCTTCGATATCGCGGGCTTTCTCGCCACGCGCGTCAGGCCGGACTTTCCCGGGAAGGAACTGGACTGGCCGAACGGCGACGCTCCGCCGGACGTGGCGTACCCGACCCGGTCGAGGAGCTTCAGCGGCGGGCGCTCGTCCGCTCGCGCGACGCGACTTCAACGCCGCGACAGTTCGGAGTGACCGCCGATTCGAGCGTCATGACACCGGTGCCGAGGACCGCCACCGTGCTCTCCATGCGCACCGGCAGACGGCAGCGATCCTCGCTGATCCAGAGGCGCAGGACCCACTCGTCCTTGTAGTCGACACCGTCCTTCGACCGCATCTCGAGTTCCACGGTATTGAATTCGCCGGCTGGTGTGCGGAGTGTTTCGCGCTTGACGAATCGCACCGTGGTGGGGATACGACGCTTGTCGTAGTGCCGGTCGAACGCGTACGTCGAGTCCGGAACGAGGGACACCGTTCGCAGGAAGTAAACGAACGAGAGTTCGTCGAGCGGCGCCGCGCCCGTGGTGCTCCCGGAGTCTCCGTGCGTCCCGGACCAGTAGTGGAGGTCGGGATAGATCTCCACGCTCTCATCTTCCGACGAGAACGGCCGGCGTTCGTGCCTCTCGAAGCGAAGCGACGTCATGCGCTGCGGGTCGATCCAGCTCCGGCTGTCGTCGCTGCTCTTCATGAACAGCACGCCGAGGTGCGTGTTGAACGAGACGAGCATCGTCTCGACGCCGCGTACGGTCACCGGCCCCGTGACCGACATCACCGCGTGCCCCACCTTGCCGAACTTGGAGGCGCGGACGCCGAACGTGAGCAGTTCGCCCCTTCCGAACGGGAGTGTGTCCGGCGCCTGCGCGCCGGCGATGGAAGCGCTGACGAGGGCGAGAGCGAGCCAGTGAATCTTCATGACCTGATGATTGCGCCGATGCGCCGGGGCGACAATCACGCGATGGACCTAGTTCGCTTCTCATCCTTGCGAGCGATATGGCTGGCGTGCGTCCTGCGGTATCGTCCTTTCGGGTCTTAGAACGAAACCAATTAGCGGGGGAAGGGCATATGCGTGCGCGACATCTTTGCCAAGTCGTTGCCGGAGGAATTCTCACGGCGACCGTCATCGTTTCGTCGCCGGCGTTCGCACAGGGCGGGCGCGGCGACCAGCCCCAGCGCGGCGGGCAGTCGAAAGCCGCACCTCCGTCACGGGGGCCTGCACAACAGGCACGGCCCGCTGTTGGCGGCGGACACATTCCCGCGCGCGGCCCCGCCCGCACTCCGACGTCGGCGGCGCCCAAGCAGGCTCCGGCGGCGGCGCGTGGTGCTGCACAGCCCCAGCAGCAGCCGCAGCGGGCGCAGCAGCCCGTCCAGCGCACTGCCGACAGGCCGGGACACCCCACGGCGCCTCACGTCGACGCCACCACGGATCGCTGGGTGGGACACGACCTCGGGCCCACGGATCCGAATCTCCGCCTCGATCACCCGTGGCAGCACGGACGCTTCTCGGCCGAGATCGGCCCGCAACACGTGTGGCGGATGCGCGGCGGCAGTCGCGATCGATTCAACGTCGACGGCTTCTATTTCCAGGTCGCGCCGTACGAGTACGGCTACACCGACGGCTGGCTGTGGGACAACGACGACATCATTCTCTATCTCGATCCCGACCACGATGGCTGGTACCTCGCGTACGACGTGCGGCTTGGTACGTACGTGCACGTGCAGTACTTGGGACCGTAAGCGAACGGAAAGTGTACGCCGGGCGCGAGGGCCTATGGCATCCCGCGTATCGGCCCGTGCCCGGCGTACACTTGCTTTGCACCCTTCGATCGCAGCAACTCCCAGCTGCGCGTGACGACGTCGATCTCACCCTCGCCCGCGAGAGTCGGCCAAGTGAGATCGCCCGTGAAGGCCGCGCCGTCGTCGAGCACCAGCGACACGCTGTCGTCGGAGTGGCCGGGCGTGTGCAGGAACTCCCCGTCGATGCCGAGCGTGCGGAGCAACGCGCGGCCTTCGGCGAGCGGGATCACCGTGTTGTCATCGGGCGTGATTTCCGTGTAGTGCATCCCGGGCTTCATCCACTTCGCCATGGGCGCGACGAAAGGCGCCTGCACGTCGAACACGACGAGCCTCATCCCGGCGTGCTTGAGATCCTGCGCCGCGCCCGCGTGGTCCATGTGGTAATGCGTCGCGAAGCCGTGGCTGAGTTCGCCGAGCGGAATGTCCATGCGCTTGAGATTGGCCTCGAGCGCGCCGAACATTCCCGGCCAGCCGAGGTCCACGAGGAAGCGCGAGCGGCCGGCGCTCACGACCCAGAAGTTGGTCGAGCGGTAGCCGACGTTGACGATCGAGCATGCTGCAGGAGCGCTCGAACTCGCGTGCCGGGCGATTTCCGCGCCGCGTTTGATTGGCATGATCACCTGAAGTCTACCATCAACCGCGGCAAGCACAATTCGGGGCAGTCCTGTGCCTGACTTTCCTATCCCGCCTGCCGGCTTCCGCGTATACTCAGGGCCGGGCAATTGAAACTCCTCGTTCGCCGGTGATCTCCATGGATACCAGCGTGTTCGTCATCGCGATTGTCGTCGCGCTCGTTTCGCTCTCCCTCCGGGTCGTGAAGGAATACGACCGCGGCGTCATTTTCTTCCTGGGCAAGTACACCGGTGTGCGGGGCCCCGGCTTGATCATCCTCATCCCGGTCCTCGAGCAGATGACGCGGGCGACGTTGCGTACGATCACGATGAACATTCCGTCGCAGAAGATCATCACCAAGGACAACGTCTCCATCGACATCTCGGCGGTTGCGTACTACCACATCGTCGACCCGGCGAAATCGGTGCTCGCCATCGAGAATGTGAGCTCCGCAATCAACCAGATAAGCCAGACGACGGTGCGCAATGTCGTGGGCCAGTTCAGCCTCGACCAGCTTCTCTCGCAGACCGGGGACATCAACGCGAAGATCAAGGATGTCATTGACGGGCATACCGAGCCGTGGGGCGCCCAGGTCACGGCCGTCGAGATCAAGGACATCACGCTGCCGGACAACATGCAGCGCGCCATGGCCAAGGAGGCGGAGGCGGAGCGCGAGCGCCGCGCGAAAATTGTCGCGGCCGAGGGCGAGTTCCAGGCGGCGGTCAAGCTCGGTGAGGCGGCGGACATCATCTCGCAGCATCCGGTGGCGCTGCAGCTGCGCACCCTGCAGACGATGGCGGAGATCAGCGTCGAGAAGAATTCGACCATCATCTTCCCAGCTCAGTTCATGACCACGGTTCAGGAGGCGATGAAGATGATCCGCGCGGACGGGGCGACTTGATCGCCGTCTTCGCGTGCACTCGGGGAGTCGGAGCACGCCGCGTCCGAAACGTGTGAGTTGTATAAGACGTCGCGACGTGCGAACTTTCTGGTTTCCCGACCCGATAGCTCAGCTGGTAGAGCAACGGACTTTTAATCCGTAGGTCGCGGGTNNGGGTTCGAAACCCGCTCGGGTCACTCTTAGTAAGTGGTTGCGGGGCATGTAGTACGGAAACCAAACGGCCGCCGAGCAGGCGGCCGTTTGAGCATTTCGGGGTGAAATGCAACCCAGATGCACCCCATTCTCTGAACTAGAGTGCGCGAGCGGGCGCCTACCCCTGAATTCCCTCCGGGTTGAGCCGTCAATTGAAAGCCCGGGGCGCCTACCCCACAATAGCAGGAGCGTCCCAGAGCGGGAAACCGAACGCGCCAGCGCGATGCCGAGAGGGCTACGACGGGAAGACGTTCGTGGATGGAGCCCTCGTGACCCGGCTACGAGTCATACCGAAGTCCCGAAAGGAATGCGCCGCCTCCCTCTAGAGCCTATTATGAGCTGAGGGAGGGCGAGTCTGGAACATGGAGTCTCTCGCCGAGTCTAGAACAAAATAAGGAGCAAGACCATGTCTACTTCAAACAGTATCAAATTACTAACTCTGGTTTTAGCTCTCGCCGCGGTGGGTTTCTTTACCGATCCTGCCGTCGCGCACCAGAAGAAGGGGCAAACGCAATCTAAAGTAGGTGAACCTGTGACACAAAATGAATTGAACGAAAACGATGCTCGTACTCATGCTACATCAATGGGTGAACCCGTACCGGGTGCAGAAATACTTGTTGAGCAAGAACCAAATGACGTGCCAATTAAGGGAACCCCACATAAATACATTACCGATGAAAATGGGGAGTTTACATTCAGTTTTCCAAAAGGAGTCGAAGTCCCAAGTAGCGGTGAATTGATTCTCACAATTACTCCTCCAAGAATATCCGCGGCTACAAACAACAAATTGTCCGGGATGGTAGCACAAAAAATCACTGTCAAATTCAATTCTACAAAAGGTATGATAGATGCTTATTGTACTGCGGCGGGAGGTCCGTATGCGCATGCGCACAGCAATTTGAATGGCTCCGAGATAGGTGGCCGGAAAGTTCCCATGCTTAAATTCATTCTAATATGGAATCCACCCGGCCCTATCAAATCAAACAAGGGCGGTTTCGCGGTAAGCGGGAAGAATATGTCTTAGAGGGGGCAGCGACTCCCGGCTCGTTCCCCCACAATAGCAGGAGCGTCCCAGAGCGGGAAACCGAACGCGCCAGCGCGATGCCGAGAGGGCTACGACGGGAAGACGTTCGTGGATGGAGCCCTCGTGACCCGGCTACGAGTCATACCGAAGTCCCGAAAGGAACGCGCCGCCTGACGCTCATTTACACACTTCTTGACAAGAGCCCGGCGTTGTTCCTGGTGCAGCCTCACAACTTGACGGAAGAGACAACCAGCTACTGATGACGCAGCACGATCGATGGAGAAAGCCGATGCGCACGGGCATCACGAGCGACACCAGTAGTACCACGCGCAGAGACTTCCTGTGCGCCGGAGCGCTCGCGGGAGCGGGGCTGATCGTCGGTGGCTGCTCGGCGGATCGTCGGTCGGGCGATAGCGCCGGAGTTGCGACAAGCGCGGGCGCCCAGGATTCAGCGGGCGCGCATCCGGGTCCGGCCGATGTCACCATCCGCATTGCTCCGCTGCTCGTGGAGCTCGCGCCACACCATGTCATCAGCACGGTTGGATACAATGGTAGTGTGCCGGCGCCGGTGATCCGGTTGCGTGAGGGACGTCCAGTCTCCGTCGAGCTGATCAACGAGACCGACACACCCGAGCTGGTCCACTGGCACGGCCTCTTCGTCCCGCCCGACATTGACGGCGCTGCCGAGGAGGGGACGCCTCCCGTCCCTCCGCACGGCACCCGGCGTTACATGCTCACGCCGAAGCCGTCCGGCACACGCTGGGTGCATACGCACACACTTTCCGGGTCCGACCTGCATCGAGGGACGTACACGGGGCAGTTCGGTATCGTCTACATCGAGCCCGCGAGCGACCCGGGTCGTTTTGATCGCGAGATCTTCCTCGCCACGCACGAATGGGAGCCGTTCTTCGGCGCTGAGGAGATGGGGACAGACGCGGAGACCTGGCGGCAGGGAACCGTGCCCCATCCACCGCCCGACCCGAAGCCGAACGGCTATGAGGTCGGGTATCGCGCCTTCTCGATCAACGGCAAGTCGCTCGGTTACGGCGAGCCGGTGCGGGTCAAACGGGGTGAGCGCGTGATGTTCCGCATCTTGAACGCGAGCGCAACGGAGAACATCCAACTCGCGCTGCCCGGTCACCAGTTCGAGGTGATAGCGCTTGATGGCAACCCGGTGCCCACACCGCGCAAGGTGAGCGTTCTTGCCTTGGGCGTGGCGGAGCGAATCGACGCGGTGGTGGAGATGAACAACCCCGGAGTGTGGATCCTGGGTACGCCGAAGGACGACGACCGGCGTGACGGGATGGGGATTGTCATCGAGTATGCTGGTGGCGCCGGCGCGCCACGCTGGATCGCGCCGCCGAAGGGACCTTGGGACTACACCATCTTCGGCTCCACGCGTGCAGTGCCCGCGCCCGATCAGACGATTGCCATGGCGTTCGGCAAGATCAACGGCGGCGCGAACGATTTCAACCGCTGGACCATCAATGGCCAGCAGTTCGAGCATAGCACTCCGATCGAGATTCAGCAGGGACGCCGTTACCGCCTCGCGTTCCAGAACCTCACCGATGATCCGCATCCGGTGCATCTGCACCGACACTCGTTCGAGCTTGTGAGCATAAACGGCAAGGCGACCGCAGGCGTATTCAAGGACACCGTCGTTGTCCCGGGCTTCGGAACGATGGACGTCGACTTCGTCGCGAATGATCCGGGGGCGACGCTCTTCCATTGCCACCAGACGCTGCACATGGACTACGGCTTTATGCGACTGTTCAAATACGCGTGAGGCCATAAATGTCTCATCCTTTCGGGCGATAACGTCGCGCGCGCTG
>PMYN01000140.1 GCA_003171215.1 Gemmatimonadota bacterium | reverse complement strand
GGTCTCGAGATAGATACAAGGGGTGAGGAGACGGTCTCCTCGCTTCTCACTCGTCGCTCTTCGCCAAGTCGCCGCTCACCCGTCGCCCGTCGCCGTTGGTGCCGTCGCCCGTCGCCGTAGTTCCCATCGCCCCTCGCCGTACTACGGCCGCCCCGTGAGCAGCCCGCCGACGTAGAACCCGAACCCCAGCACCGAATCGCAGTGCGGGCACGAATACATGACTTCCTTCTTGACCAGTCCGATCACGTCCTTGTGCACGTCGTCCGACGCGTTTGCAACCTCTTTGTTCGTCCGCTCCAACGTCACCATCTGCTTGCACTGCGGGTACTTCGCCATCATGACCTCCGAAGGTTTCGTTGATCCTGCGAGCATCCAGCGTCGCACCCTCGCCGTCAGCATGCAATAGTGACAGAACTATGAAAGCACCGCACCCAGCCAGTTGTTCCCTCCTCGCTTGCGGGTGAAAGACTTCAACCTTTGCGAGTCCGTCCGACGCAGTGTAGTTTCGCAATCAAATGAGTCTCCCGGCCCAGGAGTTGCCACCCGGTTCGTCTTTCGGGGCATACAGGATCAACAAACTCCTGGGCCGCGGCGGCATGGGCGCGGTGTACGAAGCCGTGCACGAGGACGACGGCCGCGTCGTCGCGCTCAAGCTGCTCAGCGTCGAACTCGACAACACGGACTCGCGCCAGCGATTCCTGCGCGAGGGACAGACCGCCGCCGCCATCAACCATCCGAACGCCGTCTACATCTACGGCACCGAGGAGATCGACGGCGTGCCGGTCATCTCGATGGAACTCGTGCCCGGCGGCACGCTCGAGGAGAAGGTGAAGGAGCGCGGCCCGCTGCCCGTTGCGGAGGCCGTCGAGGACATCCTGCAGGTCATCGACGGCCTCGACGCCGCGCTCGCCGCCGGCGTGTTGCACCGCGACGTGAAGCCGGCGAACTGTTTCGTGAACGCCGGCGGCGTCGTGAAGATCGGCGACTTCGGCCTCTCGAAGCCGGTCGACAGCGCGGACCAGCACAAGCTGACGCAGACGGGCGTCTTCCTCGGCACGCCGGTCTTCTCGTCGCCCGAACAACTGTTGGGCGAAAAGCTCGACGCGCGCAGCGATATCTACGCCGTCGGCGTGACGTTCTACTATCTGCTCACCGGACAGCTTCCGTATCAGAGCGGCTCGATGATGCAGGTGGTGGCGGCCGTGCTCAACGGGTCGCCCGTACCGCTCACGTCGCATCGCACAGACCTGCCGGAGGCCGTGGTGGACGTCGTGATGAAAGCGCTCGCCAGGAAATCAGGCGACCGCTATCAGAACTACCACGAGTTTCGCGAGGCCGTGCTTGCGCTGCGCAAGCCGGAAACGAGTCCCGCCACCGTGTGGGATCGCGTCCGGGCCGCCGTGGTGGACGGCCTTGTCATCGCGATCATCTCGTGGATCCTGTTCCAGCTGGCGATGGCGGTAACCGGCAAGGGCTGGACGAGCACCATGCCGCAGGGGATGAAGTTGAATTTCGTTCTCGCCGGCATAGTCGCGCTGCTCATCGTCGGAGTGCCCGAGGGACTGCGCGGCATGTCGATCGGGAAATGGCTGCTCGGGATTCGTGTCGCAAATCTTGAAGGACAGGTCGCCGGATTGCCGCGTGCGTTGAGTCGCGCGCTGATTCTGCAGGTGATCAACTTCGTCGCCTTGATGGCGCAGTTGACCGGTTCGAACCAGAACGCCAAGGCCACGCTTGCACTCGTCACCGGTGTCGGGCTTCGCGCGCTGCTCCTGATCAGCGTGCGGCGCTCGAACGGCAATATGATGGTGCACGACTGGCTCACCGGCACTCGTGTGATCAAGCGGCTGGCCGGCGCGCAAAAGCGGCACGGCGAAGCACAACGCAGGGCGGTGCCCACGCTCAGCGGAGCCGAGCGCCGCATCGGCGCGTACGCGGTGCTCGGCCCGCTGTACGATGGCGCTGCCGTGCTGGTCGGCTGGGATGCGTCGATGCACCGCTCCGTCTGGATCGTGCCGCAGGACGACGGCGCGGCGGAGGTGCCGCCGGCGCGGCGCGACCTTGCACGACTGACGCGCCTGCGCTGGGTGGCGGGCCGTCGCTCGGCTGGCGAGCACTGGGACGCGTACGAGTCGCCGCTCGGCGAGTCGCTTTCCGCGCGCCTCGCTCGCCCGGTTCCGTGGAACGTGCTGCAGGAGTGGATGCTCGATCTCACCAGCGAGTTGATGGCTGCGCAAAACGATGGCACGATGCCCACCGCACTGGGTGAGGAATCGATCTGGGTGACACCGGGCGAGCGGATCGTCGTGCTGGAGTCCGCGAGCCGCGCCGGCGAACGCGCGAGCGATGCCGAGAAGTCGCTCGCGTGTGTGCAATCGGTGCTCGGGTTGATTCGAGCGGCGGCGCAGGGAGGTGCGCCCCTGCCGCGGTACGCGTCGCGCGCGATCTCGGCCGCGAAGGACGCGCGCAGCGTGGACGAGATTCACGAGCTCTTCAAGGCCACGCTCGGCCGGCCGGTGAGCATTTCGCGCGTGCGCCGCAGCGGACTCGTCGCCGCGACGATCGGCGTCGTGTTGTCCTTCCCGGTCATCGGCATCGTTCCGATTCGCCAGCAGGCCAAGGCCGACCCCAACGGACGCAAACTCTCCGCCTTGCTGCAGTTCATCGAAGACAGCTCGCACGCCTTGCCCGACTCGCTCCGGCCGAAAGTGCCGAAGAAGGGCGGCATGATGGGAGGCTTCAATCGAGCCATGCAGAAGGCCGGCTGGTTTCCCACCGACACCGCGCTCAACCGTCTCTCGCCGGAAGAGTACCGCCTGCAGAGCCATCTCGCGCAGCTCTACATCGCGGCGAGTCTCTCCGCGCGAGCCAGGGATACGCTGCCCACGAGCGTGTTCGGGAAATCGCCACCGGACGTGAGACTCGTGAAGAGCATTCTTCAGAAGTATCCGAACGTCGACTCCGTGGAACTGCGCGCGGCGCGCACGCTCGTGGACTCGACCTGGCGCGGGACTCCTCCCGGCACGAACATCGACCTGCTCCTCCGCCTGATCGGCGCGGTCCTGTTCATCTTCTTTCCCTGGTTCGTCGCGTCCTGCGCGATCGTCATTGCGCTGCTCGCGCGGCGCGGCCTGCTGATGAGGGGATTCGCGCTGGACGTTGTCACGAAGAAAGGAGAGCCTGCAGGCCGGGTGCGCATCTTTCTGCGCAACATGGTGACCTGGTCGCCGGTTCTGGCGCCGTTCGTGATCTACGCGGCCATCATGGCGGCCACGCCGGCGACCGCGGCGCTCGCCGCGGAAGGTGCGGGGATCGCCGTCCTGATCGTCCTTGCGATCGGCGTCGGGATGGCCATACGCACACCCGAGCGCGGGCTCGCCGACCGGCTCGTGGGGACGTACCTGGTGCCGGAATAGCGGCTCGGCTAACGCTCGACCTCGGTTTGCACGAGCTGAGCGACGCGACACCCACCCACCATCGCGGACTCGAACTTCCACGTCGTGTATGCGGCGTACACGGCGGCGGACGCCTCGCGGGATGCGGTGCCATATCATAACTCGTACGCGCCGCGCGAGATTGACCGAATTGAGCCACGGAAAATGTTGTCCGTACTGACTCTACTCTCCGTCCTCCGCTGATTGGTCATCCTCAACCGGCTGCCGAGGCGGTTGATCGGTGCCGAGCTCCCGGTCACTCCATCCGGTTCTCACGCAAGCGTATCCCGAGCGCAAGAGATAAACGGTCAACACCGGCGCGAGGACGAAGAAGAAGAACGGTGAGCCCCGCCCGCCGCGCAACCAGGCAGGCGCATCCAGCGACCAGGCAGTCCCGTTGACGACCAAACCGCGTATCACCCACATCCACGCTCCTGCGAGGGCGAGTCCGGCGGCGATCATTGCGATGCCGAACACGGCGATCGTCTTGCTTCTAGCCATCGATGAATTCGTTCACATCTCGTCGTTCGACGTCGACGATGCGCCGAAGTGCGGATTCTTCCTGCTCCCCTTCTTTGGCGGGGCGCTCTTCGGAATGTTCTCGCTCGCCTTCATCGGCGTACCGCGTCCGCCGGACGGGCGTCGACTGCCGCCGCCGGGTCCCTTCCGTTTGCGCCCGCCCTTGCCTCCTTTCATTTGTCGCTCTTGCCCCCCTTGATGACCGCGCCGCCCTTCATCACGAACGTCACGCGCTCGAGCTCCGTCACGTCCTTCAATGGATCACCCGCGACGGCGATCAGGTCGGCGTACGAACCCGCCGAGAGCTCGCCGACCTTGCCGCTCCGGCCGAGCAGGTCGGCCGCGTTCACCGTCGCGGCCTGGATCGCCTGCATCGGCGTCATCCCCCAGCGCACCATATGCGCGAACTGCTTGGCGTTCCAGCCGTGCGGGTAGACGCCGGCGTCGGTGCCGAACGCCATCTTCACGCCGGCCGCGAACGCCTTCTTGAAGTTCTCCCGCTGCGTGCGCCCCACCTGGCGCTCCTTGGCGAGGATCTTCTCCGGATAGCCCATCCGCCCGTACTCGGCGAGGATGTAATCGTCGTTGTAGACGTCCATCACGAGATAGGTGCCGTGCTCCTTGGCGAGCCGGATCCCTTCGTCGTCGATCAGGCTCGCGTGCTCGACGCTCGCCACGCCCGCCCTGATCGCGCGCTTGATCGGCTCGGCGCCGTGCGCGTGCGCCGCGACCTTGCGCCCCCACATGCCGGCTTCGTCCACCAGCGCGTTGAGTTCCTCCTGCGTGAACTGCGGCCCGCCGACATTCTCCTCCTCGGAGAGCACGCCGCCGCCGGCGAGCACCTTGATCACGTCGGCGCCGTACTTCACGTTGTTGCGCACGAGCTTCCGGATCTCGGCCACGCCGTCGGCCACGCCGGAGAGCCCCTCGATCTTCACGTACGGCGAGAAGCCGGTGAGGTCGCCATGGCCGCCGGTGCTGGAGATCGCGAGGCCGGCCGGAACCATGCGTGGACCGACGACGTCACCCTTGTCGATCGCGCGCTTCAGCGCCACGTCGATGTATTCCGCCGAGCCCACGTCGCGCACAGTGGTGAATCCGGCTTCGAGCGTGCGCCGCGCGTAGACGTGCGCGGTGACCGCGTAGTCGATCGGGCTCTTCCGGAAGATGTCCTCGTAGTAGTCGCTCGGCTGCGACGTGATGTGCGTGTGGCAATCGATCAGACCCGGGAGAATCGTCGCGCCCTTGAGATCGATCACCTCGGCGCCGGCTGGAACTGTGAGCCCCGAGCCCACCTGCGTCACCTTGTCGTCCTGCACGATGATCATCGCGTTCGTGACGACGGAGCCCGTCTTCGGATCGACGAGACGCGCCGCCTTGACCACCGTGATCTTCGACGCGGTTGGTTTCGCCGGAGTTGCGGATTGGGCGGCGAGCGACGAAGCGGCGAGGAGTACCGAGAGCGCGAATCTCGTAAACTTCATGAATGTGATGCTCCGACGTGGGGTAGGAAGCGGAACGGCCCTGCGACAAACTGCAGGGTTGGGTCGTCGCGCGCCATTTGTCACCCTCCCCGATTGCTCGGATGGTGCGTATCGGATCCCAACGCATCCCACGCGGACGCCAGAACGAGTGCATGATCGACGGCGCGCCGATCGAACAATTCCGGATTGAAGTCCTTGCCGATCCATGCCACGAGTTCTTTATCTGCGTTGGCTCCACGCCTGAGCGCGGCGAGAGCCGCCTCATAGCCGGGCGGGCCACCCACATCTTCCGGCGGGGCGGCGCGCGCGCCGCCGATAAGCGAGGCAATCCAACTCGGCATGTCGTTCGGTGGAATCGGAGAGACCTCCTTCACGAGCAAGTCGTGCTCCCAATAGTCGCCCATATCGTAGACATAGACGAATGACTTGCCGCGCTTGAGCTTGAAATCACGCAGAAGCGCGGCCCCGGCGTCCTCGCCCACCGCCTCGGGATGAACGCGCTCGAATCGACGACTCCCGATCTCGAAATGAAACAGATGATAGTCGAGCCAGCCGAACACCAGTTGAATCACACGATGCAGTTGGAATAGCGAGAAGTCATCGGACACACTGATTTCTCGCCAGATGGGCGGATTGGTGTGCCGCAGCGTGACGCGCAACAGCAGCCGGTTCGGCGCGGGCGGTCCGATGTGGCGGATTTTTGATTCGGCAGGTTTGCGTGGCATTTATCTCAGACCTCGTCTTCAAGACAACTCTCCCTCTGCAACGCCGTGAGGGCGTCCGCCGCCTATCCCGGCTCCGCCGCGCCCCAATCGTACGAACGCTCCTCTCCCATCAGCCTCCACTTCGCCGGCCACGCCGTTTTCTGCCAGTCGAGAGGTTCGCCCAGCGGTGCCGCACGCGCGGCAACCGCGAGCGCCGAACGCAAATCCCGCCGCTGCTCCCCACCCAACGCATCCGGCGCCAGCGACACGAACAGCATCGTGCCGCTCCGCGCCACGAGATCGAGCCACTCCCGGTTCAGCGCCCATGGAATTGCATTCGTCACGCCCACACAATCCGCGTCCGCCGTGTAGAACGCGCCGTGCTGCGCGCCGCGGAACGCGAGCGTGTTCACTCCCATCTTTCGCGTGCGCGCCCAATCGGTCCCGCTCGTGTCGTCTCCGATTCGGCAAACGTCGAACACGCCGGCGGAAAGATGGCTCACCGTATTGCAGCCGATGATCGTCGCGTCGCCCGCGGCCGCCCGAATCGTGCGATACAGCTCGCCGATCACCTCGGCCGTCGTCCGCCTCGGCCCCTCCGCGAACGTCCACCCATCGCGCGTGAGCGCCGATCCCATCTGGTAGCCCCACCGACCGAAGAGGTCGAACGTCGAGTAGTCGTGCTTGATCATCGCGCATCCCCACCCGCGGAGGCGCGTGATGTCCGCGGCGACTTTCTCGCTCACGCCCACTACCGTCGGATCGAGCACG
Source organism: Gemmatimonadota bacterium (assembly GCA_003171215.1). Lineage (GTDB taxonomy): Bacteria > Gemmatimonadota > Gemmatimonadetes > Gemmatimonadales > Gemmatimonadaceae > Fen-1231. Next base: position 10,488 of record PMYN01000140.1, on the reverse strand, counting down.
TTGCGATCGCGCGCGAGCCGCCAGCTGTCGGGCACATCGGCGGCGGCCTGCAGCGACCGGATCCACATGCCGGGTCGCGCGCCGCGCCGCGTGATGTCACCGAGAAGACGGGGAAGGTCGGGAAACTTTTCGTTCGCACGATCCCACGTGCCGGCGCCGCTGCGGCTTGCACCGCGCCCGGGCTGCCATCCGTCGTCAATCACCACGAACGGCCGGTTTGCGCCCGCCGGTGACAGTTCAATGATGTGTTCCGCGTCGGCGAGCACCGTGGCCGCGCTGTTGTTGCCGTACGCGTAGTACCAATCGTTGCTCCCGTACACCGGCGCCGCAGGGATTCTCGGCGAGGCGCACATCTGTTTGCAGAACGCGTGAATCGCGGCGAACGCCGATTCTCCATCGCGTCCCGGCCGGCATACGACGTCGCACACGGCGAGCACGCGCTCGCCGAGCTCGAGCGGCGCCGCTCCGCTCCGCACGTCGGCCCAGAGACTGATGCCGTCGGGGTCGACGTACCAGGAGCAGAGTGCGCCGGCACCTGTGCGCACGCCGTATGCGTGAGTGCGAGCACCGTCCCACGTTGCGACGTACCACGGCATCACGCGGTCGGGTTCGAAGCCGCGCCAGGCGAGATCGCCGTAGGCGCGCTCCCACGCGTCGCCGAGGATGGCACGCGTATCGTCGAGCCGCTCGCGCCAGCGCAATCCGACGCGTTTGATGTGCGCCGACGACGTCACGAGTTCCACGCGCAGTGCGCCGGATGTGTGGGTGGTCCGCAGCTGTATACCCTTCTCATCCCATGTGCCATTCGGCCCGGCGGTGAGCCGTAAATCACCATCCGCGGTTTGCACCGTCACGATGTCGGGCGGCCGGCCGAGGTCGATGAAACCTCGCGAGGCTCTCGCGTCTGCGTGCGCGCCGAATGCGCGCCGCGCAATGTCGGGAAGCGAGAGCGACGCGCCGAGCGCGGCTGCGGACTGTTGGATGAAGGCGCGGCGCGGGAGCATTACGGTCTGATGACCGGATATCCTATTTCCGAAACCAGAGCCCCATGATCGCGAGAAAGACCGTCGTCCACGCACCGATCATCCAGCGCGTGTGCGCCAGGAACCGATCGGCCATCCTCGCGTCGTACTCGGCGAATCGAAGCTCCACGTTCGACTCGAACCGCGCGAAGTTGAGCTCGTTCAGCGTCCGAAGTTCAGTCAGGCTGCTAGCCTCCACGTTGTTCAGCACATCGACGATCTCATTTGCGGCGATGTCGCCAAATCGCTCGCGCAATACTCGCGTTTGTTTCGGGGTGACGGGCATCGATTTCTCCGAGTGACGGAACCGATCCCAGCCTAACAGTACGCTCGGCGCGAACCGCAATCAATCCTACGCGCTGGCGAACCGTTCTACTTCTTGACAGCCGCTCGCGCTTCCTGTTGGCGCGGCCAGTCGATGAGCGCATCGATCGCTTTGGTGTAGGAGCCCACTCCCTCCCGCACTGCTGCCGCTCCGAGTGTCTGCGACGAGTAGCGATAGAACAAGTCGTGCCGCGCGATGAGCTCGCGAACTTTCACGTCCATGGCATAATCCCCGATCTCTTTCGCGCGCGCCTTGTCGCACCACGCGATGTAGTCGATCGCGAACGCAAACCAGTGATGCCACGTTGCCCAGTGTGGCTGATGCGTCAGACCGAGCAGCGCACGCCATTGCCGGTTCGGCGCGGCGAACGCGAGCGGTTTGTCGCTGATCGGTGTGATGAAGCCGGCGCGGGAAAGATCGTGCACCGCGGTTCGGATTCCGACGACGGTATAGCCGAGGTTGTCGGCGACCTCGCGTATGGTGATCGGTCGCCGATTTCCGAGCGCCATGGTCAGGACATCGGCCTTGACGCCTACGCCGATCGCCATGCGCATCCGAAGCAACAGGCTTGCCGCGTCGCCTGTGGGAACCAGCGTGGCCCTTCGGACGTTGGGCAACGCGGGCAGAGATTCGTTATCCGTTTCCTTGGACAACGCGCCCCATCGCGGATGCCGCGCGAGCGATTTCGCACGGCGGGCGAATGCTGCTACACGACTTCTGACTTCCAGCGGATATGCATTCTGCAGGTTCTTGAGGCGCTGAACGCTGAGGAGCGGTGCGTTGGCCTCGACCCAGCTGAGCAGAATATCCTCGATCCTCGGCTCGCGATCGACGAGGAACAGCGACGCGAGGATCAGTGCTTCCGGGTCGACGATCGAGTGCCAACGTTCCTTGGACGCGGCCGAACCGCCGATTGCGCGCCATTGCCGCCATGCGAGTTGAGTTGTGACTTCTTCCAGCTCACGGGCTGACTTATTTGCGAAGGCTCGTGACATGTGCGATCACCCGGTCGATGATGGTTTCGTATTCCCGGCCGACGTTTTTTTCGTGCGCCCATTTCGACGCAACGGCGATTTCTTCGTCGGACGGATTCAGTGCGACGAGGTCGCGAAAGTGTCGGCTGTTCGACGAGGGTTGGTCCGCGGCGGCTTCGAGCTTGAAACAGATCAGGTCGAGTCGATCCGCCAAGCCGACGTCCAAACCACCATATGTACGCCACTTCACGCGACCGGCAAAACCCGGAGGAAATCCCACATCCCACTGACCGGCCGGACCGCGATTCATCCAGTTCTCCGGCAGTCCAAAATCGCGTGCGACCTGCTTGATGGCGGAGCTGAGCGCGGGGGGAAGAGGCTGCGGTGGTCGCGCCAGATTTTCGGTGTGCCCTGGAACGGCGGTCACGGCGACTATGTCGACGTCTTGGGTTGCCCGGTCGATAACGCCAAGCAGGTTCAGGGCGGCGCCGCCGATTACGACGATGCCGATTCGCTGGTCGTCGGCCGCGACCAGTTCTCCGACTGCCTGCAAGGCATTGCCTATGTCATTACCATACAGGAGTTTGGCATCAGACACGGTGGTATCCGGCTAGAATGGTGTTGATATTAGATAACATAATACTTCCCTATCCAATACACAATACTTCTTCGATTCAACCAGTCTTGGCCGCGCGAACAGCCGTGACATTTGTTTCTGTCGCATCCGCTGCGATCGCCTATTGTTCAGGCAGCGGAGGAAACATCATGAGATTGTCGGCACTCGCACTCATCGCATTTGCCGCGGCCCCGCTCCACGCCCAGATGACCATGGCGATGGATCACTACGGCCCGCTCCCCAAGCAGCCGGCGCAATCCGCGTACGCCGCGATCGGCGAGATCGTGCGGATCCTCAAGGCCGACTCGACCACCGACTGGTCGAAGGTGAACCTCGAGGCGCTTCGGCAGCATCTAATGGATATGGACGAGGTGACGATGCGCTCGCAGGTGAGCCAGCAGCCCGTGCCGTGCGGCATCACGATGATGGTGACGGGCGATGCCAAGGTGGCCGCGGCGATCAAGCGGATGGTGACGTCGCACGCCGGAATGCTCGACATGGATCCGCAGTATCACGCGACCGTCGCGCCGATCGCCGGTGGCGTGCGGTTCAGCGTGACCGCGCGCGACTCGAGCAACGTGAAGCTCATCGCGATGATCCGCGGAGAGGGATTTGCGGGGCTGCTCACCGAGGGCGACCATCACGCGCGACATCACATGGCGCTCGCGCGCGGCGACGCGATGGCGCACATGCACTAGCACTACTTCGCCACTTCTTCGAGCTCGCGGTTGAGATACGCCGGCAAAACGGCCAAACCCTCTTCTCGGGAGCGACGTCACTCGGTCTTCCGAGCGCGGAGTACTCGTCCATCGGGGTAACCTTGGATGTAGCCGGTGACACGCCCCCTACGGTCGCGCTCAAAGACAAGCAGTGCGCCGACACCATCGGGCACGAACGCGCTCTCCGAGACGGGCACTAGATGACCTCCCTCTTTCTGGCCCGTGGGCGTCGCCACCAGCTCTCGTCCCTCGAAATGGACGTTGTCGATGAAGCTCGGGTCGATCTCGTAATGGCCGACAAAAGGGGCCAACGTAGCGGAATCCACGGCCGCCGGTGTCGCCGGTGGCAGGTGAACCCAGGTCTGAACGTGTCGAGCGACTTGCCACCGCGCTCCGTCTCGGACGTATGTCTCGAACACCCGCCATGTGAACGATACTTCGTACGCGCCAACGCGGCGGCGATCAGTTCGCCGGTAGTTCACGATCGCCACGTTGCCGACACGGCGGACTCGCACGCTATCGACGTCGAAATGGGGTACGGGGTTTTGTGGCGTGCTCGCGGCCGCGAGCAGCTGCGTCTTGCCCACCACGCCTCCAGTGGCGCCGATCACCCATATCAGGTCGTCGGCCATCTGACGGTCCAGCGCCGCCGTATCGGCGCGAGCCATAGCGGTGTTGAACGCAACGAGCCGGTCGTGGAACTCGGTGTCCAGCGAGCCGTCCTGGCCGGACGCGCAGCCTGATACGGTAATGACGACGGCACTGCACAGGGAAAACACCGCAGCTCTCTTCATGTCCGGATCTCCTCAACTGAAGTCGCAACGCACGACGTCATTCTGCTCGGCTCCTCTCTGGTTTGGCTCTCGCACCGTGAGTCGTCACTCCCACACGTGCAATCTGGGTTAGCTCGAGAAGCTACATCCATAAGTCAACTTTCGACGGCAGCGAACGCGAAGAAAGTGGCGAAGTAGTGCTAGAAATTATCTCGTAAATGGGAATTGCATCGGGCGGGCCCTCTCGCAGACTACTTCGGTGTGTCTGAGACGACCGCCGCGACGGGCCGAGCCATGATGCGATCAGTTTGCGCATCGGTGCCGACCATGAAGACGTGTGCGCCGACGTCGACGAAGCCACCCTTGCGGTAGAATGCCTTCGCACGCTCATTGCGCTCCCATACCCCGAGCCACAGCGTACGCGTACCGACCCGATCAGCGTCCTCATCGACGCGGCACATCAGCGCTTGCGCGATGCCTTGGCCGTGCCACCGTTGCGCGACGTAGAATCGCCATAGCTCGATCGGCGCGTTGCCTTCCACGCACGTCGGCGCCGGCCCGAATCGCAGCTGAGCGTAGCCCGCGAGTTCTTCGCCCCGTTGCGCGAGCAGCGTCACGATGTTGGCATCCGCGAGCTCGCGGCCCTGCTGCAGCGATCCGTACGCCTGAGCCATGTGCTGCGCGATATCCTCGGGGCGGCTGTCCGCGGCGAACGTATCGCGAAAGGTGCGGGCCGCCAACTCTGCGAGAGCAGCAGCATCGGTGGGAACCCCGAGCCTAATGATCATGCTCATCTCCTTCTTCACGGCAGATTCGTATGGCGAGGCTTCAGTCGTGGTGGCAGCACCGACACGTGACACGTCTCATGGCATTTGTGAGATAGGTTCTAGTGTAGTGTCCCGTTAGTTACTTGCATTATTCTTGCAGCGTCTTCGGGCATACCTTTCCCGGAGACGATATGCCGCGCGGCCGCCCCCGCACCTTCGATCTCACCCTCTCCGACGAGACGCGGACCCAGTTGGAGGGGATCGCGGGCTCGCACTCTCTGCCCGCCGGCCTCGTGCGCCGGGCGCGGGTGGTCTTGCTCTCTGCGTCGGGTCTGGCGAATCGCGACGTTGCCGAGGAGGTCGGGTTGAGCCACGTGATGGTCGGCCACTGGCGCCGCCGCTTTCACACGCTCGGCCTGGCGGGCCTCTACGATGCGCCGCGCTCGGGGCGCCCGCGCACGCACGATGACGACGAGGTCGCGCGGCTGTTGCGCACCGTGTTGCGTACGAAACCGCGCGACGCGACGCAGTGGAGCACGCGCACCGCCGCGGCCAAGACGGGGATCAGCAAGAGCACCGTGCAGCGGTACTTCCAGTTGTTTGGCGTCCAACCACATCGGACCAAGGGCTTCAAGCTCTCGCCCGATCCCTTCTTCATCGAGAAGGTGCGCGACATTGTCGGGCTCTATCTCAATCCGCCCGACCACGCGCTCGTGCTCTCGGTGGACGAGAAGAGCCAGATCCAAGCGCTGGAGCGCACCGCGCCGCTGCTGCCGATGGGGCTCGGGTATCTCGAGGGTGTCACGCACGACTACCTCCGGCATGGGACGACGACGCTCTTCGCCGCGCTCGATGTGCAGAGCGGCGACGTGTTCGCCAAGTGCAAGCGCCGTCATCGGCATCAAGAGTTCCTCGCCTTCCTTCGGGAGATCGACGCGCAGGTGCCCGCGCGCCTCGACGTCCATCTCATTCTCGACAACTACGCGACGCATAAACACCCTACCGTGCGGGCGTGGTTCGCGAAGCGGCCGCGCTACCACGTGCACTTCACGCCGACCTACAGTTCGTGGCTCAATCAGGTGGAGATTTGGTTCGGACTGATCACCCGCCAAGCGATTCGGCGCGGCTCCTTCCGCACCGTGCGCGAACTGATTCGGCGCATCACCGACTACGTCACGCGCTACAACCGCACCTCGCGGCCGTTCGCGTGGACAGCCACGGCCGATTCCATCCTCGCGAAACTCACTCGACTTGCGAAAGTAATTTCCGGGACGCACCACTAGTCAGAACGCCAGGGCGCGGGCCGCAATCTTTCGGGAGGGCGGTTCATCCTCGCGCTCGTGATCGCGTTCCCTGAAGGAGATTGAGTCACGCGCCGCCGGGTGATCGCGCCGTTCATCGCGCGCCCGGCAGCGCCCTCGTCACGTCGATCATCTCGAGCGTCTTCGACGAGAAGTTCGTGACGAACAGCGTGCGTCCGTCCGTCGTCACGCGAAGTTCGCGCGGAAATCCGCCGGCGGGAATCTGGCCGAGCACCGACTGCTTCCCTCCCGCGCGCAATTTTGCCGCATCGACCACCGCGAGCGGTTGGTGATCGGCTGCGCCCCCAGCGAACCGGTTGGAGTTGGTGACGACGATTCGCGACGCGTCGTCGATGACCGCCACGCCGACGGGCGCAACGCCGACCTCGGCCTTGCCGAGCAGCGCGTGCGCGGTGTCGTTCACGAGCTTGTGCGCGTCGAACGCGAGCAGGGAGTTGTCGTTCCGCGCGCTGACGTACGCGGTATTGCCGTCGGGGGAGAGGACGAAGCGCACCGGACTGCAGCCGGCTGCGACGCGCGATACGGCCGCACGTGAGGGAGCCGTGACCGCCAGCGCGGCATCGAAGACGATGATCGCACCCTGCCCATGGTACGGCGGCGGGACGCGGCCGCGGCCGCGTCCGGACGACACCGCGTTTTCCGGTTTGCACACGTCGGGCCATTTCCACGCGGAAAGTGCGATCTCGCTCGTCGTGTAGAGGTAGCGACCGTCGGGCGACAGCGTCACTGCGATCGGCGCGTTCCCGACGTCGAGCTTCGAGATCACCGCGTCGTCCGTGATTTTGCCGGCGCGCACGAGGTCCATGTTCACGGAGACGATCGCTTCTGCGCGCTCGACCGCGGCGAACACGACCTTATCGTCTGCGGTGACGTTGACGTAGATGAACCCGAGCGGCGAGCCGTTGCCGATGTAGCCGAGGACCGGATCGCCGGCTCCGCTGATGAGGCGCGACGCGTCGAGGAACGCGAGGTACGCGCCGCTGGCGACGATGAGCGTCTTGCCGTCGTGCGTAAGGACGGCACCGGTGGGATTTCCCTTGACGGGAACGGTGCGCACGAGGGAGAGCTTTCCGGCGTCGCGCCGCACGACGGCGATGTCGCCGCCGTCCGGCCTGTTGCCGGAGGCGAGCGTGACGAAGAGCCAGCAGCCGTCGGCGGTGATGACCGGCTCGAACGGCGTGCCGGGCACGTCGAGATGGACGATGGCGTCCTTGGCGGGCGCGTTGCAGGCGTCCTGTGCGCGCGCGGCGGGCGCGGCGGGCGCGGCAGCCAGGAGGAGGGCGAGCGCGAATGCGCAGGATCGGGTCAGCGGCATAGTATGATGTGCTTGAGAGAGCGTACGCGTTCGTAGTCCTGGGTGATCTGGGGATAAGGTGCGTTGCCGACGAGCTTGTAGCCGGGATTCACGTTGGGACTACCGACGATGACGACGCCGTAGCTCTTGCCCCCCTCGTTCACCTTCATCGTCCACGTCGTGCAGCCCTTGGTGTGTCCCAGTATGAGGTGCGCGACGAGAACAGCGCCGCCGAGCTTCACATCATCGCACTGCCGGCAAGAGAGCTGCTTGCCAGGACGGTTCCCATCAGGATACGAAGCATGGGGCGGTATCCGTCTACTTCAAACCGAGCTTCTTGCCCGCTGCCAACAGTGCGAGCGATTCGCGAATTCGCCTTTCCCGGGTGTCCAGCCGCTTGGCCGTGTGAATCCAAACGACGAAGTCACGGCGGTACGTTGGTGCGAGCTCCCGAAAGAACTTCCAGGCTTTGGCATTGGTCTTTATCGCTGTCGCGATGTAATTCGGCAGGTCGGGAATTACCGGCCGCGGCCCGTAGCTGTTCTCAGTCGGTGCGGCCGCGAAGCCTGCTGAAGTGAGCAAGCCGGCTGCCTTCAGTTCCATCCACCGTCTTCGATTGATATCCGACCACCTGCTGGTGGGCTGTCGCGGCGTCACCTTGACCGCGTAGCGGTCGCCATCCAGTCGCTTGATGAGACTGTCGATCCACCCAAAGCACAGCGCCTCACGTGCGGCGTCCTCGAGCGGCATCGGCTTCCGCCCCGTGTGGTGCTTGTAGAAGACGAGCCAGATTCCGGAACTTGACGTATGGTGCGTCGCCAGCCACGCCCGCCACTGTCGGCGACTCCGAACTTGGAGCGTCATGAGTTCTGCCGTCACAACCGGCTTGCTCCCATCGTTCCAGTGGCCGGCAGGCGCGCCAGCAGAAACGCGGCCACGTCCGCCGGCACCTCCCCAGTAGCGATCACTGCCGGGTATAGCACGAGCGGCGGTCGCATGATCAGCGAACGATCGAGTGACACCACGTCCAAGTCGTCCGTCACATGCGGCCGAGCGCCGCAATGCCGCGCGCGACAGCCCGCCCGCGGATGGCACTCGCGATAGTGGCAAACGCGGCCGAGGTACCGACCATCCAGGTCGACATCGTGGCTCCGGCGGTTGTCTAACACCCAAGTTGAGCTGCGAGCGAATCATACCAGAGAGGCAGCGAGCCGCCACTGTCCGACCGTCCGCTCGTCAGCTCCAACGAAACGTTAGGCAGCTCCGGGAGCCCAATGTTCGGGTGCTACCGTCTTTCGCGACGGAGAATGTACGTCATGGTGTTTGGCGCGCCAAAATCAGTCGGGGAAACTGGGCGATCAGTCCAATGTTCAATCGGAAGAGCTATGCGCAAGCTATCTCCCGTTATCCGGTAAATCCCGGCCCAAGTCCCTCCATCCTGGGCCAAGTTGATGCGGCGGGGCGACGCGGCGGTGTCGAGCGTGAACGCGAGTGTCGCGCTCGAATCCCCCATGCCGGGGACCCGCATGGTCACCTTGTTGTCGATGAAGGCCATCGTTCCGTGATACTTACTCACGTCGAGGGCGGGCCCGCTGTCATTCCGTAGGCGCGCGTCCGACACGAGCCAACTCCCTTGCAAGGCTTCACGATCGCCGGCGTGCACGAAGCCCACGGCCGACAGCCCGCATGTCACAACGCAGGCAACTGCCAGGCGAGCCGTGCGGCGTCTCGACCAAGCGCCTGTTTGGAACTCAAATGGTGGCATTCTTCCGTTCCTCTCGAGGACTCCGCGGGCGAACGAGAGCTGATTCTTGCACCAGCCGCAATTGTCTCATTCCCGCCTATGGATGATTTCGACAGCTAGGCCTGCCTAACAAGAATTGGATTGTCACGTTATGCCGCGAAGCTCGCGCAAAACCAGCGACGATTTGCTGCGTTTCGCGCATGCTCGCTCAGCGAGTATGGCATGCAACAATCTGAGCAGCAACCAGTTGGACACAATCGTGCCACTCGCGTGTGGAGCGTTAGACTGGGATCACTCGCAGCCTAACCGTGCGATTGAAGACTTCTTCGAGAGAGGGTTCGACGGAGCCACGGAGGGAGGTTTCGCTGATTCGTGGAACCCGCGCATCGCGCCTCGAAACCAACCGCTCCCCAATTCAGTAGTTTCCAGAGCGCCTCCCCACTCCTCTGGACCATGCCCCTCCTCAGCGCCCGCGAAGTTACAAAGCGCTACCCCGGCGTCACCGCCCTCGACTCTCTTACTCTCGACCTCGACCCCGGCATCATCGGCCTCGTCGGCGCCAACGGCGCCGGCAAATCCACCTTCATCCGCATCCTCCTCGGCCTCCTCGCCCCCACCTCCGGCTCCGTCGAAGTCCTCGGCATCGACTCGCTCGCACACCCGCTCGAGGTCCGCAAGTTCATCGGCTACCTCCCCGAGCACGACTGCCTTCCTATAGATGTGTCCGCCGCCGACTTCGTGACCCACATGGGCCGCATGTCCGGACTCCCCGCCTCCGCCGCGCGCGAACGCGCCGCCGAAACGCTCCGCCACGTCGGCCTCCACGAAGAGCGCTACCGCCTCATCGGCAGCTACTCCACCGGCATGAAACAGCGCGTCAAGCTCGCGCAGGCGCTCGTCCACGATCCGAAACTCCTCCTCCTCGACGAGCC
>PMYN01000109.1 GCA_003171215.1 Gemmatimonadota bacterium | reverse complement strand
CGTGCGATGGCGATACGCTGCCGTTGTCCACCAGAGAGCTTCACGCCCCGCTCGCCGACGATCGTGTCGAACTTGTCGGGGAACTCGGCGATGAACTCGTCGCAGTGCGCCACGTGCGCCACCGCGCGAATCTCGTCCATCGTCGCGCCCGGCTTGGAGAACGCGATGTTCTCCGTGATCGTGCCGTCGAAGAGGAAGTTGTCCTGCAGCACCACGCCCATGTGCGCGCGGTAATCCCGAAGTCGCATGTCGCCGAGATCGCGTCCGGCAACGAGGATCCGCCCCTTCTGCGGGCGCGCGAACGCCATGATGAGCGAGATGAGCGTGCTCTTTCCCGAACCGCTCGATCCCACGAGTGCGGTGGTCGTTCCCTCCTTCGCCACGAAGTTCACGCCCTTGATGACGGGAATGTTCTCGCGGTACTCGAACCACACGTCCTGGAATTCGATGTCCCCGTCCGCCGATTTCAGCGGCGCGCGGTTGGCATCGTCGGCATCTTCCGTCGGCGTTTGCATGATGTCGCGTATGCGGTCCAGTCCTGCGAACGCCTCGCTGATCTGCGTGCCGATCGAGGCCATCTGCACCACGGGGAGCGTCACGAGTCCAACCAGGATGACGTAGAGAAAGAGGTCGCCCGTCGTCATGCGGCCCGCGAGGATCTCCTTCCCGCCGACGATGGTCATCAGCACACCGACGGCACCGACGATCACCGTCGAGAACGCCGTCACCGCCGACGTGCCCGTGATCGTGCTCGCGATATTCCTGAAGAGGCGGTGCGCGCCCCTCGTGAACACGATCTCCTCTCGCTTCTCGGCCGTGTACACCTTCACCACGCGCGCGCCGCCCAGCGCCTGCACAAGCCGCCCCGAGACTTCCGCGTAGACCTTGCTGCGCTCGCGGAAGATCGGCCGCAGCTTGTTGAACGCGTACGCCATCACGCCGCCGAAGATCGAGAGCAGCACCAGCGTCGCGGTGGTCAGCTTCCAGTTGAGATAGAACAGATAGACGAGCGCGAGGACGGCGGTGACCATGCCGCCCACGAGCTGGATGATGCCTGTGCCGACGAGGTTGCGGACTCCCTCCGCGTCGTTCATCACCCGCTGTACGAGCACGCCGGTCTGCGTCGAGTCGAAGAAGCTCACGGGAAGCCGCATCACGTGCTCTTCCACGCGCCGGCGCAGCTCGGTGATCGCGCGCTGGCCCGCCACGCTGATCACCTGTGAGTTGGCGAAGGACGTGATCGCCTGCACGAGCGTCGCCGCGCCAACCGCGAGCGCGATCGGGACGAGCAGTTCCGTTCGGTGCTGCCCGATCACCTTGTCGATCAGCCACTTGGTGCTGGTCGGGAGCACGAATCCCGCGAGGCGGCTGATGAGCATCAGCGCGAACCCCACCACGAGCGAGGAGCGGTGCCGCCGCATCAGCACGCGTGCTTCGGCCCACGCGTTCGCGTAGTTGACTTTCTTCTTCTTGACGGGTTCGGCCATGGTCAGGCTGAGGGAGACAAGAGGTGGGAACGGACGGCGGCGCGTCCAGCCGAGGCGAGGATCGCTCCCGGATCGTTCGTGATGATGCCGTTGACAGCGCCGGCCCAGTAGAGACCGGCCTGCGCCGGGTCGTCCACCGTCCAGACGTGCGTGGTGGCGCCCGCACGGCGTGCCATTCGCGCGAACCGCATCACGGGGATCGGAATGCCGTTGAACCGGGGCGGGATCGCGAGCGCCTGATACGGCAGGTGCGACGGGCCTCCCGGGATGAGCGCACGCGCGTAGAGCCGGATCAGCTCGCGGCGCGAGGCGCTGTGCGCGACCGGTGTGCCGCGAAACGGCGCGATCGCTTCCTCGTCGAACGATCCGATGAGACAGCGTCCCGCGGCCCCCATCCCCGTGAGCAGCCGCAGCACCTCGGCCGACGCATCACGGGTCTTGATCTCCACGAGCATGTGCACGCCGGGAAACGTCGAGAGCACGAGCTCGAGCGTGGGGATCGTGATCCCGCAGCCGCGGAACGGAAAGGTGCGGCCGCCGTCGCGCGTGAACCGGTATCCGGCGTCGAGCCGCTGGAGTTCCTCGAGCGTCAGCGCGCTCACCGCGCCGGTGCCGTCGGTGGTGCGATCGAGCGTCGGATCGTGGATGACCACGGCCGTTCCATCGCGCGAGACGCGCACGTCGAATTCCAGCGCGTCCACGCCCAGCGCCACCCCCTGCTGGAACGATTCCAGCGTGTTCTCGGGGAAGAAGGCGGAGTTGCCGCGGTGTGCGATCACGAGCTTCGCGGCGGGGTCGAGCAGGGCGTTCATTCCATAAAGCTAGCGGACGGCGGACGGCGGACGGCAGTCGGCACGGCAGAAGGCGGGCAGCGGATCAAGTCCGCCACCCGCCTCCTACTGCCCTCTGTCGTCCGCCGTCTGCCGTCTGCGCCTTAGAACGAGTACCGCACCCGCGTCGCGATGAGGCGGCCGATCTCCGGCACACCCACGAACGTCGCGACCCTGGTGTCGAGGAGATCCGACACGTTGAGCGACCACGTCATGTTCTGCGCGAACGGGAGGCGCCACGAGCCACCGACGTCGATCAACGTGTTGGCCGGCAGCGGAGCGTAGGCGGCGCCACCGGTCGGGTTCGGGTCGAACGAGTTGAACAGTCCCGAGTTCACCGGGAATGCGTCGGCGTAACGGACCGTCGAGGTGAACGACCAGCCGCTGGCATCGTTCGTGTATGTCGCCGTGCCCGAGGCGCGGTGTTTGGGTGAGTTGGACATCAGCGCGTTGCCCGCGCCGCCGATCTGCGGGAACACGTTCTGTCCGATGTGCGAGTACTGCCCCGAGAGCATCCACGTGTCGTTGACCTGGTAGTCGAGGGCGACATCCGCGCCGCGCACGTCGATCGATCCCAGGGCGTTCGTGTACGAGGCGATGATCGACTGGTCGGGTGCCAGCTTGGTGTTCGTGAACGCCAGCGCGCCTTGGGGCAGCGCCGCCATGATCGGAATCAGCCCTGGCAGCACCGCGGCGACGGTGCCCTGCGCCTGCGCCAGCGAGTATCCGGCCCCCATGAGTCCCGTCGTGAGCGCGGTGCCGAGATACGATGTGAGCTTCGTCGGATCCATGAACACCAGCGGATTGATCTGGCCGATCGGGGCGCCGACATCGCCGCGAATCTGGTACCACAGATCCACTGCGATGCGGAGCCGGTCCTTGATGATTCCCTTGTAGCCGACCTCCCACGTCGTGTTGAACGCGGCGCTGAGGGGCTGGATGTCGGTCACGCTGCTGAGCGGAACGGCGGTCTTGCCGATACGAAGCACGGAGCCCACCTGGGCGTCCGTCGGACGGAGCGACCCCAGAACGGCACTCATTCCCGGAATGCTGAAGATGCCGAGGAAGCCTGCCTTGCTCGCCACGCCCGTCGGATCCGAAGTGCTGGCGAAGGTCGACGCCGGCAGAGCCGACGCGATGGCCGAGAGCTGCGACATGAACCCGGGGAACGCGTTCGCGGAGGTCGACGACACGAATGACGTCGGACCGCCCGCGATCCACGGCGAGTGCATGCAGAGGCCGCCGTTGACCGTCGCGTCGCAACTGCGGGCGAACTGCCAGCCGCTCTTCGACGGGTTGCCGATGGCGCGCAGCGCAAAGCCGGGCGCCTGGTTCGGGTTCGTGAGCTGATCGAGCATGTACTCGAAGCTGGCCGGCGAGCTGAACGCGCGACTGTACGTGAAGCGGAAGTTGTTGTTGTCGTTCGCCTTGTACACGAAGGCCACGCGCGGCGAGAACTGCGTCCCCGCGAGCCGGTTCGTCTGGTCGCCACGGATGGCCGACATGAGGTCGAGTTTCGGCGTGAGCGGAACGGTGGCCTGAAGGTAGACACCCTCCTCGGTGATGTCGGTCGACCCCTCGTTTCGCCCGAAAATCGTCGAATCCGAGTAGGGGTGGGTGTAGATGTAGTCGGCGCCGGCCACCAATGCGGTCTTGCCCAGCGCGAACGCCTGCTGGACCTGCCCCACGGTGACCGTTGACTGGTCAACGACGGGAAGTCCGGTCCGCAGGTAGAAGGTGCCGCTCGTATCTCTCGGATTGCTGCTGCCAGAGTTGTTCGCGTTGTAGAAGACCTGCGCGAAGAATCCCTTGTACCGCATCCGATCCTGCAGGCTGGTGTACGACCAGTCCTTGGCCTGCACCGCACCGAACGCCGTCGTGATGTCGATGCCGCTCAGGATCTTCGAATAGCCGACGTTGATGATGTTGTCGAAATCGGCGTTCGGCTTGTAGTCAAGACGGAACTCGCCCGAGTACTTCTTGTCCGCGAAGTCGCGCTGCAGCGGTTGTCCGGAACGGGGGCTGCCGGCGATGGTCGGATACACTGCCGGCTCGTTCGGGTCGTTGTACTTCCAGTCGGTCGCCGAGAAATACGATCCCGAGAACTTGTACCCCCACTTGTTGTCGCCGAACGTGTTGGCCGTGCGGAACGAGCCCTGCAGCATCGCGTTGCCGCCGCCATCCACCGAGATCGTGGTGCCCTTCGACTGGAACGGCGACTTGGTGATGATGTTGAGCACGCCGTCCGCCGCGTTGGGGCCGTAGAGCGCCGCGGCCGGGCCGTTGACGACCTCGATGCGCTCGATGTCGTCGCTCGTGCCCGTGAACAGCGCAGGCACGTTCACGCGCAGCGATGGAACGCCTGAGAAGCGGTAGTCCTGCAAGACCAGCATCGAGCCGGAGAACGCGTTGTTGAACCCGCGCGAGACGATGTTCGACTGCATCATGCCGCCCGTCGAGACCGACAGGCCAGGTGTGGTCTTCAGATAATCGGCGATCGTGACGGCGGGAACGTTCGTGATCTGCTCCGCGTTCACCACCGAAATCGACGCGGGCGCGTCGAGGATCTTCTCCGGCGTGGCGCCGCGCGTAACGGTCGTGACCACTTCATTGAGTCTCGTGGTGATCTCCGACATCGCGATGTCGAGGGTGACGGACCCGGAGACGGTCACGCCGTCGGCACGCTTGGCCGAGAAGCCGATCCGCGTGGCGGTGACGGCGTACGTGCCGGCCGCGAGGCCGGTGATCCGGTAAGTGCCGTTGTCGCCGGACACCACCGTGGCCGCCGTTCGCAATCCGGACACCGCCGTAATGCGCGCACCAACGACCGGCGCCCCTCCTTCCGCATTGCTGACCTTCCCCGTGATACTGCCCGTCTGAGCCTCGGCGCTTCCCGCGAACGCGCAGAGCGCAGCGAGTATGGAAAGCCGGCTGACGAAACGTCGAACCATGAGACACCTCGTGTTGCTGGGAGTGATCGGCCGAGGTATGCGGATCGGCCGTCCATCGCAGAGGTTTAAACGCATGACCGGACAAACTTTAGGCATGGAACCGAATAAGGCAAGACACCAGGGAATACGGGGTGCGGCAGGTCGGATAATTCGGCATCCTTGATCCATCTCATCTCTCGCCGCTCATCCCGTGACCCTCATTCCTCTTCCGCAGCCTGCATCGGGTCGAAACCCGAATCCCGCATCCGTTCTCGCCGCTCTCATCCTCATTTCCGGAGTCGCGATCGCTCAACCATCCACGCGCAAGGACGTCCGCTTTTGCGCCGGCGGTGACGTATCCCTCGGCACCAATTTGGACACCAGCTGGTCCGTCAATCGATTCGACGGCGACACTCGCGTCCGCGCCCTCCCCGATCCGCGCGACCTTCTCGCTCCGCTCTCGCCGCTCGTTTCCGACGCCGGTCTCGTCTTGCTGAACGTCGAGGGCGCCATCGGCGATGGCCCCGCACCGAGAAAGTGCGCCCGGCGATCGACGCTCTGCTACGCGCTGCGCCAGCAGCCCGCCGCGGCCGCGGCGTTGCGCCACGTCAACGACTCGGGCGTGGTCGTCGGCAACGTCGCGAACAATCATGCGCACGACGCCGGCGAGGCGGGGCTCCTCGAAACGCGCCGGTGGCTCGCCCAGGCCGGAGTGCTCACCACCGGCGCCGACACGCTCGCGACCCCCGTGCCCGTCGGCGACGCCGACACCATCGCCGTGCTCGGCTTCAGCCCGTGGAGCATTGCCGGCGTCACCGACCTCGACGCGGTCCGGCGCCATGTCACGCGGGCCGCGGAGCGCTACGGCCGGGTCATCGTCACGATGCACATCGGTGCCGAGGGAGCGACCGCGCGTCACACACCGGACCGGATCGAGCACTTCGCCGGCGAGAACCGGGGCAACAGCGTCGCCTTCGCGCGCGCGGCGGTCGAGGCCGGCGCGAGCCTCGTCATCGGAAGCGGTCCCCACGTGCTGCGCGCCATCGAGTGGAACGGGCGCTCGCTCATCGCGCACTCGCTCGGCAACCTGGTCACGTACGGGCCGTTCAATCACTCGGGCTACAACGACCACGGCGCGCTCCTGTGCGCGACGCTGACGCCGGACGGCTCAGTCCGCGACGCCGTGCTGCGCTCGACGACGCAGCGCGCGCCAGGCTACGTGCAGGCGGACCCCGCGAATCTCGGGGCTCGTGACGTGGCGGAGTTGTCGAGGCAGGACTTTCCGGCGACCGGTGCGGAGATCTCGCCCAGCGGGGAGATCAAGCCGCGTCCCAGGTGAAACCCGACCGGCGCTAGCGGACGGGCGGAAGCGGCTCGGGCTCGTTCTCGATCGTCGCCGAGTCGAGCGCGACGATGCGCCGAACGCCCTTCCACTGCAGGCCGCCGGCGGGACGGTACTTCACCACTTCCGTCTCCACAACGTGATGCGAGCTGCTCGACGCGTGGATCATCTTGCCGTCGCCGACGTAGATGCCGACGTGCGAGATGCGCTTGCCCGCCTTGCCGAACACCAGCAAGTCACCCGGCTGCATGGCGGCCGTGTCCTTCGTGATCGGATCGCCCATCTTGGCGAGCTCGGCGGCGCGGTGCGGCAGTTCGACGCCGAGCTTCGCGAAGACGTACTTCACGATGCCGCTGCAATCGAGCCCCTTGGCCGGATTCAGCCCCGCCCACTTGTACTTCACGCCCAGCAGGTTGCGCGTGTGCTCAATGATCGAGTCACGCTGCATCGAACTGAGGCGGGCGAACGGTCCGGCCGGGTTCGCTTCGCGCTCCGTGACGGCCTGCACCGCGCCCTTTTTCCGGGCCTTGGGCGACGCCTGCTGCGCCATCGCGGGAACCGCGACGGCGAAGAGCATGGCGCCGGCCAAGAGGGTGAGGCGTGAGCGAGTCATCAGATCCAGGTTCGGGGAGTCGACCGCTAAAGGTAGTACGTCAAACGTGCCATGGTAACCCGTGCCTACCGGATTCCGAGCGCCTTGTGAGTTTGGACAGAAAGACGCCACCGGGGGTTTCTCAGGCAGTACTCGAGCGCGAGCGCGGAGTTCCGTGCGATGTCCGGACCGTCCATCGGCTGCAGGAAGAAATGACCGAAGTCGAGCTGCTCGAAGTGATCCGGGTCACCACCAGCCTGCGGAAACACGAGCTTGAGCTCGTCACCGGCAGTGAGCACGAGCGGCGCGCCAACCTTCGGACTCACGCAGATCCAGTCGATGCCTCGCGGGGCCGGTTGTGTGCCGTTCGTCTCGACTGCGACGGCGAATCCCCGCGCGTGCAGCGCGTCGATGGCGTCCGTGTCGAGCTGGAGCAGCGGCTCGCCGCCGGTGCACACGACGAAGCGGCGGCTCCCTCCCTCGCTGCCCGCAGGCCACCGCGCGGCGACGGCATCGGCGAGCGCATCCGCGGCGGCGAACTTGCCGCCGTCGGCTCCGATGCCGATGAAATCCGTGTCGCAGAACTTGCAGACGGCACCGGCGCGATCTTCCTCCCTCCCGGTCCAGAGGTTGCATCCCGCGAACCGCAGGAACACCGCCGCGCGACCCGTGTGAAAGCCCTCGCCCTGCAGCGTGTAGAAGATCTCCTTCGCCGCGTAGCTCACCGGACTCCCCTCACCACCGGACTCCCCTCACCCGTCGCTCCTCGCTGATATCGAATCGGATCCGGCACTCCCGCCTCGGCAAACCCCCTGAGACGGAGTTGGCACGCGTCGCAGCGTCCGCACGCGGTGCCGTCCCGAGCGGGATCGTAGCAGCTCGTCGTCATCGCGTAGTCCACGCCGAGCGCAAGTCCGAGTGCGACGATCTCGCGCTTGCTCATGTCGATGAGCGGCGTGCGGACGGCGATGCGCGCGGCGCCCTCGACGCCCGCCTTCGTCGCGAGGTTCGCCATCGATTCGAACGCGTGAATGAACTCGGGCCTGCAGTCGGGATACCCGCTGTAGTCGAGCGCGTTCACGCCGATGAATATCTCGTTCGCGCCGAGCACCTCGGCCCACGCGAGCGCGAATGACAGGAAAATCGTGTTGCGCGCCGGCACATAGGTGACGGGAATTCCACGGCCGAGTTCGGCCGCGCTGCGGTCCTTCGGCACCGCGATGTCGCTCGTGAGCGCCGATCCGCCGAACAGGCGCAGGTCGATGTCCGCGACGACGTGCCGTGCCACGCCGTATCGCGCGGCCACG
>PMYN01000097.1 GCA_003171215.1 Gemmatimonadota bacterium | reverse complement strand
TGGCTGGTTCCGTTGTCGCCGGCGGAGTTCTCTGGAAACGAGCTCACGCTCACTGCACCCGATCAATGGTCGGTGGAGTGGAACGAGAACAAGCACAGCGCGCTCCTGGAGAGTTTTGGTCCGCCGTGCTTCGGCCACCCAATAAAGATAGCAATAAAGGTCCAACTTGAGCGACTCTCGAGATCTCAAATGGATCTCTTCGTGCCGCAAAATGGAGCCAGTATAACGCCAGCAAGGCGTGACAATAGCGTCATTCTTAGTATCCTGAACGATCGCTACGTCTTCGACCAGTTTGTGGTAGGACGGTCAAATGAACTCGCTACTGCAGCAGCTACTGCCGTCTCCCAGGCACCGGGGAAGACCTACAACCCACTCTTCATCTACGGCGCCACCGGACTCGGCAAAACCCACCTCATGCAGGCCATCGCGCACGAGATCCTGCGCCGCAACCCCAGCTGCCGGGTGATGTACATCAGCACCGAGCAATTCACGAACGATGTCATTACGTCGATTGCCCGTCGCGCGATGCACGACTTTCGTCGCCGTTATCGTGAGACGGACCTGCTCCTCGTCGACGACGTCCACTTCCTCGGTGGCAAGGAAACGACACAAGAAGAATTCTTTCACACCTTCAACGCCGTGTACGAAGCAGGCCGGCAGATCGTCCTCACCAGCGATCGTCCACCCTCGGAAATTCCCCGCCTCGAAGCCCGCCTCGTCAGTCGTTTCGAGTGGGGAATGGTCGCCGACGTCACGCAACCCGACCTCGAGCACCGCATCGCCATTCTCCGGCAGAAGTCGCAGGTTGATCACCTCGAACACACGATTCCCGACGATGTCTTGCACTTCATCGCCGATCACGTACAGGCCAACGTGCGTGAACTCGAGGGTTCCATCATCAAGCTGCTCGCCTTTGCGTCCCTGAAGCACCGCGTCATCACGGTGGACCTCGCACGCGAAGCGCTTCGCGACAAACTGAAGGCAAACGATGTTGCTCCACCGCGATCCTCACGACAGGATCGTATGCGATTCATTCAACAGCGCGTCGCGCACGAATGGGCGGTGTCGGTCGAGGGACTTCAGTCCAAGACACGAACGAAGATGCTCACCGTTCCGCGACAAGTGGCGATGTTCCTGTCACGCGAGCTCCTTGGCCTGCAACTCGTCGAGATCGGCCAGGGATTCGGTGGCCGAGATCATTCGACTGTCATTCACAGCCTTGAGCGTGTTTCGGAGATGATGAAGGAGGATTCTGCGTTTCGTTCCCGTGTGGAGAAGGTGAGGGAAAGTCTCCGACACGAGCCCTAAACCCCCGGTTATCCGCACCGCGAAATCTGAAGCTGTATCTGTACACGACCACTCCCCCGGTTCCCACATCGGCTCCACATCAAGTGACGGCCGAGAAGTCCAAGCAGCAGAACCACTTGTATTGCTTTTCCTCTTTCCACGCCTTACTACTTCTACTGCGGAATTGATATTCAATTTCAGGAAGTGCTAGAGAAGGCGCGGGATCCACATCCTCCTCATCCTGGACTCGGGTAGGGAATGCGTTTCACCATCTCGCGTGAAAAACTGCAGGAGGGCCTGGCGGCAGTCGCCTCGGCGGTTCCGTCCAAGACAACCCTCCCCGTGTTGGCAAACCTTCTCGTCCAGACCACAGAGAAGGGAATTCGCATCTCCGGCACTGACCTTGATATCGCGGTCAGTACCGAGGTTACGGCAGACGTCGAGGCTGCCGGCGCGATCACGATACCCGCACGAAAACTTTCAGAAATTGCGCGCGAACTCCCGCCCGCGCCTGTAAAAATCTCCGCAGCTGGTGATCAGCGCATCACGCTCGAGTGTGGACGCTCGAAGTTCAAGCTTCTCGGATTGCCGAAAAGCGAGTTCCCGAGTTTTCCCACCGTGAAGTTCGAGAAGGCGCTGAGAATTCCTTCGGGCGACCTGCAGAAACTCATTTCGCATACTGCGTTCGCGGCGTCGACAGAAGAGAGCCGTCCGATTCTCAATGGCGTGCTCTGGGAACTGCGACCCGAGCACATGCGCATGGTCGCGACGAACGGTCACCGTCTCGCGAAAATGGATGTTCCGGTGAAGATGGCGTCTGCGCCGTCGAGTGACCTGATCATTCCGCCGAAAGCACTCGAACAGATTCGTCGGCTCTTTCCGGCCGAGGAGGAACTCGAGGTTGCCCAGGGTGAGAACCATCTGGGCTTCCGCTCTCCGTTCACCGCGGTCTACACGCGACTGATAGAGGGACCGTATCCGAGTTACGACCAGGTGATCCCGCGAGACAACGACAAATACGCGATCATCGACAAGGTCGCGTTTACCGGTGCGCTCAAGCGCATGTCCGTCGTTGCGTCCGACCAGACGCACCGCATTCGCCTCGCTTTCAATTCGGGAATGCTGAAGTTCAGCGTCAGCACCCCTGATCTTGGCGAAGCGCAGGACGAGCTTCCGGTGCGCTACAACGGTGACCCACTCGACATTGGATTCAACGCCGCATACCTACTCGAGATTCTTCGCTACATGCCGACGGAAGAGATTCGCCTGACGTTCAAGGCGCCGGAGCGTGCGGCGACGATCGAGCCCGAGGGCTGGTCGGATCCCGCGAAGTATCTATGCCTCTTGATGCCGCTGCGGTTGGTCGACTAGCTCCGGCCGATTCGAATCTCCACCGTCTGGCGCACGACCTGGGTGCGCACGCGGCTTCGCAGCGAGAGGTCCAGCGTCGCAGTCCCGCTCGCAGACGTGATCTCGCCGCTCGCGGGGTCGAGGTCGTAGAGAAGCTGGCCGCTTCCCGTGCCGCTTACCTCGACGGCCTCGCCGAATTGCGCCCCGGTTCCCTCGATCACCGTGCGTGACGTGCGCAAAATCGCGAGTAACGCGCGACCCTCCCGTTCTGATATTCCGGAGATGCGGAAGGCGCGGTGAACCGTCGCGCGGAGCGGTATGCCATCGCGACACACCACGTACGACGAGGAGTCTTCCCATGTGGTCCCGACACGCAAGGTATCAGGCGGCCTGAACCACAGATCCCGCAGTGATTGTGCAACCGCCAGTGCCGCCGAAGAGCAGGGAACGGCATCGTGCGGAGCGGTGAAATCGAGCTGCGATTCGCGCGCCGAATACTCGGCGCGAAGAGGGAAGGGTGTCACAAGGCCCACGGGTGTCGCCGCGACACGTCCCGCACCCTGAACGAGAAACGCACCGACGTTGCCACTCACGTTGCTTGTCACCGGCGTGACGGTGAATGCAACGTCGGCGTGCGACGAAACGGTGTCGGTACGGGTGGCTGTGTCGAGGTGAATTGCGATCACCGCCCGCTGGTCGATGATGAAGCCCTGCCGTTGCGTCGACGGCCGATACAGCCACGGCCCGTTGGTGCGCGGGATCGGTGCGGGGGCGCTCACCGCAGCGGGCTTGGTGAGGACCTGGTTCGGAACGATTCCGCCATGACATGCAGCGAGCAGCGAACAGCTCACTGCAGCTGCGAGGGCGGGAGTTCGCAACATCGGTCGCATCGTGAGGGGAGAAGATTCCCTCGGCCTGTAAGCCGGGTTCTGTCGAAGTAACAACTTCGGACGGTCATTTCTCTCGGAATACGGTCGCCCGCACTCTCTAGCGGCCTACCCGCGGCGTCTCTGTCGAAGAGGACTGCTTCTCGCCGCCTATTCGGCCTTGCTCCAGCTGGGGTTTACCGTGCCGTCCGTGTCGCCACGAACGCGGTGGGCTCTTACCCCACCTTTTCACCCTTACCCACGCTTTCGCGAGGGCGGTTTGTTTTCTGTGGCACTGTCCGTCACCGAATTAACGGTGCCCAGGCGTTACCTGGCAGCCTGTCCATGGAGCCCGGACTTTCCTCGAAGCAGGAATCCAGCTTCTGCGTCGCGACCGTCCGGCCGAGGGAACTCCTCTCCCGAATAGTACTCGTGAACGAGCCGCCCCGCAGGAGGTGACAGCCCACTTCATGCCTGAAAAGCGAGGGTGACGACGTCGTGACGACCGGCGCGAAAGATCGCATCGAGTTTCCGAGAGGCACACCACCCCATGAGGCGACCATGACGACGACGTCCAGCGCCCGGCGTATTGCTCCAGTGTCCACGATGATCGAACCGGTGGAACGTCAGCGTGTGGATGCCGCGGGGATCGGGTTGTACCGGACGATCCACCGCGACTGCATCAGCGAGGTGCTGCGCGACCTCAAGGAACGGCGCATCAGCGCCGTCATCGTATCGGTGGGGCGGTGCGTGCGTGAAGAACCGTCACAAATGGCTGCGGTGGTGCGCGCGTTTCCGAGAATTCCA
Source organism: Gemmatimonadota bacterium (assembly GCA_003171215.1). Lineage (GTDB taxonomy): Bacteria > Gemmatimonadota > Gemmatimonadetes > Gemmatimonadales > Gemmatimonadaceae > Fen-1231. The sequence goes on along the minus strand of PMYN01000097.1, from coordinate 39,905 downwards.
ACCCTCGCGCTGCTCTCGAGTGCCGGCGACACGAATGCCGAGGCGGTGCTCGCGCTCGGCAACTGCGGGATCCGCACGCTCATCGACGTGCGCGAACCGGAGGGATGGAGCCGTCTGCGGGCGCTGCTGGGGCGCGAAGCGACGAAGGACGTGGATCGCGTGGTGATGGCGGCGCTGTGTGAGGATCTTCGCGGTGTTCCCGACGACTGCTGGCGGTTCTTTGAGGCGCTGTTCTCGCCTGAGTTTCGCGTGTCCACCGTGCGGCAGCTCGCGCGGCGATTGAACGTGCTGCCGAGCACGCTGATGAGCCGCTTCTTCCGCGCGCGCGTGCCGGCGCCAAAGCGATATCTCGCATTCGCGCGCCTGATTCGTGCCGCGCGGCTCTTCGAGAATCCCGGGCTCTCGATTTCAGATGTGGCGAACCACCTCGACTACTCGTCTCCGCAGAGCTTCGGCCGGCACGTGCGCACGCTGCTTCGCATTACGGCTGGTGAATTCCGCTGCACGTACGACGGCGAGCGCATGCTTGAGCGGTTCCGCCGTGAGCTCATCCTGCCGAACGTCGACTTGCTCCGGGAGCTCCGGCCGCTTGCCGTGCGGCCGGGGATGCGCCTCACGCCATTGCCGCAAACCGCGGTGGCTTCGATGCGGTAGTGCGCTACGGCTGGTGCGGTATGCGCGTAAGGATGTCCGTCGCGCGCGCCAGCGCGATGACGGAGAACCCCGCTGCGTTCAGTGCTTCTCGACCGCCCTCCTCACGGTCCACCACGGCGAGAATGCCCTGCACCACGCCGCCTGCCGCGCGCACGGCTTCGACGGCGCGCAGGGCCGACCCACCCGTCGTGATCACGTCTTCGATGACGACGGTGCGATCGCCGACGTGAAACGGCCCCTCGATCAGCTTGCCTGTTCCGTGCGACTTCGCTTCCTTCCTCACGGTGAAAGCACGAATAGGCGTTCCGGCGAGCGCGCTGGCGTGTGCGATCGCGAAGGACACCGGATCCGCGCCGAGGGTGAGACCGCCCACGGCATCCGGGTTCCAGCCGGATTCGCGAAGTGCGGCCAGCGCGAGCGGACCGATCGTTGCGAGGCCGTCGGGGCTCATCGTCGTCAGGCGCGCGTCGATGTACAGGCTGGAGTGCCGGCCCGAGGCGAGCGTGAAGGATCCCGTGCGGGCGGACCGGGTTGCGAGCATGTCGAGCAATCGTTCGTGTGGCGTCATGATTGCGGAGGTTAGGGAACGGTGATGCGAGCGTCAATGCTCGGTGATGATTTGTACTTCGCGGCTTACCGGTGACGGCGGTTGTATTCTGGGGTGCCGTCGTCGTTACCGTGGCGGCGATTTTTGCAGGGGTCGCTCGACAGCGGCGCCAGGCTCGCAGCCTTGCCGAGCGTTCCGCCGAACTCGAGCAACTCTCCGCCGAGCTTTATCGCGCCAATCGCGCGAAGAGCGAGTTCCTCGCGAATGTGTCGCATGAATTGCGCACACCACTCGCGGCGATCGTCGGGTTCGTGGATCTGCTGCGTGAGGGTGCGTACGGCGAACTCACACCGCGACAGATCGGTCCGGTCGAACGCATCGAATCGTCCGCGAACCATTTGCGCGAACTCGTGGAACAGGTGCTCGACCTCGCGAAAATGGCCGCCGGCCGGCTCGAGGTGCACACCGAACTCATCAAGCTGCGCCCGTTCGTGATCGACGTCGCTTCTGAAGTCGAGCCGCTTGTGAACGAAAGGAAACTCGTGCTCTCGATCGCTGTCCCTGCCACGCTTCCGCGGATCGCGACGGACCCGACACACCTGCGCCAGATTCTGGTGAATCTGCTTGGCAACGCCATCAAGTTCACGTCGGGGGGAAGCATCACCGTGCGTGCGTCGCTCGTGTCTGATGGCGACCTCACATCGTTCGCGGGGTCGACAAACCGGCGCCCCCTGCTCGCCACCGGCGGACCGTGGGTCGCCCTGCAGGTGACGGATACGGGCGCGGGGGTCGCCGCGAAGGATCTCGACCGGATCTTTGAGGAATTCGAGCAGGTGAACGCTGGTCCACGCGGCGATTCGATGCGGCGCGGCACCGGTCTCGGCCTGGCGATCTCGCGCCGTCTCGCACGGCTGCTCGATGGCGATATCACGGTGGAGAGCGTGGAGGGACGCGGTTCGGTCTTTACCGTCTGGCTTCCCGCCGACAGCCCGGCGCCTGCGCAACCTTCGGGTGGCTAGCTCTGCGTGCCCTTGCCCCGGAAGAGTCCTTTCATCTTCGACATGAATCCGCCGTCGCCTGCATCAGCCTGGCCGGTGACGAGCGCTGCGGCGAGCGCCTTCGCAAAGACGAGCACGTCGGGATAGCGATCCTTCGGATTCTTAGAGAGCGCGCGCATGACCACCTGTTCGACCGCTGCTGGGAACTGGAGGCCGGGTTTTGCCTTGTTGAGGGGGATCGGAGGCATCGAGAGAAGCTGCGTGAACATTTCGCGCGGAGCCTTCGCCGTGTACGGCAGCGTTCCCGTCAGCAGAAGGTACGCGATGCCCGCGAGGCTGTACTGGTCGGCGAGCGGCGTGACGACTTCGCCCGACAGCGCTTCCGGTGCGACGTATAGCAGGCTGCCGACGAAGAACCCCGCGCGCGTCAGCCGCTCGTCCGGTGTCACGTCTGTTGCGGTCGCGATGCCGAAGTCGAGGAGTTTGACGTTGCGGGTCTCGGGATCGTACATCAAATTTTCGGGCTTGAGGTCCCGATGGACGATTCCGCTGGCATGAGCCGCATTTACCGCGTCCGCGATCTGCAGCACGATCGTCGCAACCTCGTCGTAGGGCAACGGCGCGTTGCGCTTCGCGTAGCCCTCGAGCAATTCACCGGCCGCCCACTCGATCGAGAGGAAGTGCACGCCGTCCGGGGACTGACCAGTTTCGATCGTCCGCACTACGTTCGGGTGTTGCACTCGTGTGCCGAACGAAGCTTCGCGCAGGAATCGGGCGACCGCCGTCTTGTCCTGGCGCAGGCGTTCACGCAGAACTTTCACGGCCACTTCGCCGTGTTGGGGATGCCGAGCTCGGTAGACGGTCGCGGTACCTCCCTCGCCTACGCGATCGACGAGGGTATAACCGGAGATCGTTGTCCCGACGAGAGGGTCACGCGCCACGCGGGCGAAGCTAACGGTCGCGGTCGGGACTGGCAAGCGAACGGAAGGGCTCCTGTGGGTGTAGAGTAGTGCACATGTTAAGTTGCTTCATGCAAACAGGTGTGATGATGCGACGATTGCTGCTGCGATCCGGAACGATGGCTCCACTGACGCTCCTTCTCCTTCAGGCGGCGTGCGGCGGGAGCAAGGCCGCGCCAACGCCGGCTCCGGCGCCCGCACGGGCCCCCGCACGAGCGCCCGGAAGGGCGTCCGGTGCGGCGCCTGTCACCGCGTCTGGTCCCGAGTTTGATGGCGTAAAACTGTATCGCGAACTTGGCCTGCTGGCGCGCGGTACGCCGATGCCGTTCGTGGGCAACGTCGCGTTCATGGCGTCGGTTTCCCCGGATTCGACTCATGTCATCGTCGCGATCACGATTGCCAACGGTAATCTTACATTCGGCCGCGAGACCGACCGCTTCCGCGCGGGCTACACCGTATCGATCACGTTGCGCAACGGCGCCGAGACGGTGAAGCAGATCGAAGCGCACGAGAGTGTGTTGGTTGCGAGCTTCAAGGAAGTCTCCCGGCTCGACGAGAGTGTGATTTACCAGGAACTGCTCACCGTGAAGCCGGGCCGCTACAACCTCTCGGTGAACGTTCGGGACGACGGCAGTTCGAAGAACGGCTCCGACGACGTGACATTGCTGGTGCCCACGCTCGGCGCAGGTTCGCTGAGTACGCCGGTGGCTTTCGCGCGTGTATCGCAGCGGCTCTCGCTCGATTCACTGCCGCGCGTGGTCACGAATCCCGCGGCGACCGCGACGTTTGGACGCGACAGCCTCATTGGTCTGTATCTCGAGGGCTATGGCGCCTCGACCGGAGCGCGGCTCCCGTTGAATGTCGCGGCGCGCACGGAAACCGGGCGCATGCTGTTCAGCGACACGGTTTCGCTGGCGCGTCGCCAGAACTTGTACAGCGGTGTCCTTTACGTGCCTATTGCGCGCACCGGCATCGGCCCCTTGGTGATCTCGGTCTGGCAGACAGGGATGAACGACACGACACGGGCGCCGCTCTTCGTCGGGTTCGGTGAGGAGCTGCCGGTCGCGACATACGACGAGATGCTCAACTATCTCAAGTGGTTTGCCACGCCGTTGAGGATCAAGGCGCTCCGCGACACCGCGCCGGAATTCCGCCCAGCGGCTTGGGCGGATTTCGTGAAGGAGAATGCCTCGCTGACCGGGGGCGCAGAGGCGCTGCGCGACTATTTCCTGCGATTGAACGAGGCGAATACCAGCTTTCGTGAAGAGGGTGTTCCCGGCTGGATGACCGATCGGGGCAAGGTCCTGCTCGGACTCGGCGAGCCGGACCAGAGATATGAACAGGGTGCCGCCGCGGATCCCACGAACAGGCTTCGTTCGCAGATCTGGGAGTATCGCAGCATCCAGCAGCAGCTCGTGTTCACCGAACAGCAGGAGTTCGGACACTGGCGTCTCACGAACAGCAGCGCGATCGCGTTCGAGAACGCGTGGCGTCGTCGCGTCACGCGCTGACTTCGCCGCCGCTCGCTCTGCGGCATGAATTCGTTCGAAAGGCGTTGCACCTCTCGGCGGGCGTATTTCCGGTTGCGTATGCTATTGGTGCGTCGCGCAACACGCTCGAGATGGTCTTGGCCGTCATCGGCGCGCTTGCGATCCTGACCGAGGGATTGCGTCGCGCGAACGCGACGGTCGGTGCAGCGTTTGAACGCATATTCGGCTCTCTGACACGCCGGCACGAGAGGCGGTCGATCACCGGTGCCACTTGGCTGGCCTTGTCGTGCCTCGTTGCTGTAGTGGTGTTATCGCGCCGCGCCGCGATCGCCGCACTGTGGTGTGCGGCGATCGGTGATCCAGCCGCGACGATTGCAGGCCGGGTATGGACGACGAGCGCCGCGGCGAAGTCCGGGGCGAGGGGCGGGAAGACGATAATGGGATCCCTCGCATGCGTGGCGGCTTCCTTTGTCGGCGTTTGGATGCTGGCCGGCTACCCACCCGCGACAGCCGTGGTGATCGCTGTCGCCGCGGCGGCGGCCGAAGCGATGCCGACGCGCATCGACGACAACGTCCGCGTGACAACCGTTGCGGGCGCGATCGCGCAACTTCTCGCTTGACAACCGGTGCCTGGAAATCGTAAGAAGTAGGTGCGGACGGGACGCTAGTCGCCGCGTCGACGCGACGGAAACTCGCACCGAAGGAGTGCCGCAGGAGGCGAATGATGCCGAAGGGCAAGGTGAAGTGGTTCAATGACACCAAGGGGTACGGTTTCATTGAACAGGAGCAGGGCGAGGACGTGTTCGTCCATTTTTCAGTGATCCAGATGGACGGGTTCAAGACTCTCGCGGAAGGTCAACCGGTAGAGTTCGAGCTAAAGACGGGAGAAAAGGGACTCGCGGCCAACAGCGTGATGAAGGCCTGACACCCCGAAACACTCCACTCGACAGCCGATCGCCACGGGCCCGACCGAGACACATGGCCGGGCCCGCGGCGCATTAACTTCCCGTCATGCCTCCCGCTCCGAGTCCGCGNNCAGCCTCTCATCAACAGCAAGGGAGAGAACACATCCATCGCGCGCGGGGCGCATGATTTCCTCAAGCGGCTCATCGAGAAGCACAAGCCCGAGTACCTCGGCTGGGTGCACGATGCCGGCTTGTCCTTCAGGCACGAGCGGTATCCTGCGTACAAGGCGACACGCGAACGCCTCGAACCGGAGATGCAGGCCGATTTCGACACCGGTGTCGAACGCATCACGCAGATCCTCGAGGCGTTCAAGATCCCGGTGCTCTCGCTCGAAGGCTACGAAGCCGACGACGTCATCGGTACGCTCGCGAAGCAGGCCGCCGCGAAAGGCGTGAACGCTGTGATCGTCTCCGGCGACAAGGACTTCGTGCAGCTGATTGATAAGGGCATCTGGATCCTCAATCCGTATCATGGGCGTCCCGGGTTCACCACGGAAAAATGGTACGACCTCGACAATGCGTCCGAACGCCTCGGCGTGCCGCCGGAACGGGTCGTGGACTATCTCGCCCTGCTCGGCGACACGTCGGACAATGTTCCGGGCGTGAAGGGAATCGGCGAAAAGACGGCACACGCGCTCATCGAAAAGTGGGGACCGCTCGAATCGATCTTGGCGCATGTGAGCGAAGTGGAACCCACGCGCGCACGCAACGCCCTCATGGAATTCGCGGCGAACGGCGTGTTGTCGAAGGAATTGGTGACAATTAGGGAAGACTTGGACATTGCGCTCGACCTGCCGGCCCTCGCGCTCGAAACGCCGGACTGGAACCGCCTCCGCGACCTGTTCGTGGAGCTCGAGTTCCGCGGCAACGCGCAGGAAGCGGCAGCGCAGGCGGAGGGCACGCCGGCGGCGGCTGCGCCGTCCGGTGTGGGCGAGCCGGCGCCGCCGCCGTCATCACCGCCGGCCGTCGCCAGGACGTACCGGGTCGTCGACACGGTCGAAGGTGTCAAGGCGCTGGTTGCCCTGGCACGCAAGGCGCCGTTCATCTCGGTCGACACCGAGACGGTTCTCGACCTGGGCGCGCCGCCGATCATTACGCCCCTGCGCGCGAATCTTGTGAGCCTGTCCCTCGCCGTCGGACCGGGCGAGGCGTTCTATCTGCCGTTCGCGCATCGTCAGCGTGAGGCCGCGCAGGGCGATCTTTCGCTCGGCGCCTCGCCGAAAACCGCGGAGAAGGCGGGCGCCACCAGCATAGCCGCACGTATGCTCGCCGAAGGACCGCAGCCAGTGAAGAACCTTCCGCCGATCCTTTCGCCAGAGATGGAGCCGCTTCGCGCGTTGCTCGCCGACGAAAAGGTCAGGAAGACCGCACACAACGCGAAATACGACCTGCTCGTCCTGCGGCGGGCGGGCGTCGGGTTCGCCGGGCTCGACTTCGATTCGATGCTGGCGAGCTACCTGCTCGATCCGGGCCGCCGCTCGCATGCGCTCGACTCCCTTGCGATCGAGTTTCTGCAACTGCCCATGACGGGATATGACGAGCTCACGGGAAAGGGGAAGAACCAGATTCCGTTCGACGAAGTGCCCATCGCGGCCGCGCGCGACTATTCGTGCGCGGACGCGGATCTGACTTTCCGCCTGCGAAAGCTCCTCGAACCCAAGCTTGCGGAGGTCGAAGCCACGGCGCTGCTCCGCGACCTCGAACTCCCGCTCATCACCGTACTTGCCGAGATGGAGTGGCACGGCATCACGATCGATATCCCGTGGTTTCACTCGCTCAAGTCGCGGTTCATGAAGGAGCGAGGTCAGGTCGAGCGGCAGATCTACGAGGCGGCGGGCGAGGAGTTCAACATTGCGTCCAACAAGCAGCTCGCCGCGATCATGTTCGGGAAGCTCGGCCTGCCAGTGAAAAAGAAGACGTCCACCGGGCCGAGCACGGATGCCTCCGTTCTGCTCGAGCTGGCCGACGAAGGCCATGCGCTGCCATCGCTCTTGATGGAGTATCGCGAACTCGCGAAGCTGGAGAACACGTATCTCGACATCCTGCCCGCGCTTGTGAATCCGATGGATGGCCGCCTTCACACGTCGTTTAACCAGACAGTAGCGAGCACGGGACGCCTCTCGTCGAGCGATCCCAACCTTCAGAACATTCCCATTCGTCGCCAGCTCGGAAAAGACATTCGCCGTGGCTTCATACCGCAGGCCGGATGGACGATGCTCGCCGCCGACTACTCACAGATCGAACTTCGGCTGCTCGCACACCTGTCCCACGACCCGGGCTTCGTCGAGGCGTTCCGCGCCGGCGGCGACATCCACCGCCAGACCGCGTCGATCATCTTCGGCGTGGGTATCGACCAAGTCACCGCCGAGATGCGCAACCGTGCCAAAACGATCAACTTCGCGACGATTTACGGCCAGGGAGCACATTCGCTTTCGAGACAGCTCAAGGTCGAGCATGCTGAAGCGAAGATGTTCATTGAGACGTATTTCGAGCGCTTCGCGGGAGTGCGCCGATTCCTCGACGCGACCGTCGAACAGGCGCGTGAGCGCGGCTACGTCGAAACAATCTTCAAGCGGCGGCGCTACATCCCGGAACTCAAAGACCGGAACTTCAATATTCGCGCGTTCGGCGAGCGCACTGCGCAGAACTCCCCGATTCAGGGCTCCGCAGCCGACCTCATAAAGGTCGCGATGATCAGGATCCATCACGCCCTCATTGCCAAGAAGATGGACAGCCGCATGTTACTTCAGGTGCATGACGAGCTCGTGTTCGAGTGTCCACGCGACGAACTGCCCGACCTCCAGACACTCACCGTGCACGAAATGACCACCGCGGTGAAGCTCGATGTCCCGTTGGTCGTGGATGTCGGGACGGGCCAGAACTGGCTCGAAACCAAGCTATAGAAGGCGTTATTTTCTCTTGCAGACTGCCAGAATCGGCGCGAAAAGAACCATCTGACAATACGTGAAAGCAGCCGAGTAGCCGTATAACTCATTGTCCGTAAACATGTTACGGACGTGACCTCTCGACGGCCCCGTGATTGCCTGTAAATGAAGGCAGTTGCTGGGCTTTTGCCTAGCGGTTGCCGGGCAGGCCGACGGGATACAGACTTCCTTCCCTAGCCGAAACCCCCAAAGAGTGACAACGAGGTACCGGAACGCGACATGGCCGTGAAACGTGCAGGCTTCACCTTGATCGAGCTTCTGATCGTAATCGTGATCATCGGCATTTTGGCGATGATCGCGATTCCGAAATTTCAGAACACGAAAGGAAAAGCCTACGTGACGTCCATCAAGTCGGACCTGCGCAACCTTGCCCAGGCTGAAGAGGCGTATCTGTTCGACAACGACTCGTACACGGCAGTTATCACTTCGCTCAAATATCAGGGCTCGCCCGGGGTCGTGATAAGTGTTACGAACGCCACGGCGTCGGGCTGGTCCGCGACGGCCACGCACCCGCAATCGTTTCCGCTCACCTGCGCTATCTACGTGGGCAACGTGCCCGCACAGGCGCCCGCGACGGTCGAGGGACTCATCGGCTGTCAGTAGAACACGCGTCGCTGTTGTCACCGGCCCGTTGGCGTGAGTTCGAAGACCGCCGCGAAGGGATGACACACGCGATGTCCGGCGGACTCTGGTTGCACCGCCATATCTGGATGGGACGACCGATGGCGCACCTCGTCTCGAGCAATCGTGAACTCCTGATCGCCTACGGCCGAGCCGTAGGCCTCAATCCCGAGCGGCTCCAACGCAAACCGCTGCGCGATCCGCGCGATCGCGTCCGGCGTGAGGCATGGCACTGGGACCTCGTCGGTCCCTGGTTGCCACCGAAAGCATGATTCGCCGCGCCATCGTTCTTGCCGGCGTGCTCGTTGCCGTAGCGTGCGAACGCGCGAAGGCCCCGGCCCCCGGAACACAGACTTCATCGTCGTCGCCGCAGCAGTCGGCAGGAGTCACCGTGGCTGCCACGACAAAGCCGTGGGACGACGAACTCGGCGCGATACTCGCCACGCCGTCACTCGACGGTGGCGCCCCCGTGCTGTTCGTGCGCGACACGGCAAGCAACTCGGATCTTGATGTCGAGCTGCTCAACCACGATGACCATACGTCGAAGGCGACGCTGCACCCGGGATCCGCGGTCCGCTCCTGTGCGTGGCAGCGCAATGCGTCGCTCACCCTGAGCGATGGACGCGCCATGCCGAACAGCTGGTCGCTCGCGCTCTCTCCAGGCATTGCCACGCCGTTCGGCATCGATGGCGTCGGCGAGTTGCTTCCGCGTGACTCGGCGGCGATGGTCGCCCGAATCAGCCGGCTCGTGAGCGCGATCCCGGAAGACTCGGTCTCGGCGCCATTTCGCGGGCTCCCGATAGTGGTGCGCGACGCGTGGCGCTTTCAGCTCGCGGACGGCTCGACCGTTGCTGTCGCGATCGCAATGCGCTCGCTCAACGTCGAATCGAATCCGCGCGCGCAAGCGATCACGCTGATCGCCGAGCCCGACCCATCATCCAGCGCAGGTCAATGGCGCACGGCGTTCTCCGAACGCGTCGCCGGACCTGAAGATCGTGTCGAAGGGATGGACCTGCTCGCCGCGTTCCAGGTGCATGGGGCGCGGCCGGCCGTGGCGCTCGTGCGCGAAGGCGATGCGGGCTTGCAGGTGGAAATCGTCGAGCGCACCGCTCCGGGTGTATGGACCGTGCGCTGGTCGAGCTCGGCCCTGCCTTGCGCGAGGACTTAGGCTGAGCGCTGTCCGAGGGCAGCCGGTGCGGCCGTGCGCGCACGCGCGCTCGCCAGCAGCACGAGTGTGAGCACATACGGAAACGCGAGCGGCAGCTGATACGGCATCGTCCATCCCGTCGTCTGCGCCAGCGTCTGCAGTGCGCTTGCCGCGCCGAACAGCAGGGCCGCACCGGCGACGCCGAACGGTGTCCATCTCCCGAGCACGACGATCGCGATTGCGATGAAGCCGCGTCCGGCAGACATTCCCTCGGCGAACGTTCCGACCTGCGCGAGTACGAGCGTGCCGCCGCCGATGCCGCCCATCGCACCGCCGAAGAGGATCGCAGCCCACTGCACCCGGTCAGGAGAAATTCCTGCTCCTCTCGCCGCCTCCGGGTGCTCTCCCACGGCGCGCAGCGCGAGTCCGGCCGCCGATCGGTAGAACCACCACGCGAGCGCCGGCACGAGCACATACAGCGCGTAGGTGACGACGGGCTGATCGAACAGCGCCGGCCCGATGACCGGGATGGCGCTGAGTCCCGGCACGGGAGCGGGCGCGATCGTCGGCGTGTGCAGCGATGCGCCTGCGCTGCCGTACATGGTTCGGTAGAGCGTTCCGGTGAGCCCGAGCCCGAGCATGCTCATCGCGGTGCCGGTAATGATCTGGTCGGTCCGCAAGGTGACGACGAAGAGCGCGAAGAGTGCGGCAACCAGAATGCCGGCCAGCGCGGCGCCCGCGAATCCGAGCGGCACACTTCCTGTGTCCGCAAACACCAGGGCGCCAAACGCGCCGCCGATGATTGCGCCTTCGAGTCCGATATTGATCACCCCGGCGCGCTCGACCACTAACTCGCCAAGCGCGGCATACGCGAGCGGTGTGGCGGTGCGAACGCCCGCCTCGAGAAAGGCGGTCAACGGGCCGCCGCTCACGCCGCCTGCGCTCCGGCCGTCGGTTGGCCGCGCTCGCCGGCCACGCTTCGCGCGCGGTCCACCGCGAGGACGCCGAGCACCACCAGCGCCTCGATGACCGAGACGAATCCTGACGGCACTCCGGCGTCGCGCTGCATTCCGGCACCGCCTGCCTCGAGTCCGCCAAAGAATATTCCGGCGACAATCACCGCGAGCGGATTCAGCCGCGCGAGCAGCGCGACAGCGATCGCGGTGTAGCCGTATCCAGGTGAGAGGCCTTCGAACAGCGCATAGGTCACTCCGGTCACTTGCACGGCGCCCCCCAGTCCGGCGAGCGCTCCGCTCGCGAGAAATGCGCCGAACACCACGCGATCGACGTTTACGCGTCCTGCGCTGGCCGCCGCCGCCGCGCCCGCGCCAACCACGCGGATACGGAAACCACCTGCTGTCGAGCGCATGAACCACCACGCAGCGATCGCGAGCATCACCGCCGCCACGAAGCCCAGGTGAAGCCGCTGTCCCGGGATGATCACGGGCAATCGCGCGGACGCGGCGAGCGACGCGGTCTGCGGATAAAGGTGCGTTGACTCCTGCAGAGGGCCGCGCACGAGGTAACTCACGCCGAAAAGCGCGACGAAGTTGAGCATCAGGGTGCTGATCACCTCGAGAACGCCGAACCGGCGCTTGAGCACCGCGGCGATTCCGGCCCACGCGGCACCCGCCGCCATCCCCGCCGCGAGTTCGACCGGAACTGAAATCCATCCCGGCCGGTCCGCCATCGAGAGCCCTGCCGCGATCGTCGTCGCCGCACCCGCCAGCAACTGGCCTTCGGCGCCGATGTTGAGGACTCCGGCCTGGAACGCCACCGCGACGGCGAGCCCGACGATGATGAGTGGCGTGGCGCGCAGCAGCGTTCCAGTGAAGAACGAGTAGGAGCTGCCGACCGAGCCGTTCCATAAGGCTGCTGCTGCGTGACCGATGTCGTATCCGCCGGCGATCACCACGAGCGTCACGGCGGCAAGGGCGAGCAGTGTGGCTGCCACGCTCGCGCCGGCTTGCGAGCGCGCGAGGCGCACGAGGAAGGTCATGAGAGCCCTAGCAGCGCGCGCGCCACTGCATCGGCTTCGACGGGTGTGTCCGTGACCCGGCCGTCAAAGCAGACGATCATGCGATCCGCGATCGAAAGCACCTCGTCGAGGTCGCTCGAGTACATCGCCACGGCGACGCCGGATGTACGCGCGGAGCGAAGTTCGGCGAGAACACGTGTCGCCGCGCGAATGTCGAGTCCGCGTGTGGGGTTCTCCACGACCAGCGCATCGGGCGAACCTTCGAGTTCGCGGCCGAGCACGAACTTCTGCTGGTTTCCTCCAGAGAGTGCACTTGCAAGCGAGCGCACGCCGCTCGTGTGCACGTCGTGCTCGCGAATGGTGCCCAACGCACGCGCTTCGTACGAGGTCCATTGCATCATGCCACGCGCACCGCCCGCTTCCTTGAGCGCGAGATTCTCCACGAGGGTCATTGTGGGAATCAGCGCATCCCGCAGCCGGTCTTCCGGTACGAATCCGATTCGCGCGGGAAGACGCACACTCCCACCGTCCGGTGCGAGCCGACCGGCGAGTACGCGAAGCAGTTCGTGCTGTCCGGATCCTTCGACACCCGCGATGCCCACAATCTCGCCGGCACACACCTCCATCGACACGTCGCGAAGTCGCTGAACACCGCGGCTGTCCGTCATCGAAACATGCTGGAGGGATATCACCGGAACGCCAGGTGTCGAGTCTGCCATCGGCCATTGCATTTCGTCCGGCGCGGCGGAGCCGATCATCGCGTTGATCACCGCCGGCTCAGCGAGCTCGTGCGACCGCCCCGAGAGCACCACGCGACCTCGCCGCAGTACGGTCACGTCATCGGCGATCGCGAGCGCCTCGCGCACCTTGTGCGTGATCAGCACGACGGTGCGTCCTCGCGCGACGAACGAGCGAAGCCATGAGTACAGCTCCTGTGATTCCGCGGGTGACAGCACGGCCGTGGGCTCGTCGAGAATCAGGATCTTCGCGTCGCGGGCGAGCGCCTTGACGATCTCGAGGCGCTGCTGTGCGCCCACCGGAAGATCGGCGACGCGCGCTGCGGGATCGAGTACGAGGCCGGTCTGTGCCCCGATCCTGCGAACACGATCAGCGGCAACGCGCGGATCGAAGCCGCGAAACAGCCCGCGGTCGCCGAGCGACACATTTTCCGCGACCGTCATTGCGGGCACGAGCAGGAAGTGCTGATGCACCATTCCGATTCCGGCAGCGATCGCGTCGGCGGTCGACCGCCATTCTCGCGCCGTTCCATAAGTCTCGATCGTGCCGGCGTCGGGGCGCAGCATCCCGAACGCGAGGCGCATCAGCGTGGTCTTGCCTGCTCCGTTTTCGCCGAGCAGCGCGTGAAGCGTGCCCGCCCGCACGTCGAACCCAGCGCTGTCGAGCGCGACCGTGCTGCCGAACTGTTTCGTGACGCCGCGAAGGGAGAGCGCGAACGCAGCGTCGGTCACAGCCCCGTCGGCGCAGCGACGAAGGTCCACGGCAGGCCAAATGTCGCGGATACGTGCTCCGCCAGTGCGCGCACCCCGAGAGTCTCCGTGGCGTAGTGGCCCGCGTAGACGATCACGAGCCCCCTCTCCTCCGCGTCGACGGCGCTCCAGTGCGGTCCTTCGCCTGAGATCAGCGTGTCGACGCCCAGCTCGACCGCCTCACGAATCGTGTCGACGTTGACGCCCGCGCCGGAGCAAATCGCCCAGTGTCGCGTTCGGCGGCCGGGCGCGCTCGTGCTCGCGATCGCGGAACCGCCGTGCGAATTCGCGAACACGTTGAGGCGTGACACGAGTTCGGCCGTCGCGACGTCGCCCATGCCACGCACGCCGCAGTCGATCGTCTCATGGCGCGCGAAACCCGCGCTGGCCTCGAGGCCGATCTCCCGCGAGAGCAGCAGCGAGTTGCCAAAGGTCGGATGCATATCGAGCGGCAAATGGGCGGAGTACAGCGTCACGTCGTGGTCGAGCAGGAGCCGGACACGGGAATAGTGTTGGCCGGTGAGCGGTTGAAGGCCGCCCCAGAACAGCCCGTGATGCACGAGCATCATGTTCGCGCCTGCGTCCACCGCGCCGCGAATGGTGCGCGCGGAGGTGTCGACCGCAGCGGCGATCTTCGTCACCGGACCGCGGTGCTCCACCTGGACGCCGTTCAGCGCGGATGCGTAGTCCGGTGTCTCGCGTACGCGAAGCAGCGCGTCGAGATGCGCCGCGATGGTCGCGAGCGGTACGCCGCTCATTTCGAACCGGTTGCTGCAGGCAGCACGAACTTTCCGGACAGCATCTGCGCACGCACCGAGTCCACGGCATGCGTGGCGGCGGCAGGGATCTTTGTCGCGAGTGCGGGATTCACGGTCCAGCGCACGACGTCGAGCCGCATATCCAGCTTCACGATCCTCGGCTTGAACTGTCCACCATGGACTTCGCGTGCGATGACCATGAACGCGTGCGGCAGGTCGATGACTACGCTGCCAAGCGTGACCTCCGGGGCGACTGCGTTCTGATCCGCGTTCGAGCCGATGGCATACGCATGTTTCGCCTCGCGCACGGCCTGAAACGCTCCCAACCCCGCGGCATCGGCGTCCTGGAAGATCACGTCGGCTCCGCGGCCGAGTTGTGCGAGCGCCTGCTCCTTTCCTGCGCTCGCATCCTCCCAGTTGCCGATGTACGAAACGAGCACCGTGACCTTCGGATTCACGCTCGTCGCACCGGCGGTAAATGCGTCGAAGGCGGCCTTCACGGGAGGTATCTCGGTGCCGCCAATGCAGCCGATCATGCCGGACTTCGTCATCGAACCAGCGACAATGCCGGCGAGATACGACGGCTCGTCGAACGAAAAGCTCATCGCGGCGACATTTGCGCCGACCGTGTTGCCGCCCGTCGTGATGTAGGTCGTTTTCGGGAACTCGGGGCCGACGCGCGCAGCGGCGTCCTGAAATTCGAAGCCGTGTCCGATCACGAGCGAATAGCCCGCCGCACCGTATTGCCGGAAGTTCTCCTCGAACTCAGCTGGCGTCTTCGTCTGAATGTGACTGACCGTCGCACCGGCGATGCTGTCCTTGATGCGCATGAGGCCCGCATATGCGCTTCCGTTCCAGGATTGGTCGGAGATTGGACCTGGAGTCAGGAGCGCGACCTTGAATGAGTTCGCGGACTTGGGAGAGGAGTCGCCCCTGCTGGAACAGGCGAGCAGGATTCCCACACCAATGTTGAGAACTATGAATCGACCAGTCTTCGTGAGCATTCGTGCAATGCATAAAGCCATATTTGATTCGATGTTACTGTCGAATTGTAAACATCAGTTTGCGCAGCAATAAATGTGTGGATCTATGCAAACATTCGATTCTGCTGCGTCGTTGCTGGCCCGTTGATGTCAGGCGCTTGTCGCAATTCGTAGTGGTTCCGGGCGTCCGGCGCGGGATGCGACGCTTGCATCGCTCATTCTCACCACGCCATTGATCCGCGCGCCTTCGAGCACGATGATCGACTTGGTTTCAATGTCACCGTTCACGATCGCTGTTCCCTGCAACTCGAGCCGTTCGGCTGCCAGAATGGCGCCGTCAACGACACCGCCGATCACTACTTCATCGGCGATCACGTTGCCGTGCACCACACCGCCACGTCCGAGCAGCACCTGCCGGGCGCCGGTCACTGAGCCGTCGATGCGCCCGTCCACCTTCACGACGCCGGCGCACTCGAGATCGCCCGTGATCTTCATCCCACTCGAGATAATCGACATCGGAGCTTCAGCAACAGAGCTGCCGCGCTGTTCCGATCGTGCAGCTGCTCCTCCTTCCTTTCCAAACATCGTCATTGTTCCTCCCGCATGCGTTAGGGGCGGGCGCGATTGCTCGCGCCATCTGGTTTCGCGTTGTTTGGCACAGCCGGCGCGCTCAACATTAGATGCACTTGCTCGTACCTGGATTGCAACTGCGTCAACGTCTTCTGTAGCGAGTCGATGCGCTGCGCATCCTGCTCCAGATGGGTGATGCGCCACGTGAGCAATGGCACACGCGCGGCCTGCACTGCGAAATATCCCCAGCTCACGAGTCCGACTCCGAGCGCGATGAGGAACCACTTCGACGTCAGCACACGCAGGGCCTGAACCTGCCACGGCCTGAGCACCATTGTATGGTGCGCGAGGCCGTTCTCCCGCTGAACGTGCACGTACATCGATCCTGAGTCGCGGGAGAAGATGTTTCCGTGACGTTGCGACCGCGACTCCTTGCGCGATCGCAATGTCACGGCGATTCCCTCGACGCACCGAGCACGAGATCGAGCAGGCGCTCGAGATCATCCGCCGAATAGAATGGAATTCGCAGCTCGCCCGCGTTCTTCGAGCTCAGATGAACCTTCGCGTCCGTTTGCAGGTGGCGGCGAAGTTCTTCCTCGATGCGCGCGACCTCGGGCGGCCGCTTGAGCTCCGTGCGCGGCGCCGCGCCGCGCGCCGCTGCGCGCTTCGTACCGGCCTCACGTACGCGACGCTCGACCTCGCGAACGTTCAACCCTTCGGCGACAACCAGCTTCGCGAGCTCGATGATGCGGTGGTCGTCGCCGAGCGAGAGCAGGGCGCGTGCGTGGCCGATGGTGAGCTCGCCTTCGCGCACCATGCGACGCACTTGCAACGGCAGCGCGAGAAGCCGAAGCGTGTTGGCGACCGTAGACCGATCCTTGCCGACGACGTCCGCGACTTCCTGTTGCGACAGCGAGAACTGCGAAATGAGCTGCTGGTAACCTTCTCCTTCCTCGATCGGATTGAGATCGGCGCGCTGCAAATTCTCGACAAGTGCAAGCGTGAGCAACGCCTTCTCATCAACTTCCGATTCTTCGCGCACGATCGCGGGGATTTCGCGCCAACCCAGCTGCTGCACCGCGCGGAAGCGCCGCTCGCCGGCGATCAGGAAGAATTCGAGACCGGATGCATTGGCACGAACCGTGACAGGCTGTAGCAAGCCGTTTGCACGAATGCTCGACTCGAGATCGCGCAGCTCCGCGGCGCTGAACTCCTTGCGTGGCTGGAGTGGATTCGGCCGAATCTGCGCGACCGGGATCGAGCGAAGCGCGCTGCGCGGCGTTTCGTCGCGTCCATGTCGCTGCTCGCCGGCCACCGGCCGTGCGGCAAGCAATGCTTCGAGCCCCCTTCCCAGGCGTCGTGGCTTTTCAGTTGACATAATGCCTAGTCAAATTATCATGTAACATCTTACAGGACAATGAGTTACAGCAAGTTTATGACCTTGAGCGCGCTGGAACATGACTGCGCTCAAGCAACTCCTTCGCAACACCCAGGTACGCCTTTGCTCCAACTGACGCTACGTCGTATAGGATGATTGGCTTTCCGAAGCTCGGCGCCTCAGCCAAACGCACGTTCCTCGGTACCACGCTCTGAAAGACCTTGGCGCCGAAATACTCGCGTGCGTCCGCTGCAACTTGGCGCGAGAGATTCAGGCGCGCGTCGTACATGGTCAGCAACACGCCTTCGATCCCGAGCGATGGGTTCACTCCCTGTTGAACACGGTGCACGGTGTTGAGGAGCTGGGACAAACCCTCGAGCGCATAGTACTCGCATTGAAGCGGAATCAGGACAGCATCCGCAGCAGCGAGCATGTTGACGGTGATCAGGCCGAGTGACGGCGGACAATCGATGAGAATGAAATCGTAGGAGTCACGGATTTCGTCGAATGCCCTGCTCATCGAGAGCTCGCGGTCGTTTCTGCTCACGAGTTCGACTTCTGCGCCGGCAAGATCCGGCGTTGCGGGGACTACATCGAGATGCCGGAATTGCACTTCGTGAACGATAGCCTCTTTTATCGTTCCGGGGTCGAGTAGAACATCGTAAACGGTCGTCTCGAACGTTTCCTTCTGCAGTCCGATTCCGCTGGTGGCGTTGCCCTGTGGATCTCCGTCCACGAGCAAGACGCGTTGCTCGGCTGCAGCGAGGCTGGCGGCGAGGTTCACGGCCGTTGTAGTCTTACCGACGCCACCCTTTTGGTTGGCGATCGCAATGATCCGGGCCACGATTTCCTGGTCTCTGGGCGAAGTGGTGCCACGACTTACCCAACATAGGCATACTGTTCGCCAATCGGCAAGACGGATTGTTTCACGTGGAACAATTCACGCGACGGGGGATCGGGACTATCTGGCGATGAATACCCAACGGCCTGTAATGGCCGCTGACACCGTCATTTGTCCTGGGGCGACCGGCGTCTGGTCCATGGCTCGAGCCGACATTGCCGCGGAGGAGGCCATGTCTATCGCGACTGGTCTCACATATGACTGCTGAGCCACGAGTTCGATCAGTGGTCCCAATGTCCCGCCTGCGGCCCGGGCCATCGATTCAGCTTCGCCCATTGCCTTCGTTACGGCCAACTCGAGGGCCTGGCGTCTTGCCTCGTCCGATTTCGACGAATTGAACGAGAGTGATCCGATCCCTGTCGCTTCCTTCGCGAGGGCGCCATCGATCAGGGATCCGATCATCTCGATTTCGCGAACCTCAACCCTTACCGTGTTGCGTGCAACATAGCCGATGAGGCGCGGGGGCTTGGCGTCGTATGCGAACTCCGGACTGATCTGGAGGCTGGCGGTCGTCATTTGGTCGGCGTTCACGCCAAGGGCGTGAATCGTGTCGAGAACAGCGCGTTGCCGCCGCGCAGTCTCAGAACCCGCGCGTGCGGCGGTCACTCCGCGGCTCTCGACGCTGAAGGACAGCGTCGCGCGATCCGGCTTGAGCTGTACCTCCGCAGTGGCCGCGGTCGTGATTTGTGGCGCAGCGGGCGCTTGACCTCCGGACTGTGCCTCGAGAACAAGCGGTGCCAAGAGGAACAACGCGATCGCCCGACGTAGCATGGGAGTCTCTCCGGCAAATAGTATCAATATGATACTAAGTCCATCACGAGATGGACAACTACGGCGCGGCACTCCGCCACGATGCGACGAGCGAATCGCGCTTCAGCGGCAGCCATTCGAACGCCGAGTCGGCCGCCGCTCCCTTCCGGCGCAACAAGTACACGGGCCGTGAGGGATACGCCGCCGTCATGAGTGAATCGCGTGCGTGCAGGTCGCGTGCGTATATGTTTCCGCTCCCGCGCTCCAGGAGCAGCGGCGCGAGATGTGTGTACCCCACCCGGTCTTCGTTTATGCGTGCGATGCACGTTCGATCGTAGACGGCTCCCTTGAGCAGCTTCTCCGTGCTGTCCGGTGAAAACGGGCTCGAGCGAACGCGCGCGGAGTCGACGAGAAGCTTCTCGAGCTTCGACTCTGCGGCTGCGCTGCGTACGTCGCGGTCTTCGAGTTCGCGCAGGCCCTTGTCGAGAAGGCACGCGTCCACGCCGTGATAAAGTGCCGCCGCCGCGCTTCGCGAGATTTCCCGCTCCCACATGCGAGCCGTGAGTTGCGCGCCCCAGCTCTCGCGCACAAAGACGAGCGCGTCTTTCACGCCCGCGCTCGCCGACTCGGCGGTGTAGTTCACGCGCATCGATGTGAGCCCGTTCTGATACAACATCACGCGTCCCGGCAGCGAGAAGACCACCGCCATCAGCGCGCCGGTCGCAAGAGCGGCGTTCGTGCCGGCCCACACGCGTCCACGGCCGAATCGCTCCCGGACGAGTCGCGGAAGCCGCGCGGCGAACAGCACGAGCACCGGCAGCCACGGGAAGACGAATCGCGGGCCAAGGAAAAAACCATCGTGCCAGTATGCGAAGTAGAGCGCGCCCAGCAGCGTGGCGCTCGCGAGGAGATAGCGATCGAGCGCCGAGAGCCGCTTCGTGAGCGCGAGCGCGGCGATGACCGGCAGCATCGAGGGAAACGGCGTCTCGAAGAGATAGGTCTGCAGCCGTGTGACGTACAGCGAGATCAGCTCGAGACCGCGCGATGGGGTGTGCGTCGAACCCCACGGTGCAGTGTGAAATCCAAGTCCGTGCGCCTTCCCCCACAGCACCTCGTATCCGAACACGAACGGTGAGCCCGTGCTCTGGGCGTTCACCCACAGCATCGCGCCGAAGGGAATAGCCACGCCGATTCCCGATGCGACCGCGTCAATCCACCGTCGCTTGTCGCGCCACGCGAGCAGGAGCAGCCATGCTGCGGCTGGCAGGGCAAACGCGAACGCGTCCAGCGGACGAATGGCGGCCGCTGCTCCGAGTCCGATGCCGTTCACGAGCGCCCATCCGGCGCGCGGGACCTCGCTGCCCGCGACTTTCGCGAGGCCAAGCGTCGCGATCAGCAGCCATAGCAGTGTCGTCGCATGGTTCATGTGCGATCCGAACATGAACGCGCCGAATGGCGCGACGGCGAACAAGAGCGTCGCGCCGAGATGAAACGCATGCGACGCGCCGGGATCCGTCAGCTTCACCAGACGCCTGAACAGTGCGACGGAAATCGCGCCGCACGCGGGACCCACGAGCCACGGAACATGCATAAGTTCGCCAAGCGCGAGCATGGCGGGGCCGCCCGGGGGGAATTGCGAGTACACCTTGTCGCCCGTGTCTACGACGTGCAGGATCGAGAAGAACTCGCGATGTGCGGCGACCGGCAACCAGAGGTGGCCCGCCGTGAAGATGCGCGCCTGAAACAACTGCACGACCTCGTCGATCAGCAGCGGCCTTCCGGAAAAGACGGCACGCGCGATGATCGCATACAGCGCAAACGCGCCCAACGGGATCAGTCGTTGGAGGAGCTCGATCCATCGCGCGCGGGTGGTGCCCGCCGCGGAACCAGGCTGCGGTTCGTCTGCGCCACGCGAGGTGCGGCCCCACAGCACCGCCGCGATGGTGGCGACGCCAAGACAGATGGCAGTGCCGTATCCCCACTCGACGAAACGATGCGCGTACGCGTTGTCGACCTCGCCGCCGGGAAGCCAATTGGCGATCGGGAGGAATCCGAGGATCGCCAATGCGATCGCGATCAGGAGCGCGATCGTTCAATCTCCAGGATGAGGTTCTGCAGGTCCGCTGGGCTCACGCCCGGCACACTCGCAGCCTGCGCGAGCGAAAGCGGCTTGCGCGCCGCGAGCTTTTGCCGCGATTCCACGGACAGCGTGTGCATGTGTTCGTACGGTGCATCATGCGGCAGCGCGTACTCGCCCATCCGCTTCAATCTGTCGGCGGCGTAGCGTTCCTTCGCGAAGTAGCCGGCGTACTTGAGTTCGAGCTCCACCGTTATGAGTGCGTCGCGTGCGAGTTCTTCGCTGACGCCGGTCGCCGCGAACAACGCACTGAGCGACGCGCCCTGACGCTTTGCGAGATCTGCGACACGCACCGGATGCAGCAATGGCGCCGTGCCGGCGGCCACGAGCTGAGCGTCAACGTGTTCGCCGCGGGCCTGCGTCTCACGCGCGAGATGCATCACGCGCACCTCGTTGCCGGCCCGGCGCTCGATCGTTCGCTTCTCGTGCTCGTCGTACAGGCCGAGCGAGAGGCCGAGGCCGGAGAGCCGCCGCAATGCGTTGTCCTGACGCACCGTGAGGCGGAACTCGGATCGCGACGTGAACAAGCGGTAGGGTTCGTCGACGCCGCGTGTCACGAGGTCGTCGCACAGCACGCCGAGGTACGACGTCTCGCGGCCGAACGTCACCGGTTCGCGGCCGGCCGCTCGCAGCGCGGCGTTCAGGCCGGCCACGACACCCTGCGCGCCGGCCTCCTCGTAGCCCGTGGTGCCGTTGATCTGTCCGGCGAAAAACAATCCGGCGATCGCCCGCACCTCGAGCCACGGAAAAAGCTGTGTCGGCGGATAATAGTCGTACTCGATGGCGTAGCCGGGCCGCGTCATCTCCACGCGCTCCAGCCCTGGAACCGAGCGCAGCATCCGCAGCTGCACCGCGGCGGGGAGCGACGTCGAAAGACCGTTGACGTACATCTCGCTCGTGTCGAGTCCTTCGGGCTCGAGGAAGAGCTGGTGTCGCTCGGCGTCCGGGAAGCGCAGGATCTTGTCCTCGATCGAGGGGCAGTAGCGCGGACCGCGCGACCCGATCGCGCCGCCGTACATCGCGGATTCCTCGAGATGCGTCGCGACGATTTCCTTCGTCGGCGCGCCCGCGAAGGTGATCCAGCACGGCGCCTGCTCCAGTCGCGCGAACGTCCGTGGCGCGCTCCAGAACGCCGACCATACGTAGTCGAAGTCGCCGATTTCCGAATCCTGTCGCACGAGCGCGGAACGATCGACCGTGTTCCCCTCGATGCGCGGCGGCGTTCCCGTCTTGAAACGCGCCGTGGTGATCCCGAGCTCGGCGATTTGTTCGGCGAGATGCGTCGTGGCTTCCTCGCCGGCGCGCCCGCCGCTGATCTGGGTGTCCATTCCGATGTGCATGCGGCCGCGCAGGAACGTGCCGGTCGTGATGACGACCGAGCGTGCGCGAAGTTGCGCGCCGGAAATCGTCTCCACGCCGGTCACGCACGGCTCGCCGCTCGCGAACAACAGCCGGCTGACGGTGCCCTCAACGAGCGTGATCCCCCGCTGTGCCTCGAGGAGTTGCCGCACTGCTTTACGATACAAAGCGCGATCGCACTGCGCGCGCGGTGCCCACACCGCCGGTCCCTTGCCGCGATTCAGCATGCGGAACTGGATCGACGCCATGTCGGTTGCGCGTCCCATCACGCCGCCGAGCGCNNCTGGTCACGAGCGCGACGCGCGCGGCGGCGCCGAGAACCCGTGTGGCGGCCACCGCGGCCTCCGCGCCGGCGTGGCCGCCGCCGACGACGATCACGTCGAACTCCTGGAACTCAGTTGCTAGGCTCATTGCCAGAAAGCTAGCCTTCTCTCATGCCACTTCCACTTTCCGCCGGCGCCCCCACCCTCGTGGTGAAGAAGGCCGCCTTCGAGCGCTCGGGAATCACACGCGCGCAGATCGATCAAGCGTTGACCCTCACCGACGAGGAGTTTCGCGTCGAACACGGCCTCGTGGCGATAGGCCCGATCTTCGATGAAGACGGGTTTGCCGCGCTGGTGGAGGCGTTCGAGAAGAGCGGCCTCGTCTACTTTGACGATTTCTTCGAGATGAGCGGTAACTGGCCGGAGTGGCTTTCGGTCTTCACACTCTCCCGGGGGAGCTGAGCGGGCAGCTACGTGGGTAGCTGAGTGGCGATCTGCCGCGAAAGGTGCAGCAGCCCCTCCCACCCGCACGCGGCGCTAGATCCGTATTCCACAACCTCCCAACGTTCCACGAACGCCGGCCCGTTCTCTATTCGATCGATCACGACGTCCGTTTCCGCCTGGATCGGCTTGCCGTCGAGACTGATTGTGGCGAGTCATGCCGCCGCCCTTCGAGCGTGTACGCCACCGCGCCCGCAGCCGCCGCGTTGATCGCAGCGGTCACGCGGGCGATGTGGCCGGTCAGCACCTCGGGATCGAACTCCACCCTCGGCCTCAGCGACGGCGCGAACAAGCCGACGCCGTTGATCATGAAGAGCACGCCCACCGTCAGCACGGCGATGAGCGCGAGGCCGAGGACGACGTTCACGCGCTATTTCACCCCGAGGTTCTTCTTGAAGAAGGCGATCGTCTTCGGCCACGCTTCCTTGGCAGCGGCGAGATTGGCCGCCATCGACTCGGGCGGAGTCTGACCCGATACGGGATCATCCTGCGCGCGCATGAAGCCGTGGACGGCCCCAGCGTAATCCTTTCCCTCGAACGGCTTTCCGAGCTTCTTCATCGCCTCGTCGGCCAGCGGGACGAACGCTCCGGTTCTCGCGTCGAGCGAGCCGTTCAGCATCATGACCGGGGCCTGGATCTTCGCGAGTGAATCGACGATCACGGCACCGTTCGCAGCGAAGGGTGCGCCGTAGAACGCGACCGATCCGCCAAACCCCTTTCCATTGTAGACTGCCGCGCCCCATGCGGTCGATCCGCCCCAGCAGAACCCGACCACGCCGTACTTCTTCTCGGCGGCCGGCTGTGACATTGCGTAGTTGGCAACGGCCATGATTCCCTTGTTTCGCTCGGCAAAGTCCACTCCGGCGATAAGCTTCCGCGCCGAATCCGAGGTGAGCTCAACGGTCGATGGCCCGCCGCGCACGCGCGACTCGAGATCGGGCGCGATCGCGATGAAGCCATCTGCTGCAAGCTGATCTGCAACGCTGCGAACCCAGGTCGAGAGTCCGAAGATCTCGTGGACGACCACCACGACAGGAGCCTTCCCGGACTTCATCGGATACACGATCCACGCCATCAGCGAGTCCTTCGAGCCGGGCTCCCATGCCAGCTTCACCCATTCACCGTGTCTCGGCGACGCGGCGAGTCGAGCAACGGCGCTGTTTGCGCTGGCAGGGAGGCCGGGAGTTCCCTGCGAAGTGCTCGAGGCCGAAATCGTAGGCGCGCGCAGGTCCGCGGCGCTCATGTGCATCATGTGATCGTCCAACGCAGCCGACTGCGCAGGCTGCCAACGCTGGAGTGTGCACGCGGAAAGGAAAAACACAGTGAGAAGAAGAGTTCTGTTGCGACGCATCGGGGAAAGCCTCACAGGGAAGTAGGTGCAAACACTACTAACCTACGTGTCCCGGCCACCGTTCGCATCTAGTATTTCTACGAGCAGAACATCGATATCGCCTTTGCTCGTGGTTAGCGCGAGGCGAGGCACCGCGCGAAGCGTCGCTGCATCCATGATGAACGGAAGGCCCGGTTCGATCCCTCGCGGGTAGGCACCCCAATCATGGAGTTGGCGACCCAGACGCTCGAGCTTCGCCGGCTCGCGCTCGACGCGTATTTCCCAGACGGTGGGAAATACGTCTATCAAGGGGCGACGGCGGCGAGGTTTGCGTGGCCTTCCGCGAGCCCGCGGCTGACCGAAGGCGAAGGCGGCAGCGAGCGAGGCATTCGCGGTGGAATGAAATCGCTCGAGGTCGATTCGCAATGCGATTGCGCCATCGGAAGTCGCAGCGAGGCGCACGCGGTGGGGTGCCGGCGACGTGTGCAGCACCAAGTCCGCCACCCGGGCTGCCGACTTCAGGGGAAGTCCGAGTTCGTGATTGAGCATTCTGACCATTCCCCACCAGCGAGCACCGTTCGGCGTGCGGTGCATCCGCCTTGCCAAGAGCCGACGTGCATTGTTCAGCCAGATGGAGGTCGAGCGCGTCGCAATTGCCATTTGACCGTATGTCATTTATTCAAATACTAACTACACATATTTAATGTGCAACAAAATGATGCCACCTGAGCACGTATCATCGTGGCGTATTCCTCTGCCAAATCTCTTCGTGCCGCGAGCTACGGAATGTTCAACACGTCTTACGGTCGAAAGAAGGCGACGCATCCCATGGCCGCTAAGTGGCTATTCTGAAACTACTTACCTGTCGAGAGCCATTCGACGACTCGACTTTCCATGTAGTATCGCTGTGACCATGGCTGGCCGGCGACCCAACCCACGTGTCCGCCAGTGAGCGGAAACTCGACGAAAAGGTGCTGGTTTCGCCTGGCAATATTGCGAACGGCAGCCAGAACCGACTTCGGAAGGAACGGATCGTTCCAGGCGTTCATCAAGAGCGTCGGAATGTGGATGCCGTCGAGGAAATGAATGGAACTCGACCGCTGGTAGTAATCGTGTGCGCCGGTGAATCCGTGAACCGGACCGGTTAGCCGGTCGTCGAACTCGAAAAATGTGCGCGCAGCCCGCAGCTCCTTGATGTCGCACAGGTCCGGGTACAGTTCCAGCTTCTTGATCGTCTTCGCGATGAGGGTGCCAAGAAAGTGGCGTACATAAACGCGGGCGAATCCGCTCTCCATCAATCGCGCCCCAGCCTCGAGATCGTACGGCACGCTTATGGCGGCTGCGCGCTTGATCTGCGTCGGCACGCCCTTGCCCTGCTCGCCGAGCCATTTCAATAGAACGTTGCCGCCGAGCGATACGCCGCACATCACGAGGTGCAGGTCGGGATGTTCGCCGATCAGGCGGCGCACGACGAGATCGAGATCCGTAGTCTCGCCCGAGTGATAGAAGCGGCGCGCCGTGTTGATCTCGCCGTCGCAGGAGCGAAACATGAGCATGTCGCCGCTCCACCCGAGCTTGCGCGCCTCCGCGAGCATTCCGTGCGCGTATTTCGCGCTGATCTTCGCCTCGAGACCATGAAGAATGAACAGATGTGGTACACCCTTGGTGATCGTTCCCATCCGCACGAGCGTCACATGATCTGCGTCGGGAGTCGTGATCCGTTCCACACGATCATGCACCGGGGTGCGCCTTCGGACCATCTTGCCCCAGATCGTGGGGAGATGCGGACCGGGAAGCCACCAAGCGGGTTTGAAGTTCGAGATCAGCTCGGGCATGGTATGGTAAGGATGTGACCGGCCGGCGCAGCGAGTGATATTATAGTCGCGCAAGCAACTCCGCCGTTCGCCATCTGCCGTTTGCCACCTGCCGTCAGCCATCTATAAAACATGGACGTCCAGGTCTTTGGCACCCACAAACATGCCGACGTCCGCAAGGCACTTCGCTTCTTCAGCGAACGGCGCGTGAACGTCCATTTCGTCGACCTGAAGGAGCGCGCGGCCAGCAGGGGCGAGCTGCAGCGTTTCGCGCAGAAGTTCGGCGTCAGCGCGCTCATCGACAAGAACTCGAAGCGCTACGCCGAGCTGGGCCTTGGGGTGGTGCGGTACGACGACAGCCGGTGGCTCGACAAGCTCGTGGAGGAGCCGCTGGTAATTCGCGTGCCGCTCGTTCGATGCCAGCATAAGGTCACGATCGGTTTGGCCGAAGACGAGTGGAACACTTGGGTCGAGGCGGCGAAAGCGTGACGGCGATGTGGGGCGGGTTCATCGGCTTGGTACTGCTCGTCCTCGCGCTCGATCTTGGGGTTTTCAACAGGCGGCCGCATGCGCCGACAATTGCGCAGGCGCTGAGCTTCGCCGCCGCCACCGCGGTACTTGCCCTCCTGTTCGCCGGCTTCGTGTATCAGGCCTACACCAACCATTGGGCCGGGCTTGGTTTGACCGTTGACGCGGTGGACCACCGCATGAACGATGGTCGCCTCGCCTCGGTGAAGTTTCTCACCGGGTACATCGTCGAGATGTCGCTCTCGATGGACAATGTCTTCGTCATCGCGCTGATCTTCGAGCACCTCCGCGTTCCGCTCGCGCAGCAGCACCGCGTGCTCTTTTGGGGAGTCCTCGGGGCGCTCGTCATGAGAGGCACGATGATCGCCGGCGGCACCGCGCTCGTAGCGCGTTACCACTGGGTGTTGTACGTGATGGGAGCATTCCTGGTGTTCACGGCCGGCAGAATGCTGTTGCAGAAAGACACGGGCGAGGCCCCCGAACAATCATGGCTCGTACGCTTTCTCAACAGGAAGTTTCGCGTGACGAGGGAATTTCACGGCGGACGGTTTCGCGTCAAACGTGACGGCAGGAACTGGATCACGCCGCTGCTCGTCGCCCTGCTGCTCATTGAAAGCACGGATTTGATATTCGCCGTCGACAGCATTCCCGCCATCTTCGCGATTACGACGGACGCATTCCTGGTCTTCACGTCGAATGTCTTCGCGATTCTGTGCCTAAGGTCGCTCTACTTCGGCCTCGCGCATCTCCTCAAGAGGTTCCGGTATCTCAAGACGTCGCTCGCCTTGATACTCGGCCTCGTCGGAGTGAAGATGTTGGCTGTGGAATGGGTTGACGCACTCCTCGGGGATGCCGTGAACTTCTGGATGCTCGGAATGGTGGCAGCGGTGCTCACAGCAGGGGCAGGGGCAAGTGTCTTGGCAGACCGGAGGTTGCAGCGCTGATGGCAGAGACTCCCGAGAAGACCGCGACCACGTCCGCCGAGTTCGGCGCGCGTCCTCGCGACGACGAACTCGACCTGTTCGGCATCACCCATGTAGGAAGGGTGAGGGTCGAGAATCAGGATCATTTTCTTGTGGCGACTGTGCACCCGGAGCTGATCATACACGAAACGAGCTTGCCGGCCCCGCAGTCGCTGCCGATTCACGGCACCCGCTTGGCGACCGTGATGCTCGTGGCGGATGGCGTCGGCGGGAGCACGGGAGGACGCGAAGCGAGCCAGCTCGCGATCGAAACCATCATGAAATACGTGTCGAGCTCACTGCGCTGCTATCATGCCGCCGGATCATCCGCGGCAGAGGAGTTCATAGACGCGCTCCGCGAGGCGACGCTCGAAGCGCATGCGGCCGTGCGTGCCGAGTCGGCGCTGCGGCCGGATGTGCACCGGATGGCGACGACCCTCACGCTGTTCATCGCCGTGTGGCCGTGGGCGTACGTCGTGCAGGTCGGGGACAGCCGGTGTTACCACTACCACGGTGGCGAACTCAAGCAGCTGACTCGCGACCAGACGATTGCACAGGATCTCGTGGATCAGGGCGTGCTCGCGCCCGAACGCGTGGCGAAGTCGCCGTTCAGCAACGTGCTTGCCAGCGCGATTGGCGCCGATGCGGCACTGCCTGAAGTGTCGCGAGCGAAGATTGATGCGCGAGGCATCTTTCTGTTGTGCAGCGACGGCCTGACGAAGCATGTGAAAGACGACGAGATCGCCGCCGAGCTGAAGTCGCTCACGTCGTCGGAACAGTCGTGCCGTCGGCTGCTCGACCTGGCGCTCGAGCGTGGCGGCTCCGACAACATCACCGTGCTGATTGCGCGGGTGAAAAACCTCGACTAGCCGGGAGGACTGTCATGGCTCAGCAGAAGGGACGCGGAGCGGGCGACGTGCTGGTACTCGTGGGCACGACGAAAGGCGCGTTCGTCGTTCGCTCCGACAAGAAGCGAACGACCTGGAAGATCGGGAAGCCGCATTTCCCCGGTGAATCGGTCTATGCGATGGCGTACGACGGCCGTGGCGGCCGCCACCGGCTGCTCGCGGCGACTCGAAGTTTCCACTGGGGAAGCGTCATTCGAACGAGCGACGATTTCGGCAAGACCTGGTCTGCGCCCGATCGCCAGAACGTGAAGTTTCCCGAGGGATCCGGTCTTTCGCTGGTGCAGGTATGGCAGATCACGCCTGGGCCGGAGAGCGATCCGAACCTGCTCTGGTGCGGCGCCGAGCCGCACGCGCTGTTCGAGTCGAGGGACCGGGGCGACACATGGACGGCAGTGCCTGGAATCCTGAATCATCCGCATCGTCCCAAGTGGACCCCGGGAGGCGGCGGCCTATGTCTCCACACAATCGTCGCGGACCCTCTAAACAAGCACCGGATGGCGGTGGCGATGAGCACCGGTGGATTCTACCGGACCGACGACGGCGGCGAGAGCTGGAACGCGCGCAACGTCGGCGTGCGCGCGCAGTTCCTGCCGAACAAGCATCCGGAGTTCGGCCAGTGTGTGCACAAGGTTGTGCACCATCCAAGCCGCCCGGAGCGGCTGTTCCTGCAAAATCACTGGGGGCTCTACCGGAGCGACGACTGGGGCGACAAGTGGAAGGACATCGCCAACGGCGTGCCGAGTGATTTCGGGTTCGCCATGCAGATGCACCCTCACGACCCGGACACGGTCTATATCGTTCCGCTGGAAAGCGACGGTTTTCGCTGCGTGCCGGAGGCGAAGCTGCGGGTCTACCGGACGAAGGACGGCGGCAAGTCGTGGAAGCCGCTCGCAAAAGGACTTCCGCAGAAGGGTGCGTACGAATGCGTGTTGCGGGATGGAATGAGCGCCGATACTCACGACCCGGCGGGAATCTACTTCGGCACACGCAGCGGAAAGCTGTACGCGAGCAACGATGAGGGCGCGAGCTGGGCGGCGATATCCGAAACACTGCCGAGCATCTGCTGCGTGAAGGCGGCGGTCATCGGCGGATGATCACGTTCGTCCTGCCGAATGCGCTCACGCCGCTCGCGCGCGGGCTTGGCACCGTCCGTGTGGAACACGAGCGCGGCACGATGCGCGAGGCGCTGGCGACGCTCGGCGCGGCCAATCCGGGCATCGTGGACCGCGTGCTCACCGAGCAGGGGGACGTGCGCGAGCACGTTAACCTGTTTCTCGGCGAGGAGAACATCCGTTTCCTCGACGGGCTCGCGACGCCGGTGAAAGATGGCGACACCATCGTCGTCGTGCCGTCTGTCAGCGGGGGATAGACGCAGGGAGTTAGAATGCATCGCGCGTCACACTTCCGGAGACCAGAAATGCATCGCCAGCCATATGTCGCCATCGCGTTCGCTTTTTCGTTATTCGTCGCGTCCCCATCAGCGCGCGCGCAGGGCGCCACGCCACCGGTCCGTCTCGACACGTTACGCAATCCGGAAATCCAGACGATGGTGGCGCGCCTGGACCTCGAGAAGTACAAAGCGACGATCAAAGGACTCACACGGTTCGGCGACCGGCGGCAGGGCACGGCCCGCAATCGCGCGGCGGTGGACTGGATCGAGTCGCAGTTGAAGAGCTACGGCTGCACGAACACCGAGCGCGTGATCTACACATATACGACGCCACAGCGGAGCGGCGGGCGCGGCGGCGATTCAACGGGCCGCGCGGGCCGCGGCGGTGCGGGCGGCGACACGACAGGCCGCGGGGGGCGAGGCGGCGGACGATCTGACTGGGCCCAAGGTGGCGCACGCTACCGCGGCATGAGAACGCGCACAGGCGTGAACACCGACTCACTCAAGCAGACCGATCCGAAACTCCGCGCACTGAACGCCGAGCCGGCAACGGACGGCGAGCGCCAGGAAGTGTTCTGCACGAAGGTGGGCACGACGCACCCGGAAGAGATGTACATCATCGGCGGTCACATGGATGGTCATGGCTGGGGCGAAGCGGCGAACGACGACGGCTCCGGCACGGCGCTCGTGATGGAACTCGCTCGAATTTTCAGCAGCCCCGACGTGCAGACCGAACGGTCGATCCGATTTGCGCTCTGGAACAACGAGGAGACCGGCACCAACGGAGCGCGCGCGTACGTCGCACAGCGCCAGGCGCTTCAGGGAAAGGAGAATCCGCCGGGATCCGGAAAGTATCCGGAACCGAAATGGCTCGGCATGATCCAGCACGACATCATGCTGTTCGACCATGGCATGCCGCGGCCCGACGGCACCATGAGTCCGGACCAGCGTCCGGAAGCCGACGTGAACATCGAGTTTGCGATGACGTCGAAGTTCTCCGAGGGCGCGCAGAAACTCGCGTGGGCCGTCGCGACGGCGAATGACAAGTATGCCACCGATTATCCGGCGCAGGTCGGTCAGCACATGACGAACACCGACAGCGGCCCGTTCCAGGATCTCGTGCCCGCGATCAGCCTTCGCGAGGACGAGCGCGGACGCGATATCGGCGCGGGCTGGGATCCGCAATGGCACCAGGTGACGGATCTCTTCGCGACGTACAATGACAAGGACTTCCGTCTTGGCCTGAACGCCGTGCAGACCACGCTCGGTGCGGTCGCGACGCTGACCGGAGCGACGCTGAAGAAATGAGCCGCCGCTAAGGCTTCGCGGGCGCCGCCAGGTTCCTCACGTCCACGTAGAAGTTCTCGTCGACGCGAACCTCGGCGTTCGCGGCGGGCAGTCGCGCGGTCTGCCATGCCTCGGTCGGCTTCATGAGCGAGTAGCCTGCGGCGCCGAACGCGACGCGCACCGGCATGTCGAATCCGGCGATCACGTTCACCCAGTGATATGAGAGCGTGGTACCGTCGATTTTGTATTCGAACACCGGAATCTTCGTGGTTCGCAGATACTGCGAGAAGACCTTGCTCAGGTCGATGCCCGCTTCCTTGCTGATGTAGTCCTCGAGCTGCTGGCCCATGATCGTCTGGTGCCGGAAGGTCCTTTGGGCTCCGCGGAGGATGCCGCGCCACTTCTCGTCGTCGGCGACGATCTGGCGGATCGTGTGCAGCATGTTGCCGCCCTTGTAGTACTTGTCGTCCGACCCTTCGTCGTTCACGCCGTAGTGTCCGATGAT
Organism: Gemmatimonadota bacterium; assembly: GCA_003171215.1. Classification (GTDB taxonomy): domain Bacteria; phylum Gemmatimonadota; class Gemmatimonadetes; order Gemmatimonadales; family Gemmatimonadaceae; genus Fen-1231. The sequence continues at coordinate 7,790 of PMYN01000097.1, read as the reverse complement.
CGGCCTGTCATTCTTCACGAGACGGCGCGTGCCGATCTGGTATTCGGCACCGGCCTTCGTGCCTTCGAGGCACTCCGTGTACAGGCTCTCCGAGTAGTTCGCGAAGCCCTCGTGGACCCACATGTCGGCGCCGTCTTTGTCGGTGATGCTGTTGCCCCACCACTCGTGCGCGCTCTCGTGCACGATGATGAAGTCCCACTTCAGGCCGTGTCCCGTGTTGGAGAGATCGCGGCCGAGATAGCCGTTGTGGTAATGGTTTCCATAGGCGACGGCGCTCTGGTGCTCCATGCCGAGATGCGGCGCCTCGACGAGTTTGTAGCCGTCCTCGTACCAGGGAAACGGGCCGAACCAGTGCTCGAAGCAAGCCATCATCGACTTCGCCTGCTTGAATTGCTCGGCCGCGACGTCGCGATGGTACGCGAGAGGCCAGTAGTCCATCGTCAGCTTGCCGCCCTCGCCGTCGAAACTGTCCGCGATGTGCGTGTACGTGCCCGCGTTCACGGAGACGCTGTAGTTGTTGATGGGGCTCACGACGAACCATTCGAACGTGGTGGTGCCGTCGCCGTTGTGCGTGGTGCTGCGCAAGCGGCCGTTGGACACGTCGACCATCGGATCCGGTACCGTGATGGCGATACGCTGGCTGTCGGGTTCCTCGGAAAGAAGGTCCTTATTCGGCCACCAGGCGCTCGCGCCGAGCCCTTCGTTCGCGGTGGACGTCCAGCGGTTGCCGAGGCTGTCGTGCTGCCAGATGTAGCCGCCGTCCCACGGCGGACGCTTGGCCGCGACCGGCTTGCCGTGGTAGTACACGGTGACCGTGTTCCGGTCACCCTCGCGCTGGAGCTTCGCGAGCGAGACGAATAACGCATTGCCGTCCCGGCGGTACGACACACTCCGGCCGTCCTGAACCATGCTGTCCACCACGAGCGGCGGTTGTAGGTCCACCTGCATTTCCTGGTTCGCGCGCAACACGCGATACACGATGCCGTTGTAGCCGGTGATGCTGCTGTCGGCCGGGTTCACGCGCACGTGCAGGTCGTAGAACGTCGTCTTCCACCAAGCCCGCGCCGGCCCGTTCGAGCCGCGCAGGGTGTCGGCATGCGTGAATCGCAGACTGTCCTGCGCGGTGAGTGGTGCGGCCAGCGCGAGTGCCGCGATGAATACGAACGGGACGAACGAAGAACCACGCATCGGAGGCATGATGTTCGGGAATTGGGAACGAAGGAGAAGTGCGCGCTACGGCTTGCGTGCTCGAAGCTGCTTGAGAATCGTGCCGAGCTGGTCGATCTCGCGGCCGTATGCAGGCCAGTCGCCGGCGCGCTGCGCGGCGATCGCGCGATCGTAGTGCTGCTGTGCCTGGGTGATCAGCCCGGCGTCGAGTCCAGGCGCGGAGCTTGCATCGCCAGCGGGGGCAATCGTCGGCCGACCGGCCGTGCCGCCCCCGAAGAGCATGTTGAGTCCTTCTTCGAGAGTCTCACCCATTGCGACACGGTTTTCATGCGCGACGACTACGCGCTTGAGTTCCGGAATCGTCCCGCCCTCCGCGCGCAGGTAGATCGGCTGCACGTAGATGAGCGACTCCTCGATTGGGATGACGAGAAGTTCACCGCGAATGACCTGTGAGCCTTTCTGGTCCCAAAGGGTGAGTTGCCGCGAGATATCCGTGTCCTGATTGATGCGGTTCGCGATCTGCTTGGGCCCGTACACCAGGCTCTGCTTCGGGAACTTGTACACGACCAGCTGGCCGTAGTGGTCGCCATCCATTCGCGCGACCATCCATGCCGCAAGGTTGTCCTTCCCACGCGGCGTGAACGGCGTCATCAGGATGTACTCGGGATCCTTCTCGCCGGGCAGGCGCAGGATGATGTGCCGCATGAACGGATTCGCGGTGGGCGGGCCCGCCGCGATCGTCGGATACTGCCACTGATCCTCCCGGTGATAGAACGCGTCGGGCTCGACCATGTGATACGTCGCGTGCAGATCCGTCTGAAGCCGGAACAGGTCGGCGGGGTAACGCAGGTGGCGGCGAACGTCGGCCGCCATCGTCGCGAGCGGCTTGAATATCCCCGGGAAAATTGCGGCGTATGTTTGCGCCACCGGATCTCCCGGATCGGCGAGATACGCATCGACCGTTCCATCGTACGCATCGATCACGACCTTCACGCTGTTTCGCATGTAGTTCGTACCGTCCTGCACGCGCTGCGCGTACGGATAGTTCTCGCTCGACGTATACGCGTCGAGGATCCACTTCAGCTCGCCCGCGTCCGTCACGATCAGGTACGGATCGCTGTCGAAGTCGAGAAAGGGAAGCGCCGTCTTCGCGCGCTCGGTCACGTTGCGGTGATACAGGATGCGTGCGCCCGGCGTGATGTAAGACGAGAGGACGATGTCCGGAGCGTCGAATTGCCAGGCGTACAACCCGCGCCGCAAAACCGAGCCGACGGGCACTCCACCTTGTCCGGTGTAATTCGTGTACGTGTTCGTCTCCCCGGCCGGGTAATCGAACTCTTTCTGTCCCGTGCCTACGAAGACGTAACTGTTGGTCATTTCGCCGTAGTAGATCTGCGGCCGCGTGACCTTGATGGATACGGTCGAGACCGGAGGCACGTCCTTGATGAAGAGGACGGGGAGCCCCTCGGCCGTCACCTGGTTCACCGGCGCCATCGTGACGCCCATGCCGTGTGTGAACGTAAGGCGGTCGTTGATGAAGTTCCGTGTGGGCAGCGAAGCCGTGTTGAGCTCGCGCGCGGACAGGTGAATCTGCCGGTACCGGCCGTCGATCATGTAGCGATCGTCGTTCACCGAGAAGAAGTCGTAGTAGGTGCGAATCTCCTGAAGCTGGCCGAAGGTCTGCTTGAGGAGGTCGCGCTCCCAGAGGCGAACGTTGTCGATCGTCGGAGCGTTGGCCTTGATGTCGGCCATCGTAAGCTGCACGTCGCCTTCGAGCGCGCGGGTCTGGACGCTGTCGAGGCGCCATGCGCGCCGGGTGGCGGCGATATGCTGGGCGATGTACGGTCGTTCACGCGAGAGCTCGTTCGGCGCGACGCCGAACTTCTGCACCGCGGCTGGCACCAACCCGCGAAACACGATGCCGACGCCCGCGTACAACAGCATGGCGACGAAGGCATACCATATCAGCTGCCGGCGTACCACTCCGTATATCACGGCCGCGGCCGCCAACATCGAGACGATCGCCGAGAAACGGATCGCGGGAAGACGCACATGCACATCCGTGTAACTCGCACCGACGAGCGGTCCCGTGCCGGAATACAGAAGCTCCGACGCTCCGACGATCCAGAGCTGAACGCCAAGCAGGATGAAGAGCAGGGCGAGCAGGGCACCGAGATGACGCGTGGCGCCCGGCCCGGCCGACGCCTTTCTGGGAGGAAGCACGACCTCGCCCCGGAGACCGTATACGACCGTGCTGGCCACGAGCGACACGACGGTGAGCACGATGAGCGTGTTGAGCACCGCGGAAACCGCGGGGAGCGTGAAGAGGTAGAATCCGATGTCCCTGCCGAAGAGCGAATCGACGGCGCCGACCGTCGCGCCGTGGAACGCCATCAGCATCGTCATCCAGAGAACGGAGCCGGACAACCCGGTCATGAACGCCACGAGGATCGCGCCGGCGAACAAGAGCCGCGGAACGAAACGCGAGATATCCACGCGCACGCCGCCGCCACGGTCGACGAACAGTGCCGGAAAGCCGGAGAGTTCGGCGGTCGCCATCCGCACGTTTCCGTACACGAAGCCGAATGCGATCGCTGCTCCGATCACGAAGAGCGCCGTCTTCCAGAGCAGCGAGGTGAGGAAGACGGGCTCGAAATGCACCTCCCTGAACCAGAGATAGTCGGTGGCGAAGCCTCCGAACCAGGGGAGTACAATGAAGGAGAAGAAGGTGACGGCCAGCACCAGAAGCACGACTTTCCGTACCGATGGTCGGATGGGGCGGCCGGCGCCCCGGAGGGGTATCGCGGGAGGATTCGTCATGATCCTATCAACATGCCACTTTGCGAACCCCGGCACCAATCGCGGCAGGGGTTATCTTGAAGGTGTCCCCTTCGGAGACCCATGCGTTGGCAAAGAAGCCGAACTACAATCTCGAGAAGAATCGCAGGGAACAGGACCGCAAGAAGAAGAAAGAGGAGAAGCGCCTGCGGAAGCTCGAAAACTCCCGAAGCGACTCGGCCGAGCCTTCGGGCGAAGATCCCGATGAGAGCGCAGCGCCGCCGGCCGAGTAAACCGGCCGGACGTTATTGCCAGCGTTTGCGGATGCGGACCGTGCGTTCGAGTTCATCCGAACTCTGCAAGACCTTTTCCCGCAGGTCCTTCGGCAGCTTCGGATGGTCGACGAGAAACTTCTTCACGGTCTGCAGCGCGGCATCGCTGGTGTGACCACCGATGAACGAGCCGAGCCAGCTGCCGAGGAAGAAGATCCGGCGGTTGGCCTGAATGAAGGGCAGTGAGTCGAGCGCCGGCCGCAGGTACGGAAGCGTGAGATCCTGGTGCTCGAGCGTGTTGAACTCGCCGAGACTCCCGCTCGCCCAGTCCTCGTTGAGCGTCTTGTCGGCGAAATAGCGTGTAAAGTAGTCCGCCTTCACCGCCGCCGACTCGCGCGCGGCGCCTGCGACGAACGCGCGACGCCTGCCGTCCGGCGTCGTATCCCGCGCGACCTGTGCCGCGAGCGATCGCTCGGCGTTCGCCGCGCCAAGCACGACTAGCCGGTTGACCACCGACCAGCGCGTGGGATCGCGTACCGGCTCGCCCGCCGCGGAATCGGCGCTCAGGAGCGATTCGAGTTTCGCGATGCCGTCGGCGCTCGCGACGAGCCCGACGAACGCGTCGAGGAATGCCTTGCGAATGCCATAGGGTTTCGATGCATCGCGAGCGCCATCCCAAAGCATGCGCTCGGCGCTCGACCGCATCGTCATAGCCTTCGCGGGCGCCATATAGGCGCGAATAGAGCGCTCGAGGCGGCCGAGCAGCACGGGGACGATCTGCTCGTCCTTCTCGCGCGGCAGCTCGGTGAGCGCCAGTTCCGCGAAACGCTCCGGAGCCAACTGCGCATCACGCACCTGATCCCAGAGCGCGCCCCACAGCATGGTGCGGAGGAATGGATCTTGCACGCGGCCGAGTTCACCGGACATGAGTGATTGCACGCTCATGCTGTCAAGCAGGGTGAGGAAATAGCCGTAGTCTTGAAAATTCGCGAAGACGAACGCAGGTGCGGGCCGCCCGCGCGCTGCGACGGCTTCCGTGGTGACGGCGGACAATTCCACCGGAATGGTTTCCGGTTTCCGTCCGCTCGCCTCGCTGTATGCCAGGAGGACTTGAGTACGCATCGGCCACACCGACGGACCCGAGAGCGGCTGCGCGGGTTTCTGCACGAGCTCGAGCTTCACGATCTTGCCGTCGCGAACGGTGAGCCGCTGCTGCACTTCGGGCATCCCCGGCCGCAACATGAAGTTCCTGCCGAACGTGTCCAGTGATCTTCCTCCGGCCTTTCCGATCGCGCCGAGCAGATCCTGCCACGTCGCATTCGCATAAGCGTGGTCGCTCAGGAACTGGTGCACGCCTGCCTGGAACGCTCGTTCGCCGACGAGGTAGTTGAGCTGCTTCAGGACGCTCGGCGCCTTGTTGTACACGATCGGACCGTACGCGCTCTTGGCCTGGTCAAGGTTCGCGAGCTCCTGCCACAATGGGGTGGTGCCGGTCGTCTGGTCCACGCCATACGCGAGGGGCTTGTTCGACTGGTAGAAGGTCTTCCACGCATCACTCGAGGGTTCGAGATCCGCGAGCGCCTTTGCGGCCATGTAGGTCGCGAAGCCTTCCTTGAGCCAGAGGTCGTCGAACCACCGCATCGTCACGAGGTCGCCGAACCACTGATGGGCGACTTCATGCAGGATCGTGGAGAAACGTCCCAGCCGCCTGGGGAGCGTGGGCCGCTCGCGGAAGATGAAGCGGTCTTCGTTGAACATGACCACCCCCGGATGCTCCATGCCGCCGAACGGAAATGCCGGCGCGAGCATCAGGTCGAACTTCTCGAACGGGTACGGCCGGCCGAAGTACTGCTCCATCCAGCCGATCGCTCGATGCGTGAGCGCGAGGAGCGTATCGGCGTCGGCCTCTTTGGCGCGCGATTTCCGGATGAACAGGCTGATCGAACGTCCCTTCACCACCGACGTGGTGCGCTGCCAGGGACCCGCGGCGAACGCGATGAGATACGTCGAGAGCGGGCGCGTCTCAGTGAAGTGCCTCGTAATGCGGTCCGCGCCGCTGTCGGCGCGGGTCATGGATCCGTTCGCCAACGCCGTCCAGGCCGGCGGCGTGGTGAGCGTAAGCGTCACACGCGCCTTCAGGTCTGGCTGGTCGAAGCACGGGAAGAGCTGGTCGGCGTCCGCCGGCACGAGCAGCGTGTAGAGATAGTCGCTTCCGTCGGTCTGGTCGTGGGTGCGGATGATGCTCGCACCGCTTGGTGCGATGTCGGACACGAACCAGAGCTCGATGGAGTTCTCGCCGGTCTCGAGAAGCTTGGCAGGCACGCGAATGTGCGCGCCGTTGGCTGCGGTCAGCGGCAGCGGCCGGCCGTTCGACATGACGCGGGTCAGGCGGCGCCCACGCCAGTCGAATATCGCGTCGGAAGTCCCACTGCGATTGAATCGCACGGTGACGTGACCGATCGCCGAGTCCGGTGCGGTGAGGTCGAGGCTCAGGTCATAGCGAACGTCCTTGACTGTGTTCGCGCGCCAGATTGCCAGCGGATGCGAGACGCCGTGTCCGAGGAACACGGCGAGGGGGTCGACGGTCCTGGTGCCCTGCGCGGCGAGACCGGACGTGAGGAGGAGCGCGAGAAGCGGAGCCTGATGAATTCGCACGGAGATCGCTCGGGGAGGAATGATCGAATCTGGCAGTGGAACGTGCCGAGCGGCCGCGTTCGGTGCAACCGCCCTTACGACTCCACGCGGATCCGGCGAGATTCAGGGCGTTGCACTCTCTTCACCAGAGGTTTGCATGGCAGCGCACGACAAACACCCCGGCAAGGCGGAGTTCACCGAAGCACGCAGGCGCGTGTCCGAACACGCGTACCACACGCCGCTGCTCACGTCGCGCACGCTGAGCGAGCGTACCGGGTTCGACGTCCGGCTCAAGGCGGAGAACCTCCAGAGAACTGGGTCGTACAAGATCCGCGGGCCACTGAACAAGTTTCCGCAGCTGACCGAGGAGCAGCGCCGTCGCGGCGTGATCTGCTCGTCGGCCGGCAATCACGCGCAGGGGGTGGCGTTGGCGGCGGCGATCCATGGAATGAAGGCCGTGGTCGTGATGGCGACGAACGCGACCCCTTCGAAGATCGAAGCGACGCGGGCGTATGGTGCCGAAGTCGTGCTTCACGGGTCGATCTGGGACGAGGCGAACGAGAAGGCAAAGCAGCTCGTGGAGGAACGCGGCCTCACCTATATCCATCCATTCGATGACCTGCAGCTCATTGCAGGCCAGGGGACGGTCGGCCTCGAGATCATCGAGGACTGGCCGGAGGTGGACGTAGTCGTGGTGCCGATCGGCGGCGGCGGCCTGATCTCGGGAGTTTCGCTGGCGATCAAGAGCATCAACCCGAGGGTTCGGATCGTTGGCGTCGAGTCGTCTGGCGCGCCGGGAATGCAGAGGAGCGTGGAGGCCGGTCATCTGGTGACGCTGGACCGGGTCGACTGCATCATCGACGGGCTTCGGGTGAAGCGGGTTGGCGAGCACAATCTCGACATCGTGAGGGAAGCAGTGGACGAGATCGTCACGCTTCC